>NZ_DAMAAE010000003.1:0-240376 GCF_031986685.1 Moraxella sp. CTOTU47915
TCAAAATTTCCTCATTATGTCCTTTTGTATATTAAATGTTCAACACAACCTAGTAAAAAATGTTAAAGTAGCATAAATAACATGGATGTCAAAGAAAAAATTAGTTTTAACAATAGCGTGCATTCACCAATGATTTTTGATAAAATACCGCCTCCCACCTCAAGGCAAAAAATCCAGTGTGATGAGGATTTTTTGACAAACAGGTTAACTTCACTTGATAAAGATGTTTAATCTCTGTCAAAAACGAACAAGAGGCTATCATGAAATTAAAAACTCGCCGTGGTGCTGCCAAGCGTTTCAAAAAAACTGGTAACGGTATCAAACGCAAACAAGCATTCAAACGCCACATTTTGACCAAAAAATCTCCTAAGCGTATCCGTCAATTACGTGGATGCAAATTGGTACACGTGTCTGATGAGAAACGTGTTTACCGTATGTGTCCTTACCTATAATTTATAGGTACTCAATCAACTGATATTACAAAACTTTAGGAGTAAATTATGGCTCGTGTAAAACGTGGTGTACAGGCAAATCGCCGTCATAAAAAAGTATTGGCTCGTGCAAAAGGTTATTACGGTGCGCGTTCTCGTGTGTTCCGTGTTGCTGTACAAGCAGTTACCAAAGCTGGTCAATATGCGTATCGTGACCGTCGTAACAAAAAACGTTCATTCCGCCGTCTGTGGATTGCACGTATCAACGCGGGTGCGCGCTTAAATGGCTTAAGCTACAGCCGTATGATTAACGGTCTGAAAAAAGCTAGCATCGAAATCGACCGCCGTGTATTAGCAGACATCGCTATGCATGATGCGCAAGGTTTTACGGCATTGGCAGAAAAAGCAAAACAAGCACTGGCTGCTTAATTTGTTTTAAAGCGATTTTTCAAAAAGCCATTAAGTGCAAGCTTAATGGCTTTTTTTATCGCCATATTTTAGTTAAAATGCCTATCACTATTGATAACCAAGATTGCAACGCTCATGACAGAAATAACGACTGACAAACTTACCCAATATTCTGAAAATTTAACCGATATCACCCAAGACCAATTTTCCCAATTTGTTCAAGATGCCAAAGCCTTAATTAGCACCGCACAAAACCCCCAAGACCTACAAAACATCCGCGTGACTTTAACGGGCAAAAAAAGCCATTTGACCACTTGGTCGAAACAGCTAGGCGGACTCGATGCGGACGGTAAAAAGACCATCGGTGGCATGCTGCATCAAGTACGTACCCAAATCAATGACAGCCTACAACAAGCGCAAAGCGATTTAGAAGCCAAAGCCTTGGCTGCCAAACTTGCCAGTGAATCCATTGACATCACCCTGCCAGCACGTGGACAACAAGCGGGTAATTTGCACCCTGTCACCATGACCGCTGAGCGTATGCAAGGGTTTTTCCGTCAAGCAGGCTTTGAAGTCGCAACAGGCCCTGAAGTTGAGAGCGACTACTATAACTTTGAAGCGCTAAATATTCCAAGCCATCACCCAGCGCGCGCCATGCACGATACCTTTTATTTTGAAAAACAGCATTTTAATGCCAATTATGTGCTACGTACCCATACCAGTTCGGTGCAAATTCGCACGATGGAAAAGGGCAACCTGCCGATTCGTATCATCTGCCCAGGACGTGTGTATCGCAACGACAGCGACCAAACGCACTCACCGATGTTTCATCAGCTTGAAGGTTTGTACGTCAGCGAATCGACTAATTTTGCTGAGTTAAAAGGCTTGATTCATGAGTTTTTGCAGGCGTTTTTTGGTCGCAAACTCACGGTGCGTTTTCGCCCATCGTATTTTCCATTTACTGAGCCGTCTGCGGAAGTGGATATCCTTGCCGATACTTATGCAGGTGGGGGCAAGTGGCTAGAAGTGATGGGCTGCGGTATGGTGCATCCAAAAGTGTTGTCCGATAGCGGTATTGACCCGACCAAATACCAAGGTTTTGCATTTGGGATGGGGATTGAGCGCTTTGCCATGTTATATTATGGGGTAAATGATTTACGCTTGTTCTATCAAAATGATGTCAGATTTTTAAAGCAGTTTGCTTAGGGGAAAACAATGAAAATTAGCGAAAACTGGTTACGCCAATGGGCAAACCCAAACTTAAGCGCTGAGCAAATTGGCGAACAACTGACGATGGCAGGATTAGAGCTTGATAGCTTGGATAAAGTCGCCAAAGACTTTAGTGGTGTGGTGGTCGGTGAAGTGATTGACGTCACCCAACACCCCGATGCCGATAAATTGCGCGTTGCCAAAGTGAATGTCGGTGAGCATAGCGAAACACCCTTACAAATCGTTTGCGGTGCGCCCAATGTCGCCGCTGGCGTGCGTGTGCCTGTGGCACTGGTGGGTGCCAAACTGCCGCCCGCACAAGGGGATGAACCCTTTAACATTAAAAAAGGTAAACTGCGCGGCGTAGAATCGCACGGTATGCTGTGTGGTGGTAGTGAGATTGACTGTGATGATGGTGTTGATGGCTTGCTACTGTTGCCACAAGACGCCCCGATTGGCATGGATATCCGAGCGTATCTTGGCTTAGACAATCATGTGCTAGATATTTCAATCACCCCAAACCGTGGCGACTGTTTTAGTGTGCGCGGTATCGCCCGTGAGCTTGCAGTGCTCAATGATTTAGAGTTTCAACTGCCCTTTGACCACATCACCGCAGCTGTGACTGACAACGATAGCCCAGCGGTTAGCGTAGAGACCACGGACTGCCCGCGTTATTACGCGCAATTGGTCAGTGGACTGACAGGCACGACGCCATCACCTGATTGGATGAAACAAGCCCTAAATGCCTCAGGCGTCAAGCCACGTAATTTACTGGTGGATGTGACCAATTACGTATTACTTGAGCTCGGTCAGCCGCTGCATGCGTTTGATGCCGACAAGTTGGTGGGCGCAATTATCGTGCGCCATGCCCAAAAAGGCGAAACCCTTGAGCTTTTAAATGAGCAAACCATTACCTTACAAGGTGATGAGCTGGTGATTGCCGATGAACAAGGCGTCATTGCGTTAGCAGGGATTATGGGTGGGCTTCGCACCGCAGTGACCGATAGCACGACCCGAGTGGTAATCGAGAGCGCATTTTTCAAACAGTTGGCGATTGCAGGTAAAGCACGCCGTTTTGGCTTGCATACCGATGCGTCACAGCGTTTTGAGCGGGGTGTTGATTTTGAATTGCCAAAATTGGCACTCGACCGCGCGGTCAGTCTATTAGCGACATTTGGCAATAGCTCAAGTGAGGTTAGGGTCGGTCAAATCACGCTGGTTGAAAACACTGCTGAACTGCCAAAACGTACGCCAGTGACGCTACCGATTGTCAGTATCAACAAATTGTTAGGCGCGGATATCGCCACAGATAAAGCCATTGAGATTCTAAATAGTCTACAAATCAGCACCGAGTTACAAGGCGAAAATCTGGTTGCCACGCCGCCAAGTCATCGTTTTGATATCGCCTTGCCCGAAGATTTGATTGAAGAAATCGCCCGCATTTACGGCTATAACAATATTGCCAACAAACTGCCAGCGTTTACCAGTAACTTGTTTGACAATAAACGCCAAAATGATTTGCATAACTTAAAAATGAGCTTGGTCAATCAAGGTTATTTTGAAGCGGTGAGTTTTAGTTTTAGTGATGCCAAAGTCGAAGCTTTGTTTGATGGGGCGCATTTTGCTGCACCACTCGCGCTTGCCAATCCAATCTCAAGTGACTTAGCGGTCATGCGTCGTACCTTGCTGTCTAGTTTGTTGCCTTGTGTGCAATATAACTTAAACCGTCAACAAAACCGCGTGCGTCTGTTTGAGACGGGTCTGCGTTTTGATGGCAGTGATATCGCAAGCTTAAACCAAGTTGACACTTTGGCGATGGTGGCAGTCGGCAGCACCTATCCAGAGCAGCATCATGACAATCGTGTGATGGATTTTTACGACCTAAAAAATGACGTCGAATCGGTTTTTCCGCGGTTTGCGCAGTCTGCTATCCGTTATCAACGTAGCGAGCAGCCGTTTTTACACCCCGGTCAAAGTGCCGATGTACACTATCAAGGCAAGGTGATTGGCTGGTTAGGTCAGTTGCACCCACAGATTGCCAAAGCCTTGGATTTGCCGACCACTTGGGTGGCACAGCTGAATATACAGGCGGTGATTGACATGCACCAGCAGGCATTGACCATCATGACGCCAAGTAAATTCCCACAAGTACGCCGTGATATCGCTGTAGTGGTAGATAAGTCGATTGCTATGCAATCAATGAAGGATACTATCAAACAAGTCGGGGGCGAGCTATTAAAAGATGTGTGGTTGTTTGATGTATATGCTGGCAGTAACCTGCCTGAAAACCAACAATCGCTTGCTTTTGCACTGGTGTGGCAAGACGTCGAAGCCACGCTTTCTGACGAGCGTATTAATGCACAAATGGAAGCTGTCATCGCTGCGCTACATGAGCAGTATCACGCAACGCTACGTATGTAATCTTGGACTAGCAAATTATGACAGTCGATACAATGTTTTTCTTTGATTTTAAAGTAAAAATAACTATCGACTGTATTTGCTAGAATCGCTAGAATAGGAACATTTAGTAGGGTGGGTATGATAATGAATATGCAAGTTGAAGGAAAAACCTTAACCAAATTAGAAATGATCAATCATTTGATGGAAAATTTGGGCATGACGCGCCAAGACAGCCGCGCATTTGTGGAGAATTTTTTTTCAGAGTTGTCAGAGACGTTGATCAAAGGTCACCAAGTCAAGCTATCGGGTTTTGGTAACTTTGAGATTAAGGATAAAAGCCAACGTCCAGGTCGCAACCCAAAGACTGGCGAGATGGTTCATGTCACAGCGCGCCGCGTTGTTACCTTTAAAGCGGGGCAAAAAATGCGTCGCAGTATTGAAGATAAACTATTCACAGAATAACGCGCTTTATTATTTTTTAGATTATTTCCAGTTAATTTAGGCGTTTTAAAATCAATTAACGCATTTTGACCATAAAACATTCTGTCTATAAATTTTAACCATAAAAAAAAGAAGCTTAATGCTTCTTTTTTTATGCCAATCATGCCACTATTTGGCAGCAGAGGCGGTTGCACTGGCAGCTGCTGGTGTCGCAGGGTTTTCACCCCAGATAGCTGGGTATTTGTAACCTGGGAAAGTTTTGTGGGCGTATTGTTTAAATTCTTCTGAATTATACGCATTGGTCACGTCTTTTACCCATTGTGTGTCTTTGTCTTTGGTGCGAATCGCTGACCAGTTGACATACGCATAGCTAGGTTCTTGGAACAGCGCTTCAGTCAATTTGATACCTGAGCTGGTCGCATAGTTACCATTGATGACTGCAAAGTCAACGTCAGAGCGCGCACGTGGTAATTGTGCCGCTTCTAGCTCTACCAATTTGATATTTTTTGGGTTTTCTGCGATATCATTTTTTGATGCGGTCAATGGGTCGATATTGGCTTTAAGTTTTACCCAGCCTAGTTCGTTGAGCATTACCAGCGCGCGTGCAAAGTTGCTTGGATCGTTCGGTGCAGCCACGGTGGTACCGTCTTTGACTTGTTTTAGGTCATTTAATTTACCTGGATAGATGCCAAGCGGTGCGGTAGGCACTTGGAAGGCTTCAACGATATCTAGGTTGTTATCCTTTTTGAAGGTGTCGAGATAAGGTTTGTGTTGGAACACGTTGATATCAATATCGCCATCGGCTAAGGCTTTATTTGGGCGCACATAGTCAGAGAATTCAACCAATCTGACTTTATAGCCTTGTTTTTCTAACTGCGGTTTTACAGAGTTTTTAACCATGTCACCAAAGTCGCCCACAGTAGTACCAATCACAATTTCAGATTTGTTCGGGTCTATACCTGTGCTTACCGCTGCTGTGGTAGTCGTTGAGCTTGCGGTGGTCGTGGTCGTAGTTGTGGTGGTGCTGGCTTGTGCTGTGGTTTCGGTTTTGCTTTCAGGTTTGCTACAACCGACTAAGGCAATCCCTGCCACCCCTACAGTTGCTAATAGCTGCGCGATATGGCTTGATAAATGCGTTAATTTCATACCTTCCTCCAAAAATGAAAAAATAAACGGATAAAACAATCAGCTTACCTTAACATATTCATAAAAAAAATGTTATTGAGAGTTAACCTATGGATATGAAATTTTTTCATAATTCCTAGAAAAACCATCAATAACAATTTTTTAAACCGCCATCAGCTAAAATTAACGTTTATCCAGACGGTGCGCCAAAATATTACCAACCGATTGGATGATAATCACCATCACCACCAATAAAATCACCATAAAAATCATCACGTCATTTTGATAGCGGTTATAACCATAACGAATCGCCAAATCACCAAGACCGCCACCCCCAATCATACCTGCTGCCGCACTATAAGAGAGTAAACTAATCATCAAGGTGGTAATACTCAAAATCAAACTTGAGCGTGACTCGACCAATAACACGTTACGAATAATCGTCCCAGTACTTGCACCCATTGATAACGCCGCTTCGATGATCCCTTTTGGCACATCACGCAGATTTTGCTCAACGAGCCTAGCAAAGTAGAAGATACCGGCGACACTCAAAGCAAGCGATGCCGCGATTGGACCAATGGTGGTACCGACAATGAGGCGAGTGACAGGAATAATCACAATCATCAAAATCACAAACGGAAAAGCACGCATGATATTGGTAAAGTTGCTAAGTACTGCATACAGCGATTTATTGTCGGCGAGCTGATTTTTACTGGTCAAAAATAGCGCGACGCCGAGCAATGTACCAAAGATGACTGACGCAGCCGTTGAGATACCCACCATAATCAGCGTTTCCCAAAACGCTTGCCAAATTTCTGCTTTCATCCCCAAAAGATTATCAACCGCGCTTTGCCAAGTTAATGTATTTGCCATGAAATTACCCAACGATTCAATTTAAAACTTAAAAGATTATCCAGCCATCGACCATGTTTGTGCGCCGTTAATCATCACTAATCAGCAGCTGCCCAATCGGCGTGGTGGCATGAATTTGCCCCGAATGTACGTCAGCGACCTCAAGCAATCTGCCCTTATCAAGCAGGGCGACGCGGTTACACAGCTTGCGAATCACGGACATTTCATGGGTCACAATCACGATAGTGACGTTAAACTTGTCATTAATATCCTTGAGACAGGCTAACACCGATTTGGTCGTCGCAGGGTCGAGTGCAGAGGTAGGCTCATCGGCAAGCATTACATGAGGCTTGGGTGCTAACGCCCGTGCGATACCTGCCCGCTGTTTTTGTCCGCCAGAGAGCTGGGCGGGATAGTGGTTGGCGCGATTGACCAAATCGACAATTTCAAGGCATTCCATCACCCGCGGCTTGATGGCTGCTTTTTCCCACCCGGCAATTTCTAGGGCAAAGGCAATGTTTTGTGCCACCGTGCGATTTGCCATCAGATTAAACTGCTGAAAAATCATCCCGATATTTTGACGGGCATGGCGCAAATCGTGGGTGGACAGCGAGGTCAGCTCCTTGCCATCAATGGTGACCGTGCCGCTATCTGGGCGTTCAAGTAAATTAATCAAGCGTAGCAAAGTAGATTTGCCTGCGCCAGAATAACCCATCAAGCCAAAGATCTCGCCTTGTTGGATTGTGAGCGATGTCGGTTCTACCGCGGTAAACCAGTTGCCATCTTGGGTTTGGAAACGTTTGGTAACGTTATCAATGGTAATCATGATAATAAAAAATTTTGCAGTGGCTAAAAGAAGGTAATTTTAGCACAGCTCGTCGTCAGCGTTTAGTCGCTTTAACGAATAAATAAATGCCGAATGGTATGTTTAATTAAATAATAGAGGAGAAAACCGAAAAAATTTTGACAAAGCCATAGGCAGAGATAAAAGCGGTTACGATTGGGTGATAGGTAATGTGACCAAAAAGCGGGTATGACCATGCACTGTGTCGGTGATAATACTACCGCCATGGGCTTTGACAATCTGCGCGACCAAAGATAGCCCGAGCCCTGAACCTTTTTTCTCTTGTTGTAACCGTACAAATGGGCTAAAAATATCGGTGCGTTTGTCTTCAGGAATGCCTGTACCTTGGTCGATAACCGCAATACACACCTGATGAAATTCTGGCAGGTGCACAACGTCAGATTTTTTACGGGAAAAAATAGACGATTTATTTTTTGGTTTGTTAGCCAGTTTGCTCGAAGTTGCCTCGCTAGCTGCTGTGTCCGTTGCGGCGGGACTATTTGTCGATGACATTTCAGGGTCAACGGTGATGTCATCGCCGTTTGTGGGGTCACTGGTGGTATCTTTTATAGAGACGGGCAAAGCCACTTTATCTTTTTGAGTATCGGTATCTTTTGTACTCTCTTGCATCGCTGGTGGGGCATCAATTGCCAGTTGATTACCCGCATCATCAATGGCATACAGCTGTACACTCACAGGTGGGACGCCATGAAGATGGGCATTGTCGAGCAAATTACGCACGAGGTGGGTGAGAAGTTTGGCTTGTCCTTGGATGATAATATGACCACCTGCAAAGCTAGCTTGTGGGTAGTGCTGAATCTCGTTTTTAATTAACTCATATAAATCGACGTCTTCTACTTTTTCTATCGCATGACCGGCATCCATACGACTGACGAGCAAAATACTTTCCACCAAATCATTAAGACCCGTTAAATCACGGTTGATGGCATCAGCACGTTTTTGTACTTTATCTTGTATCGTTTTGTCAAACTGACTTGCCAGCATCGTCATCATTTCAACTTGTAGACGAATACGGGTAATCGGTGTACGAATCTCATGTGAGGCATGGGCTAACAGCAGTTTATTGGCATTCATCAAGGTTTCGATACGTTCGGCGGTTTGGTTAAAACCACGTGCCAAAATGGTAATTTCATCATTGCCTACAGGCGTGACACGGGCAGAGAAATCGCCATCACCCAGTTGGGTGATTTGCCGACTTAGCTGATTAATACGCCATGTCATGGTGCGCGCAATCATCCATAACATGCCCGACATGATGAGCAGCAGTAGCAAGGTGCCTGTCAATAAATTAATCGCGGGCGAAATCGCACGGCGGTTACTAAGTTTTGATTGGTATAATAGCACATAACCTGATTGGCTATTAACTTGAATTTCGGTCGGGTGTTTTGGATCATCTCTAGGAAATAGAGATAAAAAAAATGGCGGATTTGGCGGTAAGGTGGCAGGCAGCCCACGCATGATCATAATCGCTTCGCCACTTTTGCCATCATATAAACCAAATTTGGCGTTGAGTGAATCGCTATAGATATTAAAACTACGGCGTACGAGGGCAAGTAGATAACGGGTTTCGAGATTTTTTTGTTGGTTCTGTGCCGTGCGCAGCTCAACTAGTAGCGGGTCTAGCTGCTGGGTGACTTGGCTGGCAATGACTTGGTGGCGGGTGTTGGCAGAAGTATCGTGTACCAAGTGGCTTAAAACTACCATTGCCCCAGCAAAAATGACCAATGCCAGCATAACGCTGGCAAATAACTTGCTAAATACACTATTAAATTTTATGCCGCTCAATCGCACACAGAATCCAGAAATCGTGGGTCATCACAGGCTATTATAATAGCTTTGCTAGCATAAATAACCAAGGATAATGACCTTTTGCGTGTTAAATTTGTCAAGCAATCTTACACTCTTACACTTGGTCAGTGGCAAACTGATAGCCGACACCACGCACTGTGATGATGCGTTTTGGCTGGCGAGGATTGTCTTCAATCAGCGCGCGCAGACGTGAAATATGCACATCGATGGCACGGTCGATGTTATCACTACTGTCATCGTTTGGCATCGCATGCCACAGCTGTTCACGGCTCAGTACTTTACCTGAGTGGGTAGCAAAGTAATGTAATAACTGAAACTGATGAGTAGTCAAACGCACCGGCTCATCATCAATCGTCACTTCATGGCTGTCTGGGTAAACCTTTAAGCGACCAAATACTAAGTTATCTTCTTTTTGCTGGTGAAGCGGCAGGTCGTGACGGCGCATGACTGCACGGATACGCGCCAATAGTTCACGCGGTTCAAATGGTTTTGAGACATAGTCATCCGCGCCCATCTCAAGACCCAGCACGCGGTCAGTGGTGTCACCTTTGGCGGTGAGCATGATAATCGCCGTTTGCGTCAGACGGCTATCTTTGTGCTGACGAATACGTTGACACACTTGCATGCCATCCATATCCGGCAACATCAAATCTAAAATCACCAAATCAATGGATTTGGCAGGGTTAAATAGTGTCTCTAACCCTTCTGTTGCAGTTGGGGCATGCTGAACCTCATAGTAGTTCATGCCCAAATATTCGCTAATCAACTCGGCTAAATCTGGATCATCCTCAATCAATAGTACGGTTTTAGTACCACTATTATTATCTTCCATCACCAACTCCAAAAAATTTCTAAAATAAATCAGTTGTTATTATTGCTTTTGCTTATCAAAGCTAGGCTGCTATCATCAATCAAGAGCCTATAATCATAAGCAAGAGATTATTATCATAAAGCAAGAGAGTGCCAATATGATAGTGTCTTACACAGTTTTATAAAACTTCTTAGCTGCCAATCATACAGCTATCAATCACACAGCCCAATTAATCCAATTAATGCATAGCCCAATTTAAAATTGTACTGGGCTACTCATTCTTAAGTTTCTTTACACTGTATAAAATTGTAATGAATTATTGCTTAAAGTGAGTCGTGGCGCTCTATCTCAGGGGTTGCTGCTTTCTTTTTAGCCAATAACCGAAAAAACCGCTGTTTGCCATCATCTAAATAGGTATAAATCACAGGCACCACAATCAAGGTCAATAAGGTTGAAGTAATCACCCCGCCAATAATGGCGTGTGCCATCGGTGCTTGCTGCTCTGAACCTTCACCAATGCCCAGTGCCAGCGGTACCATCCCCATCACCATGGCAGCGGTAGTCATCAAAATTGGGCGCAGGCGCGTTTGACCCGCGAGCATAATAGCTTCATTTCGGCTCAAACCCTTTGATAAAGATTCTTTAATAAAATCAATGAGCAAAATCGCATTTTTACACACCAATCCCATCAGCATGATAATACCGATGATAGAAAACATATTAAGACTAGAACCGAATAAAAATAACGCAAAGAACACCCCAATTAGCGATAATGGCAGCGACGCCATAATCGCCACAGGGTATAAGAAGCTATTAAACTGTGACCCTAACAACATATAAATAAACACGATTGCCAGTCCAAGTGCGGTTGTTGCGTAGCCAATGGATTCTGCCATGTCTTTATTAGAGCCTTGTACCGCAAAGCTGTAACCGGGCGGCAGTTTCATCTCGTTTTGGATTTTTGTGATATCCGCGCCGATATCACCTGCCGGTCTGCCGTCCGTGTTGGCTTGGACTACCACCTCACGAAACAGCGAACGCCGGTTGATTTGCGGTGCACCTAAGGTTTCACTAAAATTCGCCACTTGCGATAGCGGCACTAGCACTGGTTGACCATTTTGATCCGTACGGCTTGATGACAAGTACATGGATTGTAGTTGCGAGATGGTCTGGCGGTTGTCGTCATTTAAGCGCACGTTGACATCGATATTGTTGCCGTTGTCATCTTTAAAGGTGCTCACATTGTCACCGGCCAGCAGCGGGCGTAATGCTTGTCCGATTTGCCCAATCGAAAGACCGGCGTCATTTGCTGCTTCTCGGTTAATGGTGACATTGACCATTGATTTGGGCTGTTTAAGCGTGCTTTCCAAATCTACCAAGCCATTGACGTTTGAGAGTTTTTGCATAAACTCATTGGATAAACGTTGCAGCTCATTTAAATCATTGCCTTTGATGGATATCATAATCGGCTTAAGACCACCGCTGACCGCCATGGCAGCGGCTGCCACAGAGGTGACTTTAATGCCGCCTACCTGCTGCAATTGCTCACGCATGGCACGGTTTAAGGCATCTAGTCCGCGCGTGCGCTCATCTTTGGGTACTAACGATACATTCACTTGTACCCGATTGTTACCGCTATAGGACATCGCATTAACCGTGGCATAAGTATTGGTAACCTCAGGAAAACTTTGTAATACCGCATTGACTTGTGCTGCTTTTTGCTGGGTGTAGTCAAGATTGGCATTAACAGGTGTTTCAAATTTGACTTTGATTTCATTCATATCCGCTTGCGGGACAAACTCTTTGCCCACCAACCCCACGGCAAAAAACGCGGCAACCAGTGAGCCAATTGCAATAAGCACCGTTATCAAACGATGGCGTAGACTCCACGCAAGAATATGGCTATATAGATTGGTCAACCGATCTAACAGGCGCTGAAAACCCGCTAATAGCCAAGCAATCGGTCGCTTGCGAAACGATACCCGCCCATTGAGTCGGTCATGTTGGTGCGCGGCATCTGGGTCTGGCCAAATCGAAGACAACATCGGGTCAAGTGTGAAACTAACAAATAACGACAGCAACACAGCGGTGGAAACGGTCACGCCAAACTGATAAAAAAAGCGTCCGATAATCCCGCCCATAAAAGCCACGGGTAAAAATACCGCCACAATCACCAGCGTCGTCGCTAGCACGGCAAGCCCGATTTCTTGGGTGCCATCAAGCGCCGCTTGGCGGTGATGTTTGCCCATACCCACATGGCGTACGATATTTTCCCGCACCACAATCGCATCATCAATCAGTAGTCCGATACATAATGCCAGCGCCAGTAGGGTCATCATGTTGATGGAAAAACCAAACGTCCAAATCGCCGCTAAAGTACCGAGCAGCGAAATGGGCAGCGTCAATCCTGTGATAATGGTCGAGCGCCACGACCCTAAGAACAACCAAACAATAAACACCGCCAATATCGCCCCTTCAATCAAGGTGCGTACCACATTATTTAACGAGCCGCGAATACTTTTGGAGCTATCAGCCACCACCGTCATAGTGACACCTGAGGGTAGGGTCGCTTGGATTTCTGCCAGACGCTGCTGGGTTTTATCAACCACATCAATCACATTGGCATCCGACATTTTGATAATATCCATTGCCACCGCAGGTTGACCATTTTGTAGCGACGCTGACTCAGCCTCGGCTTGCCCATCAACGACTTGGGCAACTTGCGATAAGTACACAGGCACGATAGCACCCGTGCTTGAACGATTTTGGGCGACAATGATTTGGTTAAACTCATTGGGTGTTTTGACCAACCCGTTGACTTGAATCACCATTTCTTGGTTTTGATTGTTGATAGTACCAACAGGTAATTCGACGTTTTCTGAGCGTAGCGCATTGCTAATTTGATTGACTGAGACTTTATAGGCATTCATTTGGGTGGGATTGAGTAGCACACGGATTTGACGCTGACGACCCCCCAAGATATCGACACGACCCACCCCTGTGACTGTTTGTAGCTGTTTTTTGACCGTGTTGTCTAAATAAGTGGATAATTCCCGAAGCGACATTTTGTCAGAGCGAAACGTGACAGACACTACAGGTGCGTCGGCAGGATTGTACTGCGCAACGATAGGCGTGGTGACTTCATCCCGAAAGGTGGGGGTCACCAGTGCCAATTTATCACGCACGTTTTGCGCGGCAACATCGGATGGGATATTTAAATCAAACTGCACGATGACTTGTGACAGGCCTTGTTGGGTGACGGAGGTCACTTCTTTGACACCGGCGATGGTATTGACTTGGTCTTCAATTTTTTTGGTAATGTCGGTCTCGATGACTTCAGGCGAAGCACCACTATAAACGGTATTGACCACCACAAAAGGGAATTCAATATTAGGAAATTCCTCAACTTTCATGCGAAATGTTGCCAGTAATCCAATGACCATCAGCGCGAGCATGATCATGGCGGCAAACACAGGATTGTTGATACTGACGCGGGTAAGCCACATAGCAAATTCCTAATACTAAAATTTTTAACAATATAAAATGATTGAATGAAACACTATCAGTAAGCTATTTGAGCACGACTTTTTTACCCACATCATTGGCATTGAGATTTGCCACAATCACTGTGGTGTTAGGCTCGATGCCAGCAATTAAATACTGACTGGTATCGTCAAGGTGTTTGAGTACCTTAATAGGCTGTTTGGTAATCACATTGTCTCTATTGACCACCAAAATCGTGCCAGCTTCTAAGGTTGGACTTGTGGCGGATTGGTCACTGGAGTTATTGGCTGCGCCTTTTGCTCCAGATTCGAGCATTACCGCTGACATCGGCACCAATACCCCAACTTGTGCAACCCCATAATTAAGCTTGCCCGTGGCATACATGCCTGGGCGAAGTCCACGATTACGCTGAGAAGGCTTAACCGCGATATAAATGGTCAGCTGGCGAGTGGCGGCATCGACTTGGGGTGAAATGCGGCTAATTTGTCCGATGTACTGATTGGTTTGATTACTAATAGTAAAAGGCACTTGTTGACCGAGTTGTAGCTGTGTTTGTGCTTCGCTAGGGACATTGGCGGCAAACTCAAGTTTATTGGGGTCAATGATTTCCATCAAGGCTTGGTTTTGCGTAACTACCTGTCCGACATTGACGCTGCGACTGCTGACAATCCCAGAGGTAGGGGCATAAATAGTGGTATCACCAAACATTTTTTGTGCGCTACTTAATTGGGCTTGTTTGGCTTTGATGGCTTCACGCTGGGCAATACTATCTGCCACACTGCGCTCATACTCTATTTGTGAGACAAAGCCTTGCTCGAGCAAAATTTTATTACGCTCAGCAAGTTTATTGGCGACGATGGCTTGTGCTTGGGCGGCGGCAACATCGGCTTGCGCTTGAGCGAGTTGGTTTTTACTATCGCTGATATCAAGTCGCACCAGTGGCTCACCTTTTGCCACGGTTTTGCCCACATCAGCGAGCACTTGCTGCACTTGTGCATTCACGGTTGATTGTACCACTGTGTGGTCTGAAGGCTGCAGTGTCCCTGTCACGGTGACGCTCGGTTCAAATCGGTCTGCTTTGGCGGTGATGACATCAGCGGCTAATAGCTGAATTTCGTTATTGGCGATTTGCGTGGTGGCTGACGCCGTGGTGACTTGAGTGTTTTGGGGTGACAGCGGGCTTTTGCTGTCGTTTTGCTGTTTTTGGCAGCCACTCAAACTCATAACAGCGCTAGCCACGGCTAGGCCTAATGGTAGAACTTTGGTGATAAACTTCGGTGTTATCATGAATGAGACGTCCTCAGCGCAAACAATCAACTTAAAAAAATATAAAACGATGTAGAAATAGCCAGTGCAATAAACTTTTCTAAGCTTATCTCAAGATGTGTCACTAGCATCATGGAATCCGTGTATATTAACATGGGTGTATGGGCAATCTACAAAGCAGTCAATAGATCAAACCTGAATCATCATAGGATGTTAAAAATGAACGATAAGTGCATCGATTTAAGCATACTTTGCAGCAAAAAAGTATGGTAGTATTTTAAAAATAATCAGCATACAGTTGGTTTGTAACTATACTGTGTGAAATATTTGTTATATCTTATAAAAATTATTTACAATAGCTTCGTTTGATTGTCAAAAATTGTACCAGTTGCTTTTGAGGGTTGAGGCATCATTTGATAGTTGCCCCAACGCCTATAACTTAAAGTTTTGAGCAATCGCTATAGGACAATGGGTAGCAAAATCATAGCGAAACAACCATTAGGAAAATATTATGGATGCAAATTTTGAAGGCCTAAAAGTCATGATTATTGACGATTCAAAAACCATTCGTCGTACCGCAGAGACGTTACTTGCCAAAGCAGGCTGTGAGGTGATTACGGCCGTTGATGGCTTTGATGCGTTGGCAAAAATTGCGGATACCAACCCAGATTTGATTTTTGTCGATATCATGATGCCACGCCTCGACGGTTATCAGACTTGTTCACTAATCAAAAACAACGCAGATTTTGCTGCCACGCCCGTGATTATGCTGTCATCAAAAGATGGCTTGTTTGATAAAGCGCGCGGTCGTATCGTCGGCTCAGATGAGTACTTGACCAAACCATTTAGTAAAGAAGAGCTATTTGATACCATTGAGCGTCATCGTCCTGCGTCTTAATGCGCTGTGCTTCTTCATGCGCTAGGTTGAAGCTAAACAGCATGCCATTGCTTGCAACTGTTGTTAACCCCTAAAGTCTGCAATCACTCGATATGACTGAAATATAAGCCCAGATTGCAACCTAGCTAGACGTAGATTTGGGATGCGTGTTTAGTTTAACCGTTGTGCTGTTGGGTTTTTATTCCCACCGACATACAAAACAGTAAAATATTAATGCAATCAATAATTAGGTAAAAGGGTAAGTGTATGGCCAAAATCTTAGTAGTTGATGATTCACCATCACAAATGGCAAAATTTCGAGATATTTTGACTCGTCATCAGCACGAAGTCATTGAAGCGCATACAGGCGAGGATGGAATTCAAAAAGCCAATGAGTTTTTCCCCGATGTGATTTTGATGGATGTGGTCATGCCAGAGATGAACGGCTTCCAAGCAACCCGCAAACTTACCCGTGACCCAAAAACCAGTCATATCCCTGTCATCATCATCAGTACTAAAAATCAAGAAGCTGACCGCGTCTGGGGCAAGCGCCAAGGCGCACGGGATTATCTCAGCAAGCCGATTACAGAAGAAGCCTTAATCACTGTAATCTGCGCCGTGATGGAGTAGGTTTCGTGTCCTCAAACGGCTTTATCGAGCTTTTACGACTCGCTGACCGCGGTATCAAACGACAAAAAGGTACCCACTTTGACCAAAGAAATCAGTGGCTAGGGGTCGCGTTTTCGCTCGGTGGTCACCACTTGGTAGCCCCACTCGGTGATGTGGCTGAGGTACTATCTTTGCCTGCCTATACCTCGGTGCCTTTGTCAAAACCTTGGCTGCTAGGGATTGCCAATGTTCGGGGACGGTTATTACCGATTACCAATTTGTCAAACTTCTTAGGTTTACATCCATCAGGTTTAAATTACCAATCAGGCAATCAAAAGATTTTGGTGATTGATCAACCCAAGCTCTTTAGTGGCTTACAAGTTGATGAGGTATTGGGTATCCAAACCTTTAGTCGTGGGCAATATCAGCCTATCGAGATGCCGAACGATTCGCCGCTCGCGCAGTATACGCATGGTCGTTTTAGACAAAACGAGCAGATTTGGTATGTGTTTATGCCAAGCTTATTGGCGCAAGACACGCGTTATTTAGAAGCAGCGTTATAACCTAATTTTCTAACTCATTAAAACAATTGAGGGTTTACCATATCATGGATACTAAAACTTCGACCCTAAGTACCAATACCAACTCCCCTGTCGCGGTCGGGCCTAGCAAGAGTAATTATCGTTTGAATAGAGGGGACTCAATCAACTGGATTATTTGGGCAAGTATTTGTGGTGGTGTTGCTAGTTTGGCATTTATTTATCGACTCTACCAATTGATGATTTTGGTACGTCAACAGAATAGTGTTGCCCATAATTTTTTGACGATTTGGTTGCCCTCTATTTTGATTGTATTAGGCGTCATTGGGGCGATTTACTTTTTGACCCGCCAGATTAGTGCCAAAACCCATCGCGAAATGGTAGAACGTGAACGTGAAACGCTGCGTCAGCGTCATGAGATGGAGGTTGAATCTGAACGTGCCCGCAGAATCCAAGAAGAAAACGAACGTAACCAAATGGCGATTTTGCGTTTGCTTGATGAGTTAGGTGACTTAGCGGAAGGTGACTTGACCGTGAACGCAACGGTATCAGAAGACTTTACAGGTGCGATTGCAGACTCGGTCAACTTTGCGATTGACCAATTGCGTCAACTGGTTTCTGCGATTAACGTCACCGCAGAGCGAGTCGCTCGCGCCTCTGACCAAACCCAGGCAACGGCAGTTGAACTAGCCCAAGCCTCTGAAAGCCAAGCGCAAGAGATTGCGGGAGCCTCTGCAGCGATTAATGAGATGGCGGTGTCTATTGACCAAGTATCTTCAAATGCCGCCGAATCTGCTGCGGTTGCGGACCGTTCGGTTGCGATTGCCTATAACGGGGCAGAAGTGGTACAACGTACCATCGATGGTATGAATACCATTCGTGACCAGATTCAAGAAACCTCAAAACGTATTAAGCGCCTTGGTGAATCATCGCAAGAGATTGGCGATATCGTTGGGCTGATTAATGACATTGCTGACCAAACCAACATCCTGGCGTTGAATGCGGCAATTCAGGCATCGATGGCGGGTGAAGCAGGGCGTGGTTTTGCGGTTGTTGCTGACGAGGTACAGCGCCTAGCAGAACGTTCAGCCACAGCGACCAAACAGATTGAAACACTGGTTAAAACCATTCAGGCAGATACGAACGAAGCCGTGATGTCGATGGAATCAACCACGGCAGAAGTTGTACGCGGTGCGAAACTTGCAAAAGATGCGGGTGAGGCGCTTGAAGAAGTACAAACTGTATCGAACAACTTGGCATCATTGATTCAGAGTATCTCAAATGCGGCGCGTCTGCAGGCGGCCTCAGCGGGTCATATTTCAAATACCATGAACATCATTCAAGATATTACCTCGCAAACCACATCAGGTACCATGGCAACCGCTCGTTCAATTGGTCAGCTTAATGAAATGGCGGCGGCGCTTCAAGAATCAGTATCGGGCTTTAAATTGCCAGATGATGCTTTAGCACATGCTTAATGGGTAATGATTGATGGCTAATTAGGCTTAGTACTCAACAGTTAGAAAAGTAAGGGGTGGTTTTAACCACCTTTCTTTTTATGCGTGTTAGCTCTTATGTGTGTTAGATCAGGGGTTGCACGCTGTGGTTTTAATCACTACCTTAAAGACGTTGGCAGGGATAAATTTTCGCTAATCCCTACAAAAAAATCACAATGGCAGTTCTTTAGCAAAAATTTGGTAGATGCGCAGCAACCGATGCCTTTAGAGGCAGGTCAATGCCAACTGGTTGCCCGCAACAATGTGTTAATTGATGATTTTTGGCAATTTGAGTAGCGCGATATCGTGCGTTATTTAGCCCGTTATTTGATTGCAAAACGGTTGTCCTAGATTGGCTCAAAGCATTGGCAAATATCGCAGCGCGAATGGGTGAACATTATAACTTATAAAAGGTATCAACCTGAGTTGACGCCAGACAGCGGGTAAGTTATTTTAAGTGATATAAGAAATTAATAAACGACTGCGTTACAGCTACCTTAAAATCGATAAAAATCGTCATCGTTTTTGACAGTCGTTGTCCTAGGAATATGGTATGAGTAAACAACGTAATTTGATCGCCTTAGACTGGTTGATGCCTGTTTTAAAAGACGTATTTGGTGAGCTTAACCAGTTGCTACAACGACATGACGCGCAGCCAGCGTGGCAGTTAATCGGTCAACATTTGCACCAAATCACCGGTGCGCTCGCGCTTGCCAACCAGCCTGCCTTATCAAAACTGGCGAAAACGCTTGATAAAACCACTATCGCCATTCAGCAAGAGACTTTATCCCCGCAGTATTTTAGTCAAATCAGCCATGCGGTGAGGTTGTTGCAATTTGACATTGAACAAGTACAAGCTAAACAGCAGATTCATACCGATTGGGTCAATGACCGAATCGCTTATTTTGAGCAGCTGCTTGGCATAGCATCAACTTATGAGCCCATCCCACCTGTCACAGACAATGCTTTATTATTTTTAAGCCAATTAGCCACGCCAGACATCAAACACCCATGGGACAGTGCCCAAGCCGATGAGTTACTCAAAGTTTGGCGTTATACCAGTTTGCAACTACTACAAAACGCGACCAACGACAGCAAACATTTAGATGCACTGACCAAGGTTGCTGGCTATTTATCCCAAGCTGCCATCTACCCTGCTTGGCGTCAATTTTGGCAGTTGGTCGCAGTGTGGTGCAATAACCTAACCCTTAATGAGCAGCCTGCGCCAACCGCTTATGCTTCGCTATTAAATAGTCTGTCATTGGTGCTGACGCATGATTTGACTCTCACCCCTGATATTACCGTGTCTCGTTTGGGGGTTGATGTGTTATTAGCGCTCAATGCGTTAACCCACAAATCGCATGACGCTAAAGCCCTGTTATCAAGCTTGGATATCAATAGTAGTGACACGCTTGATAATCTATTTAGTCAAGTATTAGAAAAACTTGAAAGAATTATTCATCAAGTGCATGAGCCGCTCACTATTTTGCCGCTGCTTGAATCGGTCAAAAACAGTTTGGCAAATCGCGGTTGGGTGTTTTATGAAAACCAAATGGCGCAAATTATCGATGATGTGCGCTTGATGACGCAAGATACTTTTATGGCGTCATCACTGACTTGGCAGGTAGAACGCCAGCTGCAAGATTTTTATAGCCAGTTGTTGTCAACGGTTGAAACCCTTGATAGCCAAATTGGCTTACAGCATTTTGCCTATGCCAGCAATCCGCAAAATGAAGCGGTGCGGCAAACGCGCGTGCATGTTGAACATATCAAGCGGTCGTTTAATCAATATATCCAAACCCGTGATTTAAATAAGTTAACAGCCAATGAAGAATTGATTGCCACCATTCAAGTTTTTGGGGCATTAGGCTTAACACGTCCCAAAGAATTGGTCGAACAAATTCGCTTATTATTTAGCCGTATCCATAAAAATTCGGTACAGGTATTAAGCTGGGAAGCCAGTGATGCCATCGCCGACATGATTGCCCGCTTTGAGCTATTTTTGGATTATTTATCCAATCAGTCTGTCAATGAAGAATTTTTGGATGAAACCCAAACACAGCTTAACCGCGCCAATTTATTGCTTAATCGCTTAATCGAAACGCCATTAACCGCCGCTGAAGTGGTAGCACCCACCAAGCACTTTGGCAGAGATACGGTGATTTACGATGATGAAGGCGAACGTATTGCCAGTGATATTGAATCACCAGCACAAGTGCTAGCTACTGCTGCAGAAGCGCCTAACACGCAAATGGCTACCACGCAAACGCCTGTCACGCAAACGCCTATGATGCAAACGACTGGCGTGCAAGAATCGCAAGCGCTGGCGGCTGCAAGGCAAGCCCTCAAAGATGATGACTATAGTATGGATGAAGATATCCGAGATATTTTCATTGAAGAGGCGCAAGAAGTCCTCGCTGAGTTGGGTGAGCAAATTCCCGTATGGGAAGTGGATACCCATGAATTAGTCGCGCTCAAAGATATCCGCCGAGGTTTTCATACCTTAAAAGGCTCAGGTCGTATGGTGGGCGCTCATCAAATTGGTGAGATGTGTTGGGCAGTAGAAAACATGCTCAACCGTGTGCTAGATGGTACTTTAGCGGTTAGTGATGCGTTAGTGGGCTTTATCAAAGATACCCATCGCAAACTGCCGACACTGGTTGAAGATTTTCAGCAGCAGCGGGCACCAAGTATTGACCCTGCGGTTACCGTGTTGCAAGCGACTAATCTATTACAGCAGCAGCCGATTAACACAGGTCTGCCAGAAACCAATGGCTTAAATAGCCTTGTACCAGTCAGTGCTAGTGTGGCTAAAGACAGTGATAATGTGGCTCAAGGCAATGAAGCTGCGAGCGACACTGCGCCATCAACCACAGGGGATATTTATGCCTTACCTGAAGTGGTGGCTCGCGAATATGAGCAGCTAACGACGATTACAGATGCAGTCAGCGATCCCGATATTCAAGAAATCTACATCGAAGAAGCCAATGAAGTGATTGAGACAATTGCACCGCTTAACCAAGCTTGGCAAGCTAAGCCCAATGATTTTGATACCTTAAAAGAAATCCGCCGAGGTTTTCATACCTTAAAAGGCTCAGGTCGTATGGTTGGCGCCAATCAGCTAGGCGAGCTTGCCTGGTCGATTGAAAACATGCTCAATCGCGTGCTTGATCATACCATAACAGTAGACGAGGGGGTTTTACGTCTAGTTGGTGATGTCATTGAGGCATTTGGCGGGCTCATCACGATTTTTGCCCAAAATCGTACAGATTATCCCGCAGTGATTCAATTATGGCAAGCCGTCGCTAATAGCTATGCCAAAAAACATGGCGACAGCTTTAGCTATCATCAAGCCTTATCCGCTTTCGCGGGACAGGCAGCAGCTTCGCCAAGTGCGTCACACTCAAGTGCGCCACACACTGATGCGGCGCTTTCGTCTACTAACGCCACCGCACAAACGCAAGCGCTACAGGATGTCAGTGGCATTAGTGACATCAGTAGTGAAATGGATGTCGCTGATGACGTATTTATTGAAGAAGCAGACGAGTTATTGGTCAATATTGATAACTTTATCACCCAGCATTTGGGTGAGCCTGCAACGCATGTGCCTGATGCCATATTACGGGCATTTCATACCTTGCGTGGTGGCGCAGCGCTGATTGAACTCGACAATGTTTATCGCTTAAGCGCTGCGGTAGAAGAAGCACTGGGCGACTTATTACATAATGAAATGCCGCTCACCGCCAGCCAGTTATTGACCCTGCAAGAGGCCAAAGATCTGCTGCAAACCTATATTGATAAGCATAAAATCCATCATGATGTGACGGTTGTGGAAGATAACACTGACATTGTTGCTGACTTGATTGAGCGTCTAACAGATGCTAATGCCGAATCTTATGAAAGCACAAAACTGACTGTCAAAGATTTGATAGCGCTTGGGATTGATGACTTACTCGCTGCCGATCAGCAAGCGCAAGCTAAGTTTGCTGGCGAGAATGAACAAGTTATTGCCTATGCCCAGCAGCTTGAACAACAGGCAGCAAGGCTTGCGCAGGCGTCTGAAGGTTTGAGCTATTTTATCATTCCAAGCACCTTACAGTTTGCCTATAAAAAACTGACTGATTATCCGCAATTTGCCAAAAATGAAGCCATTTATGATGCCTTAATGGGCTTACATAATCAGCTCATCAATATGTTTGACGCCATTGCAGCAGGCCTGCGCGTCAATATCGATGAAGAGGCGATTGAAACCTTAAGAAAATTATTGGCAAAAAATCAGTACCAAGCCGAGATGGATGCTATCGAGTACCAACCAGTTGCTACAGATGATGAACTATTGCAAATTTTCTTGGATGAAGTGCAAACCATTCAGCCCGACGTGCAAAATTACTACGACCAATGGCTCAATAACCTTAGCAATTTAGCGGTCACCAAAGAACTAGCTAATTATATGCACATGTTAAAAGGGGGTGCAGAGCTACTCGGGGTAACGAGTATTGCCGAGATGGCGCTACGTGGTGAGCAAGTGTATGATGCCATTGATAAAGGTATTTTAGCGAGTGATGCCGATACCGCTTCATTGGTGCAAAAGCTGCATGAAACCATTGCCTCGCAGCTCAAGCAAGTTCGACAATTTAGTCGCTCTTTTGAAGCCACAGATTTTGCCCAGCAAATTGATGAGGTTATCGCTGGTACAGTGCAAAGTCGAGACTTGGTATTTGCAGTGCCGATGATTGTTGAAGCCAATCCTGAAGAGTTGATGGAGCAAAAACAACTTGCCCAAGAGGGTGATAGCGCGATTGCAAAAAATGACCCACTCTACATCGAAGAAATTATTAATAACTTTGAAGGGCGTCGTTTAGAGACTTGGAAAGGTCAAGAGCCTGACGAAGATATCTTAAAAATTTATCTTGAAGAAGCCAAAGAACTGATCGATAGCAGCAGCCAGCATCTACAAGAATTCCGTAGTAATAACAGTGATCTTGCAGCCTTACAAGCCTTGCAACGTGAATTGCACACCATCAAAGGTGGCGCAAGAATGGTCGGAGCTGAAGGGATTGCCACGTTGGCTCACGAAATGGAAACCATCTACGAAGAGCTAGGCAGCCGCCGCAAACCTGCGACGCGTATGATTGGCAACCTATTGGCGGTGTGTCATGACTGGTTAGCAAATGCGATTTATGTATTAGAGAATAAATTTAACCCACAAACGCCTGTGGCGTTGGTTGCTGCGCTGCAACAATTCTCGCGAAAACCTGATAGCTTAAAAGAAATCCCCAATGCTAACCTCACCAGCCAAATTGAGCAAATTGATATCTATCGCAGTAGTTTGGGACAAAACACGTTAGAAGTCAAACAGCGCGACCTAAGCGTCATGCCGCTGATGACGGGTAACTTTGAATCTGAGCAAGATCAATCGAACCTTCATGCTGAGACACTTAGGATTTCTGCAAGTGCTATGGAGCGCATGATTAACCTATCAGGTGAGTCCGCGATTAACCGCTCGCGAATCGAGATGGGTATATCAAGTCTATCGAACAATATCGAAGAGATGGGCGAAACTGTACAGCGTCTAGCAGATCAGCTACGCCGTATGGAAACAGAGCTTGAGATTCAAATCTTGTCACAAATTGGTGATGAGCATGCGTTAGAAAGTGACTTTGACCCGTTAGAGATGGACCAATATTCATCGCTCAACCAATTGTCAAAATCGCTCTCGGAATCAGCATCGGACTTGTTAGACATCAAAACGACCATGCTCGATAAAACCCGTGAAACCGAAAACTTGCTACTGCAGTTATCACGCACCCAGTCCGATTTGCAAGAGGGGTTGATGGATTCACGTACTGTGCCATTCTCGCGTATCACGCCACGTCTGCAACGGGTCGTCCGTCAAATAGCAACCGAACTGGGTAAATCTGTTGAACTGCGAATCCTAAACGATGAAGGTGAAATTGACCGTAATATCCTTGAGCGTATTACCTCGCCGCTTGAGCATATGCTACGTAACGCCGTTGACCATGGTATTGAAAAATCGCAAGAACGTATTGAAAGTGGTAAATCAAGAACAGGCTTAATCACGCTTGAAGTGCTGCGTGAAGGTGGTGAAATCGTTATCAATTTAATCGATGATGGGCGCGGTATTAATGTCAATGCCGTACGCCAAAAAGCGATTGAGCAAGGCTTGATTTCTGCTAAAGATACCAGTCTAAAAACACTTGATATCATGCAGTATATCTTTAACGCAGGTCTGTCCACCGCCAAATCCGTATCACAAATCTCAGGCCGTGGTGTCGGTATGGATGTGGTACAAAGTGAGGTCAAGCAGCTGGGTGGTGTAGTCACCGTCGACTCTGAAAGTGGCAGAGGCTCACGCTTTACCATGCGTTTACCATTGACGGTTGCGGTGTCTGATGCCTTAATGGTTAGGGCAGGGGATAAATACTTTGCTGTACCATTGGTGCAAATTGAACGTGTGATGCGGGTCAATATCGATGCGATTGCTAATTTTTATACCACGAATGCCGATACTATCAATATCGATGGACAAGCCTATCGTCTGCGCTATCTTAATCAGATTTTATACGGTAGCGACCCGGTAGATGCACTAGCACACCAGTCAAGCAGTGTACCAGTGATTATTATTCGTACTGACTTAGGTCAGCGCATGGCGCTGCAAGTCGATATGATTGCAGGCTCTCGTATTGAAGTGGTTGTCAAACCGCTTGGTCGTCAGCTCTCACATATTGATGGAATTTCGGCTGCTACCATCATGGGGGATGGTTCGGTTATGCTCATTCTTGACTTGGTGGCATTGATGCGTAATGTCAGCAATATCGCCAAAGTCGAGCAGCAAAAAGCCAATAAGTCGGTCAAACAAGCGCACAAACCCGTGGTACTAATTGTGGATGACTCAGTAACCGTACGTAAAGTCACCTCGCGCTTACTAGAACGTCACGGCTATGATGCCCAAGTGGCAACGGATGGTATTGATGCGCTAGAAAAACTGCAAGAAATGCTACCGGAAGTCATTGTATTGGATATTGAGATGCCACGTATGGACGGCTTTGAAGTCGCCAACCATATTCGCCATAATTCACGGCTCCAGCATATTCCTATTGTCATGATTACATCGCGTACCGGTGAAAAACACCGTGAACGCGCGTTTGATATCGGGGTGAATGAATACATGGGTAAACCATTCCAAGAACAAATGCTGTTAGACACGTTAGCGCGCTTTACCCAACAAGCAAAAACTGACTAAGCCGACCATGTAAAGGATACAATCATTCATGCTGTCAAAGCACTCACCGCCGCTGCGATTTTTTATCGTTGCTGAGGAAAATCAGCAACGGCTTGCCTTTAGCGATACCATTCGTTCTTGGGGATTTGAAATCGTGGAATGCTTGGTAGCGTCACAGCTGACCGAAAAACATTTTCAGCAAAAAGTGGATGTATGGCTAGTCGATACCCAAGATGATTACGCAGTCATTCAAAATGTTGAAAAACAGCTGAATGTCAATTTGACTAAGATTGTATTACTGGGCTTTGTCACGGCACCTTATATCAATGAAAGTCTGTTATATGCCAAATGGCAACGCCAACTCAAGCGAAAAATCGCTATAATGCTAGAACGTAGCGATTTGCTAGCGCACTATGAGGCTGCCAAGCGTGAAATCAAACCGTGGAAATATGTGGTATTGCTCGCAGCATCAATGGGCGGACCGCTCGCCATTAAGGAATTTTTAGATAATTTGCCCGAAGATTTGCCAGTATCCCTGTTACTAGCGCAGCACTTCAACCAAAATATGCTCAACACCTTGCCAAGAATTTTAAATCGTCACAACGAGTGGCGCTGTGACATAGTGACCAATACCCAAAAATTATTGTCAGGGCGTTGTTTGATTTTACCGATTGACCACAGCGTGGTGTGTGATTCCAATGGACGGGTAATTTTGCAGCGCAAACCTTGGCAAGGCAGTTACAAACCCCCAATCAGTGAGGTCATGCGTAATTGCAGCGAAGCGTTTGGCAACAACTTAATCACTATCGTGTTCTCCGGTATGGGCAATGATGGTAGTGATGCGGCAGCGACGGTCAAAAAAAATGGCAGTATTATTTGGGCACAAACCCCTGATAGCAGCACCTGCGCCAGTCAGCCACAAAGCATGATTGAAAGCAATCAAGTTACTTTTGTTGGCACCCCTAAGCAGTTAGCTGAGCAGCTAATCGCCTTGTGTGGCTAATGCTATAGGCTGGTAGCGACCGCTAAATTTCTTATTAATCACTAAAATGAGCAAGCCATGGCAAACGAGTTAAACCGTTACTTTAAGCAAAATGAAGATGTAGGCGTCCTAAGTATCACCACAGGTCAATTAACCATTGCTCGAATTCCTTCTAGCAGTTCGCCTGACTGGATTGTGCCGCAAGCCTTGATTTTGAGCATTGATAACTATGATGAGCGCATTTGGAATTATATTTGGCGCGGTCAAGAAGTGCCGGTGTATCACTTGTTGCCAAAAGATGAGCAGCCCACCCACTTAGTGGTGTTAGAAAGCGTCACCGATATCCATCGGATTGCCTTGCAGATTCATGGCGAAGTGACTTTTCATTCTGTGCGTATTGCTGATCTCAAAGACGCTGATGACGCGACTTACCAAGCTGAATTAGCGACTCACTACCCTGACTTATTAGCCGCCTTAAACGCGCCAGATGATGAGGTCGTCGAGCGCTCACGCGCACCGAATTTGGCAGACTATAGCTTACAGCAGGACTATATTTTTCAGCCAGTCATGTTGGCAGGTGAGCTATGTGTGGTGCCAGATTTGGACAAGCTATCGCATTTCTTGGTGGATTTAGATAGTTAGACGCAGTCCGCCTTTGTGCTATTTTGCCAACAGTCTGTTACTTTTATTTTGCCCAAACATTGCTAGAATAACCCAAAACAAATCATGATAAGGTAAAATCCATTATGGCATTATTTCCTGCAAATGAAGCGCCACAGCCGATTGCCCCACACGGTATCAACAAATGGTCGCTATCGTCACGTATTTTCCATTGGATTAGTGTGGTATTGTTGATTGCGACTTGGGCAATGATTGAGCTGAATGAAGATGCAACTGACTTTACCTATTTTGATTTGCATAAAGCGTTTGGACTCAGTGTGTTATTTTGGACAGTAGGTCGGATTATCAATCGTTTTGTCACCAAAGCACCTGCCGATGTGCCGATGCCAAAATGGCAAAATAAACTATCGCATTTAACGCATTTGGCACTGTACTTGATTTTACTTGCCATGCCTTTGGCGGGCTGGTTTTCTGTTATGTTTGATGGGGAAGGGGTGAGTATGTTTGGGCTGTTTGATATCCCAGCCTTTGTCAGTGAAAACAGTGATTTGTCAGGCACGTTAGAAAAAATTCATAAAAATCTGTTGTGGACGTTGCTGCTGGTGTTCACGGCCTTGCACATCATCGGCGCGCTGTATCACCAATTTATCCAAAAAGACCATTTGATTCGCCGTATGCGCTAAGTCAGCCCATAGTATAAAAAAGCCCATGTCATCATGGGCTTTTTAGTCACAATTTTTTAAATGCAGCCTAGATTAAGCGCAACATGAATTATTGGCGTGTACTATCAGGCAAGCTGATATTCATCTCCAGCACTTCCATGTTTGCTTCATTGTGATGTTGAATATTGACGTCATCAATGTTGACACCTGATACGTAGGTATTGACCACTGCCAAAATCTCACGTTTCATTTTTTCGATACGCTCTGGGGTTAACCGATTGTGCAAGCGGTTTTCGCTGGCAACGATGACCTTTAGGCGCTCTGCGGCAGTATTGGCACTGTTTGACTTTTGCTCACCGCCAAATAAATTACTCCAAAATCCCATAGCCTAACCTCCAAACCAGCGTTGTAGGAAACTTTTCTTCTTCACCTCGATATGGCGATAGGGACGTTCTTCCCCCAAGAAACGAGCGACCATGTCATCATAAGTTTGACCGGCTTTTGAATTTTGATCTAGCACCACAGGCACACCTTGGTTTGATGCCTCAAGTACGCTATTGCTTTCAGGAATCACGCCAAGTAGTGGCACTTTTAGGATGTCATTAGAGATGCTATTAATATCCATCATCTCACCGCGCTCTGCACGCTCAGCGTTGTAGCGGTTGATGACCAAGTGCTCACGTACCACACCTGTACCTTCTTCAACTTTTTTGGTACGGCTTTGCAAAATACCAATGATACGGTCTGAGTCACGCACCGATGAGATTTCTGGGTTGGTCACAATGATGGCTTCATCGGCATGGTACATAGCAAGCTGGGCACCGCGCTCGATACCGGCGGGCGAGTCACACACGATGTAGTCAAATTGTTTGGCTAACTCATTAATGACTTCCGCGACTCCTTCGTCTGTCAAGGCGTCTTTGTCGCGCGTTTGGCTGGCAGGTAAGATAAACAAGTTATTGAGTTGTTTGTCTTTTACCAATGCTTGTGACAGGCGCGCGTTCCCTGAGATAACATCAACAAAGTCATACACGATACGGTTTTCGCAGCCCATAATGAGGTCAAGGTTTCTAAGACCCACGTCAAAGTCAATCACCACAGTTTTAAAGCCGCGAACGGCGAGACCCGTAGCGAAAGAGGCACTGGTGGTGGTTTTACCTACCCCGCCTTTTCCTGAAGTTACAACAACAATTTTTGCCACTTTGGCATACTCCTATTCATAGCACGGTGTCAGTGAGGCGGTATTGAATCATTCAAGCCATACACACATTCACGCTAAACTGGTTTGAAAAATATGGATATAAATTAACGTAAATCGTTAAAAATTAAGACTTAAATTTTAGTTAGCCTAAATTTGGTTAATTGGACTAGTTTAGCATAAAAAACTTTTCGAAGTTAATCGAGAGATTGACGATTTTTGCATAGATTGTGGTACAAGTGGTTGTTTAGGTGATTGTTATTCCATCAACTCAAACACCAAGCCTTGTCCATCCAAGTAGCTGACTTGTACCGCTTTATCCAAATACTCAGTAGGAATATTTTCTTTTAGGCAATAAGTCCCCGCAACTGACACCAGTGAGGGGTTAAAACGCAAACAGAATATTTTGGCATTGGTATCGCCCGTCGCCCCTGCCACCAATCGCCCTTCGGCTTTGCCATACACGTGTAGGCTATAATCGGTAATCGCTTCCGCGCCGGCATTAATGCCTTTGGTCAAAATCACGTCGCCACCAACGTGGTTGATACTTTGACCTGAGCGCAACATTTGATTATGCACCAAATCGCCTTCAAGCTGCGATTGGTGATGCGGTGAGGCGACAAATTTTTCAGGTGCAGCTCCAGTATCATTACTTGTGGTCTCATGGCTTGCGGTTTTATTGGTTACGATATCACTGGCGGTTTGGCTTTGTCGCTGAGTCGCTTGACTGTCGGATGCGGGTGATTGGTTAGGGGACTGCGCAACGTGCTGAGAGGATGGAGTATTGGCTGTACTGTCTGATTTTTGCTCACTACCCGTCGCCACATTTTTTGGTACTTTGCCATCAATGCGCTGCCCATCTGCTGGAAAAATGGCAATGCGAAGCTGATTGGCTTGGGTATCATTGGCGCCTGTGACCAACCCAATCGGCTGTAACCCTAGTACCCATAAGCCGCCCCAAAGCTGGGCTAAATTTAATGGCTGTTGACAGCTGACAATCACTGGTAAGTTGGACTGGCGTTGACGACCTAGCTTTTGTGCAATCTTTGTCAAAATTACTTTGATATCATTGCCTTCAATATTTAGGCGGGTAAAGTTCAGTAGCCTGCCCGTAAGTTTCACGCTAGTGGCTACAGGGTCGGTAGGTAATGGGTTGGCTGGCTGCTGACTTTGCGGTGAATCCTGCTCGGATACGTTAAGGTTTTGTAAGTTTTGTGATGAACTATCTTGGGTCAAGTCAAGGGCAGCGGGCTGTGTCATGAAAAACCTTTTTATAATAACTTTTTATACATCAAAATCGATTCATACCGCATATTAGCAAGTATTATTTAAAACAACAACCATTCACCGCGCTATTTATTGTTTGGCAACCAAAGCCGTAATAGGGCGATAAAAAAAGCGTTGTACAGCCGTTAGCTGCTAGCCAAATTGGTGGATTGAATCAGCGTATTTGGTGCTTCCATTGTTGAATGCGAACTTGGTTGGCAAGTGACGTCAAACTATCATCAATAATATCGCTAACTAATTTTTCTAGCGCAGGGCTAGTGACATCAATTTGCACCAAGCTTTTGGCGATTTCTTCATACATCAGCGTGAGCGTTTGCGGTTTGGTAAGGTTGGTGGTCAAGCTTAATGTCAGATTTTCCCCAATGTGTTGCCCGATGCTGTGCATTTGGTTTTCTATTAGACTACCTGCAATCGGTATCAATCGTAATATGCGGTGCAACTCGGGCGTATCGGTTAGCGCTTGCTGAATGGCAATGCCAACTTGTTCTGCCAAAGGTTTGGCAAAGATGGCAGGATTGGCGGGCGTGGATTGTAATAACGGTGTGGCCTCTTGCTGCAGCACTTCGACAATGACCTTTTGGATGTCATCCCGATGCTTGTCGATGATGTTTTTGACCAAATGCCCATCGGTGTTGCTTATTTCGGTGCGGATATTGTCAATCGCAGTTAAAATCACCCGATCAGAAATCTCTTCCATAATCATTTGATAATAAAATTTGATCGTCGCAAGCCAACTGGCGGGCAAAACTTTGTAGCCCAGTTCATGCAGACGATAACCAATCACGCCAACGCGCAGCAGTCGCAATGCGCGCAGCTGCGGTGCACAGCCCAACACTTCATACCAATGCACGAATGGAAAGAAAAACCAGCGGTAATGGCGTTTTTGGACGATGGCAATCAACCAGCGAACCACAAGCTCTGCTACCAAAAAGATGGTAAACAGACCCCCTGCCACTTTGAGCGGCTCGTGCCATCCTTGCTGATAACTGACGATACTGTCAACAAACCCCATCCAACTTGCTATTTTTGCCATAAAGCTACTTAGCATCAAAGTGTCAAACCCCATGAGCAGCAAGTCCAACACAATGGCAATCATCATGATGGTATCGTAGGCTAACTGCCAACGACTGGGTTTGGCAGGGTGAGCAGCGAGCGGTTGGCTAATATTCGAGCTTGGCGTTGGGCTGGATTTTGGGTCTAAATTAGCAGTTGGCATAAAAAAGTGCTCAAAATGGGGTCAATACCGCAAAAAATGTGAATGAGGACAAGGCAGGTAAGTCATACCTTGCATGACTCACCTGAGATTTTAACTAGCAGTGTCACTAGTGATATGTCATTAGTCATGTGTCGCTAATAATGTGTTGCTAGGGATGACGGGTAAAATCATCGAGCATGGCTTGGATACGTTGATCTTTTTGCTGCCACACATCATCAAGCCAACGGTACATATCTATTTTGGTTTGTTCATCCTGTTGGTATTTTCCATCCATGAGCCGCTGTAGCAAATCATCTGGCAATGCAATTTTTTGAATATCCACCCCGATGCGTTTGATATTACCTTGCCACAAATCCTGATAGGTAGGAATACCGTCAGGATACACAATCGTCATGTCAAGCACCGCGTCTAAATCGTCACCTAACGCACCCAATGCAAGCGCAATGCCGCCCGCTTTGGGTTTTAGCAAATGTTGATACGGTGATTGTTGCAAGTCATGTTTTTTTTGGGTAAACCGCGTGCCTTCGATAAAGTTAAGTAAGGTAAAAGGCTTGTCGAGTAAGTTTTGACAAGCGCGTTTGGCTTCGATGATATCGCGGTCTTCTAGCGCTGGATTTTTAGCAATCGCTGCCTTCGAGTAGCGTTTCATCATCGGAAAGTCTAAAAAATAAAACGCTTGTCCCACAATTGGGATATACAGTAGCTCGTATTTGGCAAAAAATCGCGTTAATGGCAGTCGGTTTTCACTGATATATTGAATGACAGTGGTATCGACCCAAGATTGGTGATTACTCAGCAAAATATATTTGCCATCGACCGATAAGTCATCAGGCAGGTTGACGCGAAAATCAATATCGGGCAGGATGTTGTCAATCAAACGATTGTTGGTATTGATCCAGTGATTGGCTATTTTTAACACGGATTTATCTGCCAATGTATGACCCGTTAATGTTTTTACCGCGCCCATCGCCCAAAGCGGTAGACTAAACAGCACTGAATTGCCGGTAATGGTGCCTGCCGCCACCGCTAAGCTGGCGTTTTGCGCCAAAGGTAATGATGTTTTACGCAGTTTGTTGAACGTGTTTTTGAGCAATGATGGTTTATTGTTATTTGTCATATTTGGCTCCCACAAAGCTTATTCAAAAAAGCTTATTTGAATGAGACATAAGAAAAAATACTTGGCTTCATTAATTTGGCTTCGTTAATTGTAAAAATAAGTGTTAGTTTAGCAAACGTCAAAAATGTTCACTAATAAATTTTTATACACTGGCAAGCACAAATCTTTCGAGTTTAACGATGCTACGCTATAAATCCCAGTAAAGTTAATTGTCAAAAATTTTTATTAAAAATTAACAAGTTATTGAATAATCTGTAGATGATAGGTTGACTATGCAGCATAGTTTTCAACAAAATCACAAAGCATTTAATATATAAGAATAAATAATATAAATAATGAATACTTGAAAATATTTTGTAACAAATTATGCCATCCTACAACATCCTTAAGACAAATCATTACATATAAAGGAAAAGTTTATTGCATAATGAGCTCAATCACAAAGCAACTGAGTGTTGTCAGGTTTATCTGGCAAATGAGATAAAAACAACAAGTTGGTGCGTGACAATTATAACTAAGTAATTATAACTAAGTAATTATAACTAGAGGAATTCAAAGGAGATTACTCATGCGTACTAAATTATTAGCAGCTACTTTAGCATCAGGTGTTATCTTAACAGGTTGTGCAACAACGCCAACTGGTACGACAACAACAGGCATTACCGACAATAAAGCGCTTATTGGTGGTCTATTAGGGGCAGCCGCAGGTGCGGGTGTCTCAAAGGCAACGGGCGGTGAAAAAACCGGTCGTGATGCGGCAATCGGTGGTGTACTAGGTGCTGGTGTTGGTTACTACATGCAGCAACAAGAAGCTAAACTTCGTGCAGAAACCGCAGGTTCTGGCGTGACGGTAACACGTGACCCAGTGACTAATAACATTAACTTGTCTATCCCAGAAGCGATAACTTTCCGCGTTGGTGATTCTACTATTCTACCTAACTTCTATAATACGTTAGACAAAGTAGCTACCACACTACGTGACTATAACCAAACTAACATTCAAGTAAATGGTTACGCCTCAGTGGAAGGTGATGCAAATAGAAACCAAGCGTTATCACAACGCCGTGCATCAGCAGTCGCTAATTACTTAGTCAATCGTGGCATCTCTGGTAACCGTATCAGCGCTATTGGTCGCGGTGCGACAACACAATTTGGCTCAAGCTATGAACCAAACCGCCGTGTAGAGATGATTATCCTTGCACCGCAATCGGTTAACTAACCAGTCAGTTAACTAATCAAGTCAAGCTAGATGATATTTTCATCCGCGCATTGATAAAAAAAGCACCTTTTATAAGGTGCTTTTTTGGTTCAAAAAATGAAAAAAGGACTATATCGGCGTTATAAAATACTCACCACAATATTATTGCCATTGTCTAAGGCGTCATTATAAAACCCCAATAACTCATTATATGAAGCCAGCAATTCTTTATCCAAGTTTTCCTTTTTGTCTTGCCAAATATTGGGTGGAAAAATAGCTTGCTCACGTAGTGACTTCATCGAAACTTTTTCTAAGCGTTTTTTAAAGTTAATTTGTTCTAGTACATCAACGATTTCGACAATATGTGCCCACGGGGTAAAAGCAATAAAATCGGCATCTTCACTGTCACTAAAAGTTTCCACACCCACCACAAACTCGCTGACAGGCTCATCAGGTACAGGCTCGGTGGCACTGTGTTTGGTTAACACAAAATGGATGATGTCCCACAGTTTGCCCAAATCTACCAATTGTGCTTGAGGCTGCTCACTCATGCTTTCAAGTAACGCGGTTCGCGCTGTATCAGTGGCATTTTGCAGTTGCTCGAGCAGGGCGTTATCGACCATCAAATATTGTGCGATCATACAATTTCCTAGTTATAAAGTAGCGAGATATTAGCGTAGTGGGATATGACAGTCCTATCACTTTATGTTAAGACGAGGACCACAAGCGAAGATAGTATAACTCATACAGCAAGCGATTTTGACGATGTATTCACTTGAATTGACCGACTCATTTAGCTGTATTGGGCTGACTCATTTAGCTGACTTATTTAACTTTAACCGATTAGACCCGCTGACATATTGATTAATGAGGCTAAAATTGCGGTATTAAAGAAAAATGATAACACACAATGAATGGTACCGATGATTCGACTTTGCTGGGTGTTGAAGGCGACATCCGCTGTTTGACCAGATGTGCCAATGATGTAGGAAAAATATAAAAAATCCCAGTAGGCGGGGTCGTCATCGTTAGGAAAATCTAGCATTTCTGTGTTTTTTTCTTCTTTAAGCAAGAAATACTCGTGGGTGTAATGAATAGCAAACATGGTATGAATAAACAGCCAGGCCGTCAAAATCGTCATGGCGGTGAGCGCGATATGAAACAGCATCAAAGCACCTTTGGCGTCCTTGCTCGTGCCCAACTCTACGACAATCGCTAGCATACTGACAATCGCTGTGACAAAAACCAAAATCAGCATTAACACCGTGCCTTCGTCTTCAGCATGGGCTTTATCCAAAATTGCATGTTGATCGGCTTTATACATCATCCGAAAAATAGCCAATAAATATACCCAAATTCCGATATTCCAAGCCAGCAAAAATTGCGTCACAAACTTCAATTTATCGTAGGCTACCGCAAACGTCCAATCTTTGGGCAATAGGCCAACCAGCGTCGATAACCCAAAATACACCACCACCATGGTGGCAAACCCTAACAGTAGACGAGGGCGGCTTTGAAAAAAACGATAGATGTAACCGATCATGGCTGTTTTCTCATAGCGGTTTCCTTACGGTTGTCTGCTCACGGCTGTTCACTCAGGGCTGTCTGTGTCGGCTTGTTGGGTGCTTTGATTGTGGCGATTTAGGCGTTAACAGGCGAGGTTTTTTGCGCGATTGTGGCTTTGTGGTTGCTGCGGATAAAGGTTGGACACCCAGTCGCTTTAAATCGGCAGGTGATAAATGTATTTGTGTGGATGCGCCAACCTCTAAATTTCCCAAACTAAAGCCACTTGATGCCATGCGAATCAGCCGAAGACAAGGCAGTCCCACATGGGCCGCCATGCGACGTACTTGACGATTTTTACCTTCAAAAATAGTAATGGCGAGCCACGTGGTGACTTTGCGTTTGGCAATCTTGTCCGGCGCTTGCCAAATATGCTCGGCAATTTGTGTTTCGCTTAGCCGTACAACTTCGGCAGGTAAGGTGATACCGTCTTTGAGTGGCACCCCTGTTTGTAGTTGTTGTAACTGGGCATCGCTTGCATCGCCTTCCACCTGTATCCAGTAGGTTTTGCCTTGTTGTTTGCCTGCATTGGCTTTGGGTGGATGGGTCAAGGCTTTATTGACTTGTCCATCAGCGGTTAGCAGTAGCAATCCTTCGGAAGTGGCATCTAATCGCCCCGCCACGCGTAGGCTTTTGTCGCTAAAATAATCGCTGAGCGTCGCAAAGTTGTTATTATCATCGCTGCGAAATTGGCTGAGTACGCCATAAGGTTTGTTAAATAAAATCAGTGTCGGCATGGTAGAGGATGACAAGTGAGTGAAAAAAGCTTAAAGCGCATCTAGCAGATAAGTGACTCAGTGTAAACGCTAATTTTGGCTATTGCAATTTGGTTATTGCAACAAAGTCACCGTTATAAACCATACCGCGCAACGCCATACATATTTTGCAAAATTGTGCCAAATTGTGCCAGATTGCGTAAAAGGATAAGCCCGTATTTTTGGCTAAAAACAAGGTATAATAATCGGTTCATAAAACTACAATAATACTAACATATGTCCTATCACTATCAATTTACCACTGAGTTTGACTGGCGCTCACAGACAAAGTGGCAGACGCCTGATACGCCCTTTATGCACTTTGATTTTTGGCAAGCGCTGATAGATGCAAAGCTGATTGGCTGGCGCAGCGACTGGTGGGTGCAGTATGTGCAGATTGTCGATGACAGTGCTCAACTGATTGCTGTGATGCCCGTGTTTATCAAAAAGCATCACCAAGGCGAATATGTGTTTGATTTTAGCTGGGCAGAAGCCTTTGAGCGCTATGGTAGAAATTATTATCCAAGATTGGTGACAAGCGTGCCCTTTACCCCCGTCACCGGCGAACGGATTTGGGTGGCACAAGGCAAGTCATTAACCGCGCCACTGTATCAGACCTTGCTGCAAGCGATGGATGAATTGGCAAGTCGCTATCAAGCATCCACTTGGCACGGACTGTTTTTCTCCCCAAAAAATGTCCAAGCGTTGCAAAATGTGCCCAATCTTTGCGAGCGGCTAAGCTGTCAGTTTTTATGGCAAAATCGCAATCTACAGGATAAAAAATGCGCCAATTTTGATGAGTTTTTGGCAACATTAACTGCCAAAAAACGCAAGTCAATTAAGGTTGAACGCCAAAAGGTGCTCAAACAAAATCTAAGCTGTCAGATTAAACTTGGTGACGATATCACCGAGGCGGATTGGGCGGTGTTTTATCAATGCTATGCCATGACCTATCTGGTGAGAGGGCGGCAGCCGTATTTGAACTTGGCATTTTTTAAGCAGCTTGGGCAGACTATGGCAGACAAGCTGATGCTCGCTCAAGCGCATAACGCGCATGGTGATATCGTGGCTTGTAGTTTGTTTTTTTTCGATGACAATGCCGCTGTCAGCACGTTATATGGTCGCTATTGGGGCTGCCTAGAAGAATATGATTGTTTACATTTTGAGCTGTGTTATTACCAAGGCATTGAATTTGCTATCAAGCATGGCCTTCGCTACTTTGACCCTGGTACCCAAGGGGAGCACAAGTTGATTCGCGGCTTTTATCCGGTGTTGACTCATTCGCTACACTGTGTCTACGACAAGGTGTTTGCCCCTGCCATTGCCCAGTTTTGCCAAGACGAACAGCACGCTATATTGGCGTACCAAGCCGATGCGATGACCGCGTTACCTTTTAATGACACCTATAAAAGCCAATTTTTTGGCGATGTTGCCGCGCAAGGCACAATACCCGATAATGAGTTTTTGAAAATATAATGATAAATGTTGGTCTAAACCTAAACCTAAACTTGGCTGGCGCCCATTTGAGCGCGGCACATAAACAGCAGATACCGCCGAAACTCATCCCTTGGCTGACGTCAACAGGGTCGCTCACCGCCAAATTTGAAGCCTTATCTCAGCATAAACTCATCGTACAGCCGACGTTTGAAGGGCGGCAAACCTTGTCTTTGAGCGAAAAGAGCCAATTGCAGTTACCGCTTGGTATGAGGCAATCGGCATGGGTACGCGAAGCCTTATTATTTGGCAAGCCTAATCAAGATGCGTGGGTGGCGGCGCGGTCCGTATTTCCGTTTGCCAGTCTCATTGGTAATGCGCGAAAACTGGCGAATCTGGGCACAACACCGATTGGCTATATACTGTTTCGTCGGCATGGCGCCACGATGACCAACCGCTGGATTGATGTGACAGCGCAAGGCTGGCGACGCACCACCCTTTACCAATGGCAGGGCAGAAATTTTTTGATTAGTGAAACCTTTTTACCTGCGTTTGAAAATAGCCTTATGGGTGAAGAAGAAAACGGCATGATTCATGTCAGCACTGACAAACGAGAAGGATAAGTACAAAAACCACTGTGCCTTGCACTAATTTTACCCGGCCAAAAAACATAACCAAATAAACATCGCTAAAAAACATCGCTAAAAAATATAGCAAAATAAACACAGCCAACCAAAAATCGACAGTCGCAGCGGCTGTCTTTTTTACGGTGACTTTTTAATATCGTGTTAATCGCAGTATCGAACGATTTTTTGAGCCGCTTTGGTTAGCCCAATGCTTGATAAATAACCTCAAAAATCGCAGGCGAATGATGAGACAAATTCAGCCAAACCTGTGGATTATGCTAACCCAAACAACCAAACCATGCTAAACTAAGCCATATTTTCGGTTTTATCCGCCCATTTTTTGACTCACTTAAAAGGAAATTGCCATGTTTAAAAATGTCACTATTCACCAGTTTGACGCTGAACTTGCCCAAGCGATGGACAATGAAGCCAAACGTCAAGAAGACCATATTGAACTGATTGCCTCAGAAAACTACTGTTCACCAGCGGTGATGGAAGCGCAAGGTAGCCAATTGACCAATAAATACGCCGAAGGCTATCCAGGCAAACGTTATTACGGTGGCTGTGAATATGTTGATGTGGTTGAGCAATTAGCGATTGACCGTGCCAAAGAATTGTTTGGCGCAGACTATGCCAACGTTCAGCCACACGCGGGTAGCCAAGCCAACAGCGCGGTATTTTTAGCCTTATTAAAAGCGGGTGACACGGTACTTGGCATGAGCCTTGCTGATGGCGGTCACTTGACGCATGGTGCGCATGTAAACTTCTCTGGTATCAACTATAAAGCCGTACAATATGGCTTAAACAAAGAAACGGGCATTATCGACTATGATGAAGTCGAACGCCTAGCCAAAGAGCACCAACCCAAAATGATTATCGCGGGTTTTTCTGCTTATAGCCAAGTGGTTGATTGGCAAAAATTCCGTGACATCGCAGACAGCGTTGGCGCATACTTGATGGTCGACATGGCGCACGTAGCCGGACTGGTTGCTGCAGGTGTTTATCCAAGCCCTGTGCAAATCGCTGACGTTACTACCACCACCACCCACAAAACCCTACGCGGTCCACGTTCCGGCTTAATCTTGGCAAAAGCCAACCCAGAGATTGAGAAAAAACTCAACTCTGCTGTGTTCCCTGGCAACCAAGGTGGTCCATTAATGCATGCGATTGCAGGTAAAGCGGTGTGTTTTAAAGAAGCGTTAAGCGATGATTTCAAAGCCTACCAACAACAAGTGGTTAAAAATGCCAAAGCCATGGCAGACGTCATCATGTCGCGTGGTTATGACATCGTCTCAGGCGGCACAGAAAATCACTTAATGCTGATTAGCTTAATCAAACAAGAAATCACCGGTAAAGAAGCGGATAAATGGTTGGGCGATGCCCACATCACCGTCAACAAAAACGCGGTACCAAATGACCCTAAATCACCGTTTGTGACGTCAGGAGTGCGTATTGGTACGCCCGCAGTCACTACCCGTGGGTTTGGTGAAGCAGAAGTAAAAGAATTGGCTGGCTGGATTTGTGATGTGCTCGATAGCCGCGGTGACGAAAAAGTTATCGGCGAAGTGCGTGAAAAAGTCCAAGCAATTTGCGCCAAACACCCAGTGTACGAGCAAACAGCTTAATCATCGGCTATTAAAAACCGTTCAAAAAACCGCCTAAGTCGTGACTCTGGGCGGTTTTTTTATGGCTAACATTCATTGATTGAGACGGCTCAAATGCGACGCTTTGAACCTGTTATCTTACCCACTAGATTTTAAGCTAGGCAAAGCGCGATTTACCAATACCAAAGCGTGATAAGAATTTTTTGACTTTATTACCAAAACTACGCGTTTCAACTTCAGTGACCGCATCAACGACATGTCGCGCTTGTAATTTTGGTTGATTGACTAAGGTTTCGTGATAATCATAAGCGCGCTGAATACTGATTTCGAGTAACAACAAATTACTGGGACGCGGCAGGTAGCGATATACTTGCCCTTTATTGATCAAGTCGATTAAGGTGTGGCTATCGTTGAGTGAGGTGAGTACCAATACCGCTAAATCTGGAAAACTTTGTTTTAACGCATAGATCACGGGTGAAATGTTCTCGCCACCCAAGGACACATCGGTGATTGCCACGCCAAAACGGTCATTTTCAAGTAACTCAATCGCTTTTTCTAATGAATTTGCCCAGTGCGTTTCAAACTGGGTGAATTTTTGCTGCATCTGTAAATATACCATCTCACTGTCATCGATCACCAACACTTTGCGTTTGGCGATGGTTGGCTGAGTGGCCTGTAGATTTTCTTTGAATACATCTTTGGTTTGCAGCGCGATTTGGGTGGCTTGGTTGACGATATTTTTAAGCTCATCCGTCTGCCAAGGTTTGGTGATGTAGCGAAAAATCTCTCCTTCGTTGATGGAGTCAATTACCGCAGTTAAGTCTGCATAGCCGGTCAATAAGATGCGGATAGTATGGGGTGATACGTCTTTGATATCTTTTAGTACTTCGACACCCAGTTTTTTTGGCATGCGTTGGTCGCTAATCACCACTTGGACCTCGTTATTTTGCACATAGCTTAGTAGCTCATCGGGCTCGGTAGTGGTAAACACATCATGGGTGGCGCGAAAATGCATTTTTAGGCTGCGTAGAATGCGGTCTTCATCATCGATAAAGGCGATTTTGGGTTTGGTTACAGTCGTTATCATGGTCATGTCACTTAGGTATGTTGACTAAAATCAAGGTTGACTACAATTAAGATTGACCACAATCAAGTGTGGCTCGTGTATGGCTGAGCAGATTGCCTGTCAGCCATCGGTTATTGGTTATCTAACATTAGCATTAGTATTAGCTTTCTTCTGCGATTAAAAGCTTGGGTGATTGCTCGCTGCTAATCGCTGTTTTGGGCAATCTGATGGTAAATGTCGTGCCTTCGCCAAGTTGTGATTGCACATGAATATCGCCGTTATGCTGTTCCATGATTTGGGTCGAAATGGCAAGACCCAGTCCCGTACCTTCGCCTGCCGCTTTGGTGGTAAAGAATGGTTCAAAAATCTTGGCTTGGGTCTCAGCGCTCATCCCAGTACCGTTGTCCGCCACGCTGATATACACATTGGCGCCGTCTTCTGTGCTAGTAATGTGTAATGTAGGGTGCTGAGTTTGCCCCATCGCTTGTGCTGCGTTATTAAATAGGTTTAGCAGCACTTGGTTAATCTGGGATGGGTTACAACTAACCGGTTCGATAGCAGTTAACTCAGTTATCACCTCTAAATGTTTGATATTGTTACGGGCAATGACTAGGGAGTTTTTGATACAGTCGTTGATATCGACGGCTTTGATTTTGGCTTGGTCGATGCGAGAAAAATCACGTAAATTGACGACCAATTCTGAGATTTGGCTAACCCCAAATTTGGCATCATCCACCAATCCATGCAAATCATCACTCACCGCATCGGCGACCAATTCATCACTGCAAGCAATGGTTTGTTCAATCGTTTGATTGATGGTTGCTGTATCAGTCGGCGACGCTTGCATCAGTTGTTTGAGCTGCTGGGTATGGTCAATCAATTCGTCATAACGTACGATATTTTCATCAATCAACTCTAAGTTACTACCCACATAGCCCAATGGCGTGTTCACTTCATGGGCAACACCTGCGACCATTTGACCGATGGTTGCCATTTTCTCTGATTGTACTAACTGCACTTGAGAGGCTTTTAAATCTTTTAATGCTTGGTGCAAGTTTTCGGTACGCTCTGCCACTTGCTGCTCTAAGCGTTCATTGACTTGTGCTAATGCGCCTTCGTTCTCGACCACCCGATCAACCAGCTGGTTCATCGAGTCAGTAATCACGCCAATTTCTTGAATGTTTGCCGGTGGCAATTTGTGATCACTGAGTGACAGATATTTTTTTTGTGCAATCAACTGACCGATTTCACGGACGTTACGAGCGACTTGGTGCAGCGGTACCGCCAAAATACGGTGGAAAATATAACCACTTAATAGCAGTACCGGTAAGAAACCCAATAACATATACCATTGCAGCTGTTTACCTAACTGATTGGCAAATAACATCAGTTCTTGATTGGGTTTGACGATGACCATTTTCCAATTGGTCATCGGCATGGCAAAAATAAACGCTGTGGAAGGGGTTTTGAGCAATAAATCGTTGTCTAAGCTGACTTGTTCGACAAAATGGGTGGCGTTGAGATTTTCATTTTGCCCGCTTTGGGTCATTAGCATGGCTGAAATGATGCGTGCTTCTGAGGGAGAGATTTTTTGTAGGTTGGTACTACTCACTAGCGTATTGGTCGTAAAATCAAATTTACCACCGTCTATTTTTTGCGCTTGTTTGATGATGTTGTCATTGATGTTGTCTAAGCTTTTGGCAATGGGGGCAAAATCAGGGTTTTTCTTGGCAAAACTATTGACATCAATCATCTCGCCTTGCGGGTTACTAGCAGTCACTTGTTTGACTTGGGCTTCATTGGGGAAAGTCAAAAAGTTGTTGTTCATATCGACCAAAAACACATAACCGCCTGTTTTGCGCTGCCATTCTTTGACCATCGACTGCATACGCCCGAGCAGCACATCAAAACTCACCACCCCTTCAAAGCCATTGTTTTGCGCATTAAAAATCGCCTTGGCACAGGTCATGACGGGCTGTTTGGTTGCCGGGTGAATATAAGCACGGCTCCACACACAGTGGTCATGATTGGCATACACGGCGGGCACATACCACCAATCACGGTAATAGGGCATGGCAAGCTGTGGTTGGGTTTTTTGGTCGGCTACCCGATTTGCGGTAAGTTTGGCTGGTGCTTGATAGCCAGGATTGATGGCTTGATATTGACTGGCAGATTGCATGACACCCTGCATATCGCGTTGCCAAACAAACGCGGCTTCATCGACGTTAGGTTTGTACATTAAAGGGTCGTACCACACACCGCCACCGACAATGCCTTTATCCATATTTGCCATTAAATTGCCAACACTGGTGTTGATGATATCGGCATTCTTGGGCAAACTGCCGGTCATACGGCTCGCTGTCACTGCCATGCCATCAATTTGACTCACACGCGACAAAATACCATTCACCGCCTCATTGCCAGTTTCAATGATAGTCTGAGAGGTCAGTTTGGCGACGTTAGGCTTGGCTTGCTGGTCAATAATCCAATACACCATCGCCAAAAACACCAAAAAAACCAGCAATAATACGCATAGCAAACGTGTGGTAAGGTTGGAAAAATTCATCATTGTCACTTATCTGTTGGCAAATTGATTGGCTAATTAAATGACCTATTGCATCGCTTAGCCCCAAGTAAAAAAGCTTACAAACTCTAACAGCAGCCGTTAACACAAAATAAAAACGATGGTTTATCTCAATTTCCCAAATTGCGTCATCCTATTGAGAAAATCGATAAACCATCGTCCGTCGGTGACGGTAGTGTAGTCAGGTTATATGACAAAATGATGAATTATACCGATGAAAGGTAATGGGGCAATCCATAGCAATTTTTAAATCACATTTTGCTAAATTATTAAACTTAAGTTGTATAAAAATTCGGATGAAATGCAGAAAAATGTTACGAATTCATTGTGTGATAGGATGGTGTGATAGCGTGATGTAATAGGATGGACATGAAAAAAGCCCTGAATGCTGTTGAGCGCTTTTCCATGGCTAATAGTTAATGGTGAATGGTTACCGTGTAAACTAACGCTACATTAATGAGATGCTTTATCGTGCTCTGTCAAACGATTAGCTGCTTTATTCATAGCCACTTATGGTATGGATTAATTCGTGCAATCCTTCATTAGATAGCACAGTAAATGGCTCACTGGGCTTAATACGGCTGTCCATTTGAAACAACTAATTATTCATATTTGTATCCAAATATTTACTAGCGTAACGGTTTTAAAAATGCCCATCGCTTTGCGATAACATCGGCCAAATAAAGCTAAAGCGTTCCTGCCCAGGTGTGCCATATAGCCAATATTAATGCCGCCCTCTAGCGCCAATTCACCGACTGACTAGTTTTGGCAAGTGGGTTAGGGGCATTGGGGTATCACTGGTTATAACAGCTAAAACTTGCGTAAGCTGGGCAACACCAGATGATGGATTGCCAACTCGAGCAGGCGCATTAAAGACTAAGCGCTAGTGTTAAGGTATTGTCTGTCGCTGATTGATAAGCGTCAACGGCATCAGCGGTGAGCTTAGCGGCAGTAGATGCCTTATTGCTAACAGGTACGCCAGACAAGAACGGCAATTGTGAAAACAACCACTCGCTCAATGGCGATAAATCTTTGATGGGTAACACCAATAAATCTTGCGATAAATAGCCGTTTTCCGTCTCACTACGAGCAGTATAAATAGTTGCCGTATTGGGTTTGCTACTAATTAACTGTTGAACGCTTTCAGCATGACGCAAATCATGATTGACCATGAATAAATCAATTTGCTGATTGTTCGCTGATACCCATTCAAGGTCTGCTTCGAGTCTAAGCAAGAGGCGTAGATAGCCTTTTAGCATCACTTGGTCGCCAGGCTTGATGCCAACCAAAGCAATCCGCATCACTTTTTTTAGACGATCTGAGGCAGACGTGACATTCATCCAGTAAACTCTCCAACAGCTAGCGAATTGATCTTTTACACAACTAAAACGCCATCAAGCATCCTTGCAATAAATTAACGTAACCCTTGGTGAAATGGATACGTTAAGTAGCTATTATTATTGCAATTTTTGATGAGAGTAGCAAATAAATGTCGTCTAAAACTAGCGGACTATCTAGCGGGTTATAAAGTTGAGATTTTAGCAACATTCTTATTATTAAGGTAGGTTACATATCTATTATTTATGCCTTTCATACCAATTCTGACAGGGCAAAAAAACAATACAAAACTAAAAATCGCTTTTATCCTTAGATTAATGTTATTTAGGCGCAAAAAATCGGTTTAACGACAATTGTTAGTGGGCGCGGTGACTTTCACTGTGACTTGTACATTTGCCAGTGCAAATAGCGATTGCACTTGTTTTTGGGCATTATCGTTGGCAGTTTGTAGAATGCCAGAGCGGCAAGCCGATGCGAGCACTTGGTCTTTGCCAGCCACTTGGGCTTGGTTAAATATTTGCGGGTCGGCTTGCACCATGCCAAATACCCCTGTTTGAATATCATACACTTCAATGTTATCTAAATAACTATCCAAAATCTGCGCAGCGGGCAAGGTGATACTGACATGGCTACCATCTGGGGTCACTTGTACATCAGTAGGTTTTAATTGATTTAAGTCAATGCCCGCGGTCACCCGTCCATGAGCGACAAAAAGCCCCTTTTGTTGATCTTGCCACAGGGCGTACCAATTGCCTTCTTTTTGGCTGGTGATAACGGTATCGACATTATACGCCACGGTTTGTAGTCGATTGAGGCTTTGAATCTTAGTGACCACCCCTTCGCGGGTTAATACCTCAACTTTTTTAGGCGTATTTTTTTGTTGCCATTGCAAAAATAGCCAACCCGCCACCGCAATCACAGCCAGTAAAAATAAACTCACCCAAAAAGAAACCGGCTTTTTGTTGCCCGATGCGGGCGGTTCTGGCAAGTTCGTAGTCGGTTTTGCCTCAGGTGATGGCGTGGAAGACGAAGTGGGGAGTTGGGTCATGTATCCATTCCTAATCGTTTATTTAATAGTGGATGCTATTTTGTATGGTTATGACTCGCCATAATTTCAATGTAGCTAGTTTAAATAGCCAATGGGTATGACCAAATTGTCATAATTATTGTCCTAATTTATAAAAATGCTAAGACCAAAAATACTGCATCGATTTGGCAAAAATTAAAAAAACTATTGCACCACCCAGTGGCATAAAATAAGATAATCGGTTTACCAAATAGTCTATCCATTCTCGTTTTTCTTATTTCAAGCCGTACAAACAAGGTGTGCCATGCGAGCCAGTCAATTTACTTTTGCAACGTTAAAAGAAACCCCAAGTGATGCTGATATCATCTCCAGCCAATTAATGCTCCGTGCAGGGATGATTCGTAAGTCTGCGTCGGGTCTCTACACGTGGCTACCGATGGGTCTAAAAACCTTACAAAAAGTCAAAAAAATCATCCGTGAAGAGATGGATGCCATCAACTGCCAAGAGCTGCTAATGCCTGTGGTGCAATCAGCCGAGCTTTGGCAAGAATCAGGTCGCTGGGAAGCCTATGGTCCTGAGCTGCTGCGGTTTAAAGACCGTCACCAACGCGACTTTGTGTTAGGCCCAACGCATGAAGAAGTGATAACCGATATCGCGCGTAACTTGCTAAAAAGCTATAAACAGCTCCCTGTGAGCTACTACCAAGTACAAACCAAATTTCGTGATGAAATTCGCCCACGCTTTGGGGTCATGCGTTCGCGTGAATTTATCATGAAAGATGCCTATTCATTTCATATCGACCAGCCCTCACTACAGCGCACCTATGATGATATGTACCGCGCTTATCATAATATCTTTACCCGTCTTGGGTTAGATTTTCGTGCGGTGCAAGCCGATACTGGCTCGATTGGTGGATTTGCCTCGCATGAGTTTCAAGTCCTAGCTGGCAGTGGTGAAGACGATATTGTATTTTCAGATAGCTCAGCTTATGCGGCCAATATTGAGCTTGCTGAGGCAGTCACTTTGGGCGAACGCGCCGCCGCAACGCAAAATAAAACAGCGGTCAGTACGCCCAATATGCCAACTTGTGAGCAAGTGGCTGAGCATTTAGGTTTGCCATTGTCACAGACGGTCAAAACTTTAATCGTCGAAGGTGAAGCTACCGCAGAAGGTAAAGCCACCTTAGTCGCGTTAGTGTTACGGGGCGATCATACCCTAAATGAAATCAAAGCCGAAAAATTGGCGCAAGTCAAAGCCCCACTCACCATGGCGAGCGAAGAGGCGATGCAAGCAGCGGGCCTGCACAAAGGGTTTATCGGGGTATTTGATTTGAACATGCCAGTGATTGTAGATCGTGCTGCTGCGGTGTTATCAGATTTTGTTAGCGGTGCCAACAAGCCAGATTTTCATACCACGGGCGTCAACTGGGAGCGTGATGCGTCCATTACCGAAATTGCCGATATTCGCAACGTGGTAGAAGGCGACCCAAGCCCAGATGGACAAGGTACTTTACAAATCCGCCGCGGTATCGAAGTCGGTCATATTTTCCAATTGGGTGACAAGTACGCCAAAGCATTAAACTGTGCGGTGATGGGCGAGCAGGGCAAACCTGTCATTACTATGATGGGCTGTTATGGTATCGGGGTTACCCGTATCGTCGCTGCCGCCATTGAGCAAAACCACGATGACAATGGTATCATTTGGAAAACCAGTAGCACAGGTGAGAGCCTTGCGCCATTCACTGTGGCGATTGTGCCGATGATTAAAGGCAAAATGAAAGATGCCGCGACAGACAAAGCAATGCAGCTTGCCGAAGCGCTTTACACAGAGCTAAAAGCCCAAGGTGTTGATGTGCTGCTTGATGACCGAGACGAGCGTGCGGGGGTAAAATTCGCCGATTTAGAGCTCATCGGCATTCCTCATCGTATTGTTATCTCAGAGAAAAATATCAGTGAAACAGGCGAGGTGAAATACGAATATGTCAATCGCCAAGATGGTGAAAAACAATTGCTCACTGCCGCGCAATTAAACCAACTGTTTAAAGACAATCAATTGATTGGCTAACACAACAACTTACCGCTACAAACGGTGAGGTTTGATAGATGATTTGAGTCGAACATTTACACGTTTTGTATGGTGTGGAAAAACTGGCAGTGCTAAGATGGGCTGTCAGTTTTTTCTGTTTATCGCTTCATTAAATAGAGTAAGGAAAGTCATGCAATACAAACAACTTACCGCCAGTGTATTTGCCCTGTTGATGGGTGGGGCGATACTGGGACAAAGTTACCAAACCGCCATTGCAGCGTCGACGAGCGTCGGACAGATCAATAACGAGCAGCGGCAGGTGACTCGGCAAGTCGCAGCGTTATTGGATCGTAGCCATTATCTAGATAAAAAAATGGACGCTGCAACGGGCAAGCAAATTTTAGGCGACTATTTTGATGCGCTGGACCCCAATCATAGCGTGTTTTTACAGTCCGATATTGATGAATTCACCCAAAAATATGGCAATAGTTTCGCCGATTATCTCAAACGCGGTGATTTAAAAGCGGGTTTTGAAATCTATCAGCGTTTTATTGAGCGCTCAAAAGCGTATTACGGCTTTGCCGATAGCTTGTTAAAATCTCCTGTGAACTTACAGAGCAATGAAACGGTCATTATGAACCGTGAAAAATTGCCACGTTTTAAAACCGTTGCCGAGCAACGCGATTTTTGGCGCAAACAGCTGACCTACCAATTAATTGGCATGACCATCAATCAAGATGAAGACAAAAACAAAGACAAGTTTTTGCAAGAAAATGCCGATAAATACAACGCCAGTGATTTAGTCAAAAACGAAACGCGCTCACCAAGCCAAGTGCTGGCCCAGCGTTTAAAGCGCCAATATGCGCAGCTACAGCGTATCGATAGCGACCAAATCGTTGAAACCCTGTTAAATGCAGCGATGGCAGCCTATGACCCGCACAGTAATTATTTTGCCCCCGTGCAAGCCAATGAGATGCAAATCCAATCGACCCTTGAATTGGTCGGTATCGGCGTTTCTATTCAGCCCGATCGCAAGAATCCTGACTACACCCGTATCATCAGCCTAGTTGATGGCGGGCCTGCCGCTCGTTCGGGGCAAATCAAACCCAATGACTTAATCATCGGCGTATCCACTGAAGATAAAGGCATGGTCGATACCGTGGGTTATTCGACACGTGAAGTGGTGAACCTCATTCGCGGTAAAAAAGGTTCATCCGTCACCGTACGCGTCAAAGCACCTAACACCCCAGACAGTAGCGCGCGTAATGTCACCCTCATACGTGATGTGATTCAGCAAGAAGAATCTGGCGTCAATCATCGGGTGATTAGTGTCAAAGATAAAAACGGACAAGCCAAAAAAATCGGTGTGCTAGAAATCCCAAGTTTTTATCTCAACTATAAAGCCCGCCGTGCGGGAGAAGACTATCGTAGCGTCAGCATTGATACGGAAAACGCGTTAAAAGCCTTGAACCAGCAAAACATTGATGGCCTAGTGGTAGACCTGCGTGATGACCCAGGTGGCTCACTCGATGAAGTCGCCAAGATGATTGGCTTGTTCGTCAAGTCAGGTCCGCTGGTACAGATTCGTGATAACCGCGGCAATATCCAAGTGTATGAAGACGAAGATAAAGGTAAGCAGCTGTATACAGGCCCGATGACCGTACTTATTAACCAAGGCTCGGCTTCAGCCAGCGAGATTTTTGCCGCAGCGATTCAAGATTATGGTCGCGGTCTGATTGTCGGCAGCACGAGCACAGGTAAAGGCTCAGCACAAATTCAGCTTGATAACCTTGCCTTAGGGTCAGCGACCTTAACCCAGCGCAAGTTCTACCGTATCACAGGCGGCAGTACCCAAAATAAAGGCGTTGTACCCGATGTGCGCTTAGTCAATATCTATGAAGGCATGGAGTTTGGTGAACGTAGCATGAAAAACCCACTGGCATGGGATACCATTCGTGCCGCGCCGTACCAACCTGCGGGCAACTATTCCGGTGAGACCTTGCAATCACTCAATGCCTTGTCACAGCAGCGTCAAGCAGCCAATGCCCAGTTCGCTTATCTAAGCCAACTCAACAGAATCCGTAATGAGGAAGATGATAAGAAACCTGTCAAATTAGACATCAATGACCGCCGTACTTTCCGCAAAAACATTGAGGCAAAAATGTTGGCGGCAGAAAATGCGAGACGCCAAGCCAATGGGGAAAGCCCCTATAGCACGTGGACAGCGTACCAAGCTGCGCAAGATGCAGAGTTAGAAGTCCGTAGCCGTCTAAAACAAGCCGAACGTCCAAAGCTGCCTGAAAGTGAAGCTTTTGTGATTGAAGCGGCTAATGTGATGCTTGATGCACAGACAGCCAATAACCAACGCCCCTAATGGCAAAAATGTGTGTAAGCAAAAGCTTACATGCATTGACGTTTGTACGACTGTTACCGAATGGTAAATTTTGTAATAATACATTCAACGGCACAGGGATGGTTCTCAAGGATTGAGATAGGGACAGAATTGCCAATAAAGGAATGGTTTATCGTAGTATTAAGGAATGATGCTTGATAAACACGTGGAGTGAGACTTAGGATGAGTCAAGAAATTCACTACCAGTTAGTAAGGACCTTAAGGATGAGGTCAGTGATGCTAGGATAGCAGGTAAAAAAGCCATATCATCTGATATGGCTTTTTTACTTTGGAGGAGGAGTTAATCTATTCTAGAAACGATAGTCATGACGGGCTGACCAGTCGTCGATTTCTTTTTCTACCACATCTTCGGCGCGGCCATAACGCTCTTGGATTTTACCTGATAGCTTTTGGCGATTACCTTCCAATTGGGTAATTTCATCATCAGTTAAGTCACCCCAAGTTTCTTTTACAGCGCCTTTAACTTGTTCCCATTGACCTTTAATTGTATTCTCGTTCATGAGTAGTATCCTTTTTTGTAATTAATTTAATGCTATATAAATAATTAAAAATATATACCCAATCCTGCGTCTTTATTATTGCTTGGATTGTTTGTTGGGTATAAAACTATTATGCCTAAATCTAGCGCACAGTGTGTGGTAAAAACTGTAGTAAAGCATCAAAAAACGTAACTAAATCAATGATTTTGTAAATAATATCAAGCGTTTCTTACACCCCGTAAGAGTATTTCATAGGGTAAAATTTTGCACAAAAAAAGAAGGCTATAAATATAGCCTTCCATTTAATCTTTCTAAGCTTTAATGATAACTTAGTGGTGATGACCGCCTGCACCGTGTACGTGACCGTGTTGTAACTCTTCATCTGATGCATCACGAATGCTTGCCACTTCCACATCAAAATGAAGTTTTTTACCTGCTAGGGGATGGTTAGCATCAACAATCACTTTGTCCTCTTGTACATCTTTCACAGTGACTAACATCACATGACCGTCTTCAGTTTGCGATTGGAACTGCATACCTGGTTGGATATCTTCGACACCTTGGAAATTTTCGCGTGGAACTTCTTGTACTGCAGCATCATCGAATTCGCCGTAAGCATCTGCAGGTTCAATGCTTGCAGTAAATTTATCACCCACTGATTTGCCCGCTAATTGTGACTCAAGACCTGGAATAATGTTTTGGTAACCATGTAAGTACGCTAAAGGTTGACCTTCTGGTGATTGGTCAATGACGTTACCTTCGTCGTCTTTTAAGGTGTAATGAAAATGTACAACGTTGTTATTATTGATAGTAGACATCGCTAAAATTCCTTATGAATCAATGAATGGATTGGCAAATCGCTTTTTTGGCACAATAAATTAAAAATTGCTAGAAATTAAAAATTGCTAGGATTTTTCACTACAATTACTGTGAAAATCTTTCAACTTTTGGTTAAACCTCAAAATACGCCAAAAAATGTTAATGTAAATTGTAACATCAATCATTAAAAGTTTGGCAGTTGATAGACTTTAAAACACATTTTTAATCATTCAACCATACAACACTGTAACAATAAAGCCGTGTTCTGTTATTAATGGCGATAAGATTTAAAAATTCAATTTATTGGGCAAATTATTTATTAATGTGTCCTGTAGCCAGTAGGTGATTTTATCAGCCGTTGCCGTAAAACCACCGCCTTTAGGCGGTGGATATAAGGCAACTTGTACACTATAACGCTTGCATAAATTTTGCTAAAATAATTTGCATGAAAACACTCAAGCTACGCATACGAGATAAACACACAGCAAAGCTTAACCGCCTAAGTGGTTCGGTCAATTTCGTATGGAACTACGTCAATGACTTGAGTTACAAGCATCTGCAAAAAACTGGGAAATTCTTTTGTGCCTATGATCTAAACGAATACACCAAAGGTAGCGGTGAACTGCTAGGCTTGCATAGTCAAACTATTCAAGCCATTAACGAAACCCACGCCAAATCGCGTCGCCAATTCAAAAAAGCCAAACTAAACTGGCGAACCAATAACCCAAGCTCTAAGCGTAAAAGCTTAGGTTGGCTACCGTTTAAACAATCTGCCATCAAACACATCGCCACACACCAAATTGGTAAAAAAGGCTTAAAATCCACCTTACAGCTTAGTTTAGCCAAAGGACAAAAACTAGTCATTGACCTATGGGACAGCTACAACCTTAGCCTATATCAAATCAACACTTGCGAGCTAGTCCAAGACAGCCGTAACCGTTGGTATGCCTGTATCACCGTCAAAGACTATCCCAAGACACAATGCGGAACGGGTAGCGTAGGCATTGACTTAGGGCTTAAAGACAGTGCCACTACCTCAAGCGGTGACAAACTCACCATCAAGCAAACGCTCAAATATGCCAAAGCATTAGCTACCGCTCAACGTGCCAAAAACAAACAGCGTGTCAAGGCAATCCATGCCAAAATTAAAAATACACGCCAAGACCTCATACACAAATTCACCACAGGGCTAGTTAAGAATAACGCCCTAATCGTGGTTGGTGATGTAAAAACCACCCAATTTAACAATAAAAAAGGCAAACTAGCCAAGTCGGTTTACGATGCAGGTTGGTTTGAATTGAAACGACAACTGACCTATAAGTGCGAGAACGCAGGTTGTCGTTTTGAAATCGTATCAGAGCGATACACTACCCAAACTTGCTCGTGCTGTGGCGATATGTCCAGTAGCTTGAGCGGTAGAGCAGGTTTGCGAATAAGAGAATGGACTTGTGCAAAGTGTGGCACATGGCATGATAGAGATATTAATGCCAGTCGGAACATTCTTGCGGTCGGGCTTGACCGTCTTGCAGAAGGAATCCCCTCACTTTAGGGAGGGGAGGAAGTCAAATAACCCAGCCCCTATCTGCCAAAATGCGTTTGATTTGGGCATAAATCACTGGCGCGCTGATCAGTCCCGCTAACCCAAACGTTGCTTCAAGCACCAAAATAAATAACAACAATTCCCAAGCAGACGCTCGGATTTTGTGACCAATGATTTGCGCATTTAAAAAGTATTCAAGTTTATGAATGCTCACCAACCACACAAGCGATAAAATGCTGATGCCAAGCCCGTGAGTGAGGCTGAGCAAAACGATAACAATGTTTGAGACCAAATTACCAACGACAGGGAATAGCCCTGCGCAAAAGGTGATAAGCACAACGGTCCAAGCCATCGGTAGCGGATGACCGAGTAGCGGTAATATGCCTAGCAAAAACACCGAGGTTAAGATGGTATTGATACTAGAGATTTTGACTTGTGCAAAAAACACATCATTAAACCCCATGATAAGTTCATCAAATTTTTGGCGCAAATGCTGGGTAAATGGGGTTTTATGCGCTGCACTATTCACAGGTACTTGCAATGCCACAATACAACCAATCACGACACCCGCTAGCACATAACCAAGCCCGCGTAACGTATGAATACCCACTAGCTGTAGTTGTGGCGCATGACTTTTGATAGTACTCATGAGCATAGCTTGAAATGAACTGACCGAAATGGGTAGATGCTGAGAGATACTTGCGGGTAGTAGGGTATGAAGCTGGTCAAATATGTCCAATATCTGTCGGATAAGCTTATTAAAGACATCAACACTGGCTTTATCAGCAATCCAATCGCCAAATACATACACAGTAAGTGAAATCAAAGTCGCCAAAATGGCAATAGCAAACCATTCTGCGACTTTACCCATACGCTGCTGACGCGAGGCGCTATGCACATAGGCAATGACATGCCGATGAATCCAACCAGCAATGCCGCGAATCAGTGCATAAGTAATTAAGGTGGCAAAAAGCACTAAAGTCAGGTGGAGCAATAGCACAGGCAGCCAGACAACAATCACACTGCTAATCGCTAACAAAAAACTTTTCATATCTGACCACTGTAACCGATCGTTGGTCAAAAAAGAATCGCTCAAATGAGCACTGGTCGAAACTTTGTTTTTATTTTCAAGTGCGGGTTCAGGATTGTTGCCAAGTGGTTCAGCGGTCATAAATAACATCTTAATAAGGTAAAAAAAGATGAGATAAAACTAACACAATTTTAGTGATTAAAGTATTAGATTTATGACAAAATTTTGTCAAAATCGCGCGCACAATGCGCAATAATCACCCATGAAAATCGCAATCAAACGTAAAATCGGCTACAATATGCCATATTTTTTATTCTTTCTTTTATCAGTTATCAAGCCTCGCTACTTTTAAGTCAAATAAGTCAAACACTATGTCACTACATTCTGAAATCGCTAAACGCCGCACTTTTGCTATTATCTCGCACCCCGATGCCGGTAAAACCACCATGACCGAAAAATTACTGCTGTGGGGGCAAGCAATTCAGCGCGCAGGTGAAGTCAAATCACGCAAAACCGACAAACACGCAACATCTGACTGGATGAGCATGGAGCAAGAGCGTGGTATCTCGATTACCACTTCTGTGATGCAGTTTCCCTATGCCGACAACATGGTCAATCTGCTAGACACCCCAGGTCACGCCGACTTTTCAGAAGATACCTATCGTACCTTAACCGCGGTGGACAGCGCACTGATGGTGATTGATGGGGCAAAAGGGGTCGAAGAACGAACTATCAAGCTGATGGAAGTATGTCGGATGCGTGACACGCCGATTATCTCATTTGTCAACAAGCTTGACCGCGAAATCCGTGACCCGTTATCACTGCTTGATGAAATTGAAAACGTCCTCAAAATCCAATGTGTGCCGATGACGTGGCCGATTGGTACAGGTCAGCATTTTGTTGGGGTGTATAACATCAGCGAAGATAAAACTTACTTTTATCAAAAAGGTCATGGTACTGAGATTGTCGAGATTGAGAGCCGTGATGGCTATGACTATCCAGATGTCCGCGAGAGAATCGGTGAAATTGCCTTCCGTGAATTTGAAGAAAGCCTAGAGCTTGCAAAAATGGCACATGAAGATTGGGATGTCGATGAATTTTTGACCGGTAAACAAACGCCTGTGCTGTTCGGCACTGCGTTGGGTAACTTTGGGATTAACATGGTGCTTGATGTACTGACCCAATACGCCCCAGCCCCTAAAGACCATGACACCGTTGAACGCACCGTCAAAGCCGATGAAGAAAAATTCTCGGGCTTTGTCTTTAAAATTCAAGCCAACATGGATCCAAAACACCGTGACCGTATTGCCTTTATGCGGGTGTGTTCAGGCAAGTACGAAAAAGGCATGAAAATGAAACATGTGCGCTTGGGCAAAGAAGTACGCATTTCAGATGCCTTGACCTTTTTGGCAGGTGACCGAGAAGCGCTGGAAGAAGCATATTCGGGCGATATCATCGGCTTACATAATCATGGCACCATCCAAATTGGCGATAGCTTTACCGAAGGTGAAACTTTAAACTTCACAGGCATTCCCCACTTTGCGCCAGAATTGTTTCGCCGTGTGGTACTCAAAGACCCGCTTAAGTCAAAACAACTGCAAAAAGGTCTACAGCAGCTATCAGAAGAAGGCGCCACCCAAGTATTTATGCCGCAAATCAACAATGATTTGATTTTGGGCGCGGTAGGGGTGCTACAATTTGAGGTGGTCGCGCATCGCCTGCTTGAAGAATATAAAGTGCAATGTACCTTTGAGCCTGTGTCGATTGCGACGGTGCGCTGGGTGCATTGCGATGACAAAGTGGCGTTTGAGAAGTTTAAGAAAAAAGCCCACGACCAGTTATCTGTTGATGGTGGTGGGTATTTGACCTATCTTGCCCCAAGCCGGGTTAATCTTAAATTGATGGAAGAGCGTTATCCAGAAATTACCTTTAGCGCCACCCGTGAGCACTGATAAATTGATACAGTCATCGTGATAACCGCAGAGAAGCTGACAAACCCTGTCAGCTTTTTTTCAATCTTCAAAGGATTTTACCCAATTTACCAAACGATAACCCAATGAGTGCAAACAATAAATATTGGTAACCTAATTACTTTAGTAAAAAGCTTAAGTTTTGGCTACAATTAACCCATTAGCGATAACTATTAATTAAAAATTTTAACAACTACAACAAGAGTGAGGATACTATGCAATTCCCAAATGGTGTAACCAAATCAAACCTTATTAAACTTGGCGTACTTGGTGCCGCTTACTATATGTTAAAAGGTCGTAACAAAACCCAGCCAACCATTGAAAACAAAGCAAATAATCCGGCACCGGTTGACAATGAGAATGCTGATAATGCTGCGGCAAATTCAAATGGCACGAAACCTGCCAAGACTACCGCATTTACCATGGGTAAAGAATTAGCTGCTAAAGTATTGGGCAAAAAATTCTAATAGTTATCGAATACTTATAAAATTACGTTGTTATATAACAGCTATTTACTATAACGGCATTTGAAAACAGCCCATTAGTCCACCATTAAACGGGTATCGACTGATGGGTTTTTTTATGGCAATACTGTTAAAAGCTAAGGTTTAAAAACCAAGGTAAGGCGAGGCGAGGTATGAGAATGTCGAGGGTAATTAAACTAGGGGTTGCTGCGACAGCTTTATTGTTGATACCTAGACGTAGTAGTCCACGGGCTGATAAAGTTACCAAGTCGCCTAAAAGTCTATCCGCTAAAAACACAGTTGAGCCGCCTATCAATAGAAATACTAAGCAGGATAACCATAACTAAAACAATGGCTAAAGTTTTTATGTAAAGCTATGGGCAGATAACAAATAAAGGATAAATAGATGACGTGCGTGGGCTGCACCGCAATTGACGGTGCCTTACAGCGAGCTAAACGGCAATGTCAAACCACAGTATTTGAAATGATATGACTATGATAAATGACACGGCTTGCTCGTTTGATTTGCCATTACCATTACCATTAATTGATACGCATACCCATTTTGATGTGGATAGCTTCGATCATGACCGCGAGATCCAATCCCAGTTGGCATGGGATAACGGCGTTCGTCATCTGGTTTTAATCGGTTTTCTAGCAAAGTATTTTGCACAAATGGTGGCATGCCAACAGCAAATGCAAGGCTATGGGCAGCAAGGCAAAGCCACACCTTTGGCGCATTTAGCCTTTGGCTTGCATCCTTTTTATATCACTGAGCATAAAGACAACGATTTGCAGCGGCTAGAGCAGTTTATTCAGCAATATTCACCCATTGCGATTGGGGAAATCGGGCTTGATACTTTTACTGCGCCGATGAAAACTGCGGAGAACTATACTCGCCAGCAGGATTTTTTTGGTCAGCAACTTGAATTGGCAAAACAACACCAACTGCCTGCGCTGCTACATATTCGCCGCGCGCATGGCGATGTGATTAAGATGTTAAAAGCACAAAAATTCACCCAGGGCGGGATTGCCCATAGTTTTAGTGGCGGTATCCAAGAAGCCAAAGCGCTGGTAAATTTGGGCTTTAAAATCGGCATCACCGGGCAAGTGACCAATCCGAATGCCAAAAAACTACGCCATACCCTTACAGAGCTTGTCAAAACCGTCGGACTTGATGCTATTGTGATTGAGACGGACTGCCCAGACTTTACGCCGCTGCCCTGTCATAGGACGCACGGTAGGCGCAATGTACCTGCCAATCTGCCGTACGTGTTGACAGGGTTATCACACTTATTAAAAAAAGATCAATCCCGGCTCGCCCAACAGTTGTGGCAAAATAGCTGCGCTGCGCTGCAAGTCAGCTGGGATTATCCTATCCCAAGCAAATTGAACATAAAACCTGACCAAGATTAAAATAAACCATGACAATGACAGCTGATATGATGCCTGATGTGACATTAATTGACACCCAATACCAACGCCGTTTTGCTGGCACCCAAAAACTGTATGGCGCCGCGCAATTTAGTAAGTTTGAGAATCTGCATGCGTATGTGGTGGGCGTGGGCGGGGTGGGCTCGTGGGCAGCTGAGGGACTGGCTCGCACAGGTGTGGGCGAGATGACATTAATTGACATGGATGTGCTAGTAGCTTCCAATGTCAATCGACAATTACCTGCTACCGATAGCAATTTTGGTAAAAGCAAAATTGAAGCCATGGCAGCACGTATCAAAGAAATCAATCCCCATATCAAATTACATTTGATTGACGATTTTTTGAGCCAAGATAACGTAAAATTGTTAATACCTAATCGTGCTTTGCAATCACAGCTTAAACAGTCAGGTAAACAGCTTGTAGTATTAGACTGTGTCGATGATATGAATGCTAAGCTTGCGCTTGCGCTGCATTGCCGATTTAATAAATTAAAGTTAATTATGGCGGGCGGGGCAGGTGGCAAGACGGATCCGACCCAAATTCAGGTGGCAGATCTTAAGGATACTTACCAAGATCCGCTACTGGCTAAAGTCAGACAGCGACTTCGTCAAGATTATGGCATCAATCGTACGATGAAAGAGAAATTCGGTATTCGCTGTGTGTTTTCATCACAGCCGCCGATTGTTGATAAGTCCTGTCAAACAGGTGGTTTGCATTGTGGCGGCTATGGATCGGCCGTTGCAGTGACCTCAGTGGTGGGCATGATGTTGGTGGCTGAAGCGTTAAAATAACCTCAGCGTTTAATTTTTATCACGTAGTAGGACGGTGTTAACAAGATGATATCATATCCTATAGCAAGCAATGAAAAACAGCGTCTAGCGGTATTGGATGAATACCATATCATCCATACAAATAAAGAATGCGAATTTGAGCGTATTAGCGCTTTGGCTAAGGCATTTTTTGGTACTAAGATTGTCGCCATTACTTTTTTGGATGCTGATATACAATTTTTTAAATCAAGAATTGGTCTAAAAGAACCTTCAACCAGCCGTGATGTTGCTTTTTGCAATTACACCATTACACAAAACGACACCTTTGTCACGCTCGATACTCACCAAGATACCCGATTTAAAAACAATCCTTTGGTTACCGGTTACCCTTATATTCGGTTTTATGCTGGTGCACCCATCGTGGTTCACGACAGTCAAGGTAGGGAATTTGCTTTGGGTGCGCTGTGTGTGATTGACGACCAGCCGCATCAAGATTTTGATGCCAATCAACAACACGTGCTAGCAGATTTGGCGGCGATGGTCAGTGATACCTTAAAATTACGTCAGCAGCGTTACCAAGCTGAGCGCGCCGATGAGGTAAAGACCGCATTTTTGGCCAATATGAGCCATGAAATTCGCACGCCGATGAATGGTATCATGGGCATACTTGAATTGCTTGAGCAGACACCGCTTGATACGCAGCAGCAACACTATATCAAATCGATTAAAACATCCAATGAGCATCTGCTTACCATCGTCAACGACATTTTGGATTTATCCAAAGTAGAATCAGGTAAGATACGTTTTGAGAGTATCCCGGTTGATTTAGCACAGCTATGCCAAGACGTGTATCAATGCTTTTTAGCCACTGCAAAAGACAACAGCGTGGAACTAACCTTCGATTACCCTGATAACTTGCCCAAATATGTCAACACCGATCCGGTGCGGGTGCGACAGATTTTAATCAATCTAGTCAATAACGCCATCAAATTTACCCCAAAACAAGGTAAAGTGACCATTCAAGCCATGAATGGCGGTGATAAGCACCAAATCAAATTCAATGTGATTGATACGGGCGTTGGCATCAAGCCTGAATCATTGGCAGTGATTTTTGATGCCTATAATCAAGCTGATAAGTTTACCCATCGGTTATATGGTGGTACAGGGCTAGGGCTATCTGTGTGCAAAGCGTTAGCAGAAGGGATGGGCGGCACGATTAAGGTAACCAGTGAAAAAAATAAAGGCTCAACCTTTACCCTATCTCTACCAATGATAGCAACTGATGAAATCAGCTATCAGCAGTGGCACCAACGTCATGATGAAACCACAATACAACCGCTAGAACGTCTGCCTGCCCATGTTCTGCTAGCAGAAGACAATGAGCTAAATGCCATGGTCGCGGTCAAAAGCCTAAAAAAATATGGCTATGAAGTCACCCGAGCCAAAGATGGGTTAGAGGCCGTCAATTTTTATAAGGCTGACCCTAGCAAATATCACATCATTTTGATGGATCATCAAATGCCCATCATGGATGGGGTGGAAGCCACCAAAATACTCAAACAGTCGTTCAGTCAGTTGCCGCCTATCATTGCAGTGACGGCACACGCCATGCATGGGGACAAAGAAATATATCTTAACGCGGGTATGCAAGATTACTGTACCAAGCCTTATAAGCCTGAAGCGCTTGATGTGATGATTCAGCGCTGGCTGCATCATGTCGCCAACAAAATTTAAGAGATATTAATCACAAAATTTGCTTGTATTTGCGCAAACAATTGCTTACGGTAAAACCCTACCACAGTTTGTGGTAGGGTTTTATTTTTGTTGAAGTATTTTTGCTTTGTCACGGCTAAAAATGGCTTTGGTGACAGTGTTTTATAGAATGAAGAGCTAAAAAAACGCCTATGGGAAATTTTATTTTTTTACAAATTTTGGCAGCTGTCTGTGCCTTGTCCATCATTACCACGCTATTTAACAAGCGGATTTTGGACTTTCCACAAGCCATTGGGGTGCCCATTGTGTCGGCGGTACTGGTTTTTATTTTGCAGTGGAGTGCAAGCCTGCTCAATGGCAACGAGTTTATTACCATCAATATCACCAGTATCCAAAATGCGGTGCGTGATATCGATTTTTACGATTTTTTAATCAATGGGGTGATTTGTTTTATTTTGACGTCATCGGCGCTGACGTTTAAGGTGTCCGATCTGAAAAACTATTGGAAACCGATTGGGATTTTGGCAAGTATCGCATTGGCACTGTGTGCGCTGTTTTTTGCAAGCCTTATGTTTGGCTTTCAGTGGCTTATAGGGGCAAGTATTCCGTTCGCGGTATTGTTGTTACTGGGTGCAGCACTGGGCGCGACTGACCCGATTGGCATCAAAGGCGTGCTTAGCTCTATCAAAGCGCCGCGCCATTTGATGATTAAGCTAGAAGGCGAATCGCTGTTCAATGATGCAGTGTGTATTGCGCTATTTATGACTATTTTGCATGGTCTGCAAGGTGATGGTTTTAGCATCGTGACCACAGTAGAAGTGTTGTTGTATGAAATCGTGGTCGCCGGGGTTATTGGTTGGTTTTTTGGGCAGATGACGCTGCGAATTTTAAGCGGTAAACACGAGATGGAGTCACTGATTTTGACCACAGCATTTTTGGCGTGTGGGTCGTATTTGGTGGCATTGTATGCGCATGCTTCCGCGCCGATTGCTTGTGTGGTCGGGGGCTTGATTGTCGGTAACCGTTGGCACCAGATTTTAGACGAAGGTGAAATCACCTATGTGAATCACTTTTGGCACGCCATTGAGGGGATTATCAATTCATTCTTATTCACCCTCATTGGTCTGGAGCTATTTATTTTAGAGCTGAACACCTCGTTGATTTTGGGCGGTGTGGTGGCATTTATCTGTCTGCATTTATCCCGTTTTTTGGCAAATTTTGCGTCATTTAGCCTGCTATCTGATGTCCGAAAAACCAGTTATAACGGCAGTTTGACGATTTTATCGTGGGGCGGGGTACGCGGGGCGATTTCTTTGGCGTTGATTTTATCGGTTTCTAACGTGCCTGAATTGCAGCCATATAGCAGCTTTTTGGTGGGTTATACCTTTATCGTAGTATTGATGTCGGGCGTGGTATGTGGTCTTGGGCTACCTGCGGTGATGAATGCGTTTTATCACAATCCCAACGAACGCACAACAGGTTTTGCAGGGTGGTATCAAAGGCTAGTTAAACGCTTTAATCGCAAAGGCTACCAGTATGTGCTCAGCGAGGATGAGCAGGGCAATGAAGTGATTACCCGCTATCAGCCCCCGCCTGTAGTGATTCAAGAGACGCCTAGTAGTGTCGGTATGGCGCTGCCACTGCCAAAAGTGATTGATAAAGATGGGCACGATGAATTAGCCCATCCCAATGGTTTTTAACTGTTGCTACCACAAAAAAAGACCTAGCAAATGGCTAGGTCTTTTTTTATACCATTTTTTATATCATCAAATCGCTGCGCGCAAAATCCGCTCAGACACTGCCAAATCATTGCTACGATGTTCACCAAGTTTGACCATATTATGTTCTTCTAATTGGCTCAAAATTGGCGCAATTGTAGACGCATCAAGGTCGGCATCTGACAATCTCACCGGTAAGCCAAGCTCGCGGAAAAAGTTTTCGGTGTTAATAATCGCTTGTTCGATTTTATCCTCATCGCTACCTTCAGTGATATGCCAAACGTTTTTGGCGTACTGTAGCAGCTTGTCTTTTTTGCTATCCTTGAGCTCACGCATCACTCCAGGCAACACAATGGTCAAGGTGCGGGCGTGGTCAATGCCGTGTAGGGACGTGAGTTCATGCCCAATCATATGGGTGGTCCAGTCTTGTGGTACGCCAGTGCCAATAAGACCATTGAGAGCCATTGTCGCTGTCCACATGATGTTTTTACGCGTTTCCATGTCGTTAGGGTTGGCTTTAACGGCACGGCCTTCTTCAATCAAAATTTTGAGCAGGCTTTCAGAGAAACTATCTTGGACTTTGGCGTTGACTGGGTAAGTCAGATACTGCTCCATCACATGCACAAACGCATCGCCCACGCCATTCATCACTTGACGCTCAGGTAGCGTTAAGGTTTTGGCAGGGTCAAGAATCGAAAACTGTGGGAATACTAGCGGGTTACCAAAAGGCAATTTGGCATGACGCTCGCTATGATTGATAACGCCGCCTGAATTCATCTCTGAACCTGTTGCAGGAATGGTGAGTACAGTACCGAGCGGTAGCGCATTTTGAATATCACGGGTATATCCTTTTAACGCTTCCCACGCTTTTTCATGGTCTTTGTCGTCATCTAAGGTGGCAGTCAATGCAACAAATTTGGTGCCATCCAGTACTGAGCCACCACCGACAGCGAGCAAAAAGTCAATATTGTTGGCATGTACCATATCGACGGCTTTCATCAAGGTATTAAATTCTGGATTTGGCTCAATGCCGCCAAATTCAAAGATTTCACGCTGTTTACCTTGTAGCGCGGTTTTGACCTCATCGAGTGTGCCGGTTTTTTTGGCAGAGCTGCCGCCATAGGTGATAAGTACACGGGCATTATCAGGGACAAGATTGGCGAGTTCTTTGATTTGACCTTCGCCAAATACGATACGCACAGGGTTGTAATATTGGAAATTATTCATGCCGATCCTTAAGAAATTGTTATTGTTAAAACATTGCCACTTGTAAAAATGCACCATGGCACTTATTAAGTAAACGTTACGCTCAAACACAGCGCTATCATAGAATAAAATAGTGAAAGCAATTGCAATAATTTGTCTAAAACTCGCAAAAGCTTTTTAAAAACAAATGATTTGTAAAACAAATGCTTGCTAAAACGTAGTCTTTGCTCAAGCTTCTAACAGCAGATTAACCTGTGAAAATTATGCTGTGACGAAGTTTGATAGCAACGTATATAAGTCTAAAATCCTTATAAACAAGGATGCTGCAACAATTTTTTTATCAAGTTTGTTATGACTTTTTGTTATAACTTGAAGCTAGCAGCGTCCAATAACTCAACGAAAGATGAATCAACAATCACGAGGAATGTATGTCTTACTCCGCTCTTCTATCACCGATTAACGTGGGCGCGATGCGCTTGCCAAACCGCGTCTTTATGGCGCCATTGACCCGTCTGCGTAGTGCTGATTTGCCAAATGGAACAAAAAATATTGGTGGCTTGCCAACGCCACTCATGGCAACCTATTATACCCAGCGCGCTAGCAGTGGTTTGATTATCACAGAAGCCACTGATATCTCAGCCGATGCCAAAGGCTACGCAGGTGCGCCCGGTGTTTTTAGTGACGCACAAATTGCAGGCTGGAAAATGATTGCTGATAGCGTACACCAAGCAGGCGGTCATATCGCTATGCAGCTATGGCACACGGGGCTAGTATCGCATTATAGCTTACGCCCACAAGGTCAGCCGCCTGTATCAGCATCGACCGTGGATTTGGGTGATGCGGTACGCACCTCGTTAAAAGATGACGAAGGCAAAGTATACCGTGTGACTGCCACGCCAGCGCGTGAGATGACCACCGCAGAAATCAAACAAACCGTCGATGATTTTGCCAGCGCCGCGCGTAATGCGATTGAAGCGGGCATGGATGTTATTGAAATCCACGGTGCACATGGGTATTTGATTCATCAATTCTTGTATGAGAGCGTCAACCAACGTAGCGATGAATACGGTGGTAGCTTAGAGAACCGTATGCGCTTTTTGAAAGAAATTTTGACCGCAGTCACTAACGCCATTGACAGTGACAAAGTAGGTATCCGTATCTCGCCACTGGGTCAATTTAATGGTGTGGATGCCGGTAGCGAAGACGATGCATTAGCAATCATCAAACTGATTGATAGCTTTAACCTAGCCTATTTACATATTTCTGAGCCAGACTGGGCAGGTGGAAAACCCTTTACCGCAGAATTCCGTCGCCAAATTCGTGATGCTTATCACGGCGTGCTTATCGGTGCAGGTGGCTATACGGCAGAAAAAGCAGACGCGCTAATTCGTGATGGCTTAATTGATGCGGTCGCTTTTGGTCGCAGTTATATCGCAAATCCAGATTTGGTTGAGCGTTTTCAGCAAAATGCGCCGCTTAATCAACCAAACCCAGCCACTTTTTATGGTGGCGATCAAGAGGGCTATACGGATTATCCTGCGTTAGCCCAATAATTGTACTAGCAAAAATAATCGTATTAGCGAATATGAAAACCCCGATTGTGTGACGACATGAGCGGGGTTTTTTATTGGGCTAATAACACAAACAAATGTTTTTTACTAAACTTATCATGAAAGTGACTAGAAAATCTGCTAATAATAATCAAGCGGTAATAGGAAATTGTCATATCAAAAAATAGTCAAACAAAGACAAGGAGAACGAAATGAAAACACGTTTTACAGCCCCCTTATTTGGCGCAGCTATAGCCATGCTATCGGTAGCGGTAACCACCCAAACTGCCACTGCCGCGACAGCTACCAAAATTATTTTCCCAAAGGGTAGTTACTGCGCCAGTTATTCAGGCAATTTTAGCAAAAGTAAAACCTACAGTCTGTATCTGCTAAAAAACCAAGATTTTGAAGTCAAAGCCGCCAATATGGAAGACGGTATCCACATCAGAGATGCACGGGGTGTGCTGCGAGGTCAATGGATTGACGACAATACCTATCGTATTCATACGCGCACCAAAGGTCTGCATTATGTGACAGTACGCAGTCCATATGGCGACCAACAAGTTGAGTTTTGCGCATATTAATTTAATAAGGATTGTGCTATTAGCCAAAACTTGAAAATACCACCATTAACACCGGTGAGATGATATTGACCAAAAATCCAAAGCTCATGGCAAGCGGTACCACTTCATTTCCCCCTGAGCTTTGGATGACCGGCAAGGTAAAATCCATGGTGGTCACCCCGCCTAAACCCACCGCCGTGGTTGGGTATTTGCGAATCAGCATAGGGATAAACAGTAGCGCCGTGAACTCACGTAACAAATCATTGAGCAATGCCACACTTCCCCAAACGGCGCCATACGCATCAGTCATGATAATTCCCGACAACGAATACCAGCCGTAGCCAGAAGATAGCGCTAAGCCTTGGGTAAAGGTCACATCAGGCATTATCAGTGCATACACTAAACCACCGACTGCCACACTGAGACAAAAAATCACACAGGCTTGTACGCCGCGTTTATTGACCAATACCTGCCGCAACGTCATCCCCGAATGCGACAACTGAAAACCCACCAACAAAATCAGCAAAATCAACAAGCCCTTGATGATGCCATCAATCGGCAAATCCGTTATTGGCAATAATTTGCCTAGTACAAAACCCAATACCACACAGCCCAACTGAACGAGACTTCCGGTGATGCTAAAACCTGCTTGGCTATGCTCATGGGGGAGGGCACGTTGCCAAGGATGCAGCCTGTCAAATATCAGCAAACTGATAAAACCTGCCCCTAGGGTACAAATCGCCAATATCGCCACATTGGTGCCAATAAACCCAATCTGCGCCCATAAGTCAGGAATCTGCGACAACGAAAGACCAATAAAGGTTAAAATCACAAACACCAAGTTGGTCAGTAGCTTGTCTACCAGCGGCATGAATCGTTGCGGTAATGGCAGCAAAAACCCGACCACCAAAGGGGTAAGAATCAGAACAAGGGTGATAAAGTTTTCTAACATACCGCGACGCTTCCAAACAGGGTTTAAACACAGGCTAATCGCAATATTTTGCAGTTAGCACTTGGTTTAAAAAATTAAAAGTGGCTATTGTACCCATAAATGCATCAAGTTGGCGAATATTTGCCATAATGCGTGGTTTAAGCGTGCAATCAATTGCTTGGTAACACATTTGTAGTATGATTGAGCAAATAGTTGTGTAAGATAAACACATCCAATCATCTTACGCGTTAGATGACTTTATTAGCCGTTAATTTTTTCAATTTGTAGGATTGTTATGAGACATTTTTATTTTGATATTGTCTTTACCACGATTGCCCTGGCAATTGCAGCGTGGTGGGGTTTTTCGCATGGTGGCGTTAGCACTATGATGTCGGCGCTGTTTGTCACGCTGATTTTGGCAGTGATGGAGATTTCACTATCGTTTGATAATGCGGTGGTCAATGCCTCGGTACTCAAAACCTGGGATAAGTTTTGGAAAATGATTTTCTTGACTGTGGGTATGCTCATCGCGGTATTTGGTATGCGTCTGGTATTTCCGATTGTCATCGTCGCGGTGACTGCGGATATGGGCATGATGGATGTCATCAACATGGCGCTCAACAACCCGAAAGAATACTCGGCAAAGCTCATTGAGCACCATGCAGAGATTGCGGCGTTTGGTGGGATGTTCTTGTTGCTCGTCTTTTTAAACTTCATCTTTGATGAAAAAGAAGTGATGTGGTTTAAATGGCTTGAGCGTAAGCTTGCGCGCTTTGGCAAAGTCGATGCCATGAGCGTGTTTGTGGCATTGGCGTTATTGATGATGGCGCTGTTTTGGGTAGATCCAGCGCGTAAAGCCGCTGTCTTGACCGCAGGGGTATTTGGTATTTTGATTTATCTAGCCACCAATGTGTTATCAAGCCTTTTAGAAGGGGCGGACGATGATGATGAATCAACCCCCGATGTGATTGAAGGCAAAGAAGTCGCTGGCGCGATTGCCAAAGGCGGTATTGCAGGATTTTTATACCTTGAAGTACTCGATGCGTCGTTTAGTTTTGATGGGGTGATTGGTGCGTTTGCCATTACCAGTGATGTGATTATCATCATGCTCGGTTTGGCGATTGGTGCGATGTTTGTGCGATCCATGACCATTTTCTTGGTAGAAAAAGGCACGCTTGATGAGTTTGTGTATCTAGAGCATGGCGCGCATTATGCGATTGGTGCGTTGGCGGTCATCATGCTATTGGCAACTGTGCATATCGAAGTGCCAGAAATTGTGACGGGTTTGATTGGGATCGCCTTTATCGTATGGGCAGTGATTAATTCTATCAGCTACCGTAAGCGCGAAGAAGCCTTAGCGAAACACTAAAAGACGCTAAACAGACTGGGGCTCATGCGTAACCGTAGCGGTATTTAAGATGCTGGCTTGAGCTTAATATCCCTTAAGCTTTTGACACATAAATATAACAGCTTAATGTAGCCGAATGGTGGACAAATTCTACCACCAAAGGTATAGTTAAAACGTGGGTTTCGGCTCACGTTTTGTTTTTTTAGGCGATTTTTTACGGTGTCTAAGGCTTTTAGTCTGGGCGCGCTTTTGGTCTGATAGCGAAAGGCGCAGCGCATGAAAACGGACATCGATTTTCTTATTTGATTTCAAAAATTTATTACAAAGGATAAAACAATGGCAATTAGCTTAACCAAAGGTGGTAATGTTAATTTATCAAAGGAAGCACCGAATTTAACCAACATGGCCGTTGGTCTTGGCTGGAACCCACGTGCCACTGACGGGCAAGCCTTTGACTTAGACGCGGTCGCGTTTTTGGTCAATGAATCGGGTAAAGTACGGGCCGATGCAGATTTTATTTTCTTTAACAACCTAAAATCATCCGATGGCTCAGTAGAGCATACGGGTGATAACCGCACCGGTGAAGGCGATGGCGATGATGAAGTCATCAAAGTAGATTTAACGAAAGTCCCAGCCGATGTAAGCAAAGTGGTATTTTGTGCGGTGATTTATGATGGTCAAGCGCGTAACCAAAACTTTGGTCAAGTAGCAAACGCTTATATTCGCATCGTGAATACCCAAGGCGGCGCTGAAGTGGCTCGTTATGATTTGTCAGAAGACAGTAGCACCGAGACAGCGATGATTTTTGGTGAGCTTTATAAGAACAATGGCGAGTGGAAATTTCGCGCGGTTGGACAAGGTTTTGCTGGCGGTTTAGGGCCATTGGCTGCGTCATATGGCGTTGCTGTTTAGTTTTTTGGCTAAAAATTTTTAACATTTTTTTAACAATGGGGTGGCATCGGCTTGCCCCTTTTTTTCAACATAACCATTTTTTTAACCTGAGCGCTTTTTAAGCTTGAGCGCTTTTTTAAGCCTAAGGGCTTTTTCAAACTTAGCTACTTTTATCATCATTTTTGCCACTTAGTTTATAAGGATACATTAACCTATGGCAGCGACGTTTAGTATGATTGGGACGATTGAGCCATTTTTACATTGTAATCTCAAAAAAGGCGATTCGATTTATTGTGAATCCAATGCCATGGTCATGATGGAGTCAAATCTTGAGCTCAAAGGTCAGATGCGTGGCGGCATCATGCAAGCTTTGATGCGCCGATTTGCCAATGACGAGTCGATTTTTCAACAGCAAATTGAAGCGGTAAATGGTGAGGGTGACTGCTTACTGGCGCCCACACTTGATGGTGATATGCAAATTTTAGACGTCGGTGCCAATCAGTATACGCTCAGTGACGGTGCCTTTGTGGCAGCGACCCATAGTGTTGATTTGCGTGCCAATATCCAGCGCAATTTAGGCGGCGCTGTATTTGGGGATACGGGTGGCTTTATGGTCATGCAAACGCAAGGTCAAGGTCAGCTCGTGGTATCGGGGTTTGGCTCTTTGTTTGAGATTGATGTCACGACTGATAAAGATGTGATTATTGATAATGGTCACGTGGTATGCTGGGATAGCCGACTGCAATATAGCCTATCAATGGCAACCAGCCAGAAAAAAGGCTTTTTGGGCAATATCATCAATTCAGTCACGAGCGGCGAAGGCATGGTACTAAAGTTCTCAGGTCAGGGCAAAGTAGTGATTTGCTCGCGCAACCGTGATACTTACCAAGGCTGGATTCAAAGCTTATTGGGGTCAAACTCAGGCGGACGCGGTGGCAATGAAGGTATTTTGGGCGGTTTGTTATAATCAATTTGTGCTAAACCGTTATTAACCTCTTAAAACATAGCTTAAAACATAGCTAGATAGAATAGTAAAAAAATAAAATAAGGAAACCAACATGGCAGTGAATTTATCGAAAGGTCAAAAAATCTCGCTAGAAAAAGAAGCAGGTGGCGCACTTAGCCAAATCAAAATGGGTCTGGGTTGGGATGTCGGTGCTGCGCCGCAAAAATCAGGTGGATTTTTGGGTGGCTTGTTCGGTGGTGGTGGCAGCGCAGGCGGCAGCATTGACTTGGATGCGTCGTGTATCATGCTTGATGCCAACAAACAAATGGTGGATGCGATTTGGTTTGGACAATTGCAGTCAAAAGACAGTAGCATACAACACACAGGCGATAATCGCACTGGTGCTGGTGATGGCGATGACGAAGTGATTAATGTTAATTTATCTCGTATCCCTGACCATGTGCAAGCCTTGGTTTTTACTGTCAATAGCTTCACAGGTCAAACTTTTGCCACGGTCAATAATGCGTTTTGTCGTTTGGTGAATGCTAGTAATAACAGTGAAGTTGCCCGTTATGATTTGTCAGCCCAAGGCAGTCATACAGCGCTGATTTTGGCAAAAATTTATCGTCATAACGGTGAGTGGAAAATGCATGCCATTGGTGAAACCGCGTCAGGTCGTACCTTTCATGATTTAATGCCTGCGATTTTACCGCATGTGTAACTGCGCTTTTTGATGTTAAGCAATAATGCGCAGCCATAAAGAAAGCCCTGTGATACGCAGGGTTTTTTATTTTGACTACTATTTTTGATAAGTTTGTGTGGATTTTGCGTTGGTGGGTTTTGCATACGGTGTGGGTTTGCTAAAATAGCGGCGATTTAGTTTTTGCAGCGTTTAATTTTAAATCACTTTCTTACAATCAGTTTTTCAAAGTCGCTTTTTTTACAGTCACTTTTTTAAAATCACTTTAGCGACTCAAACAATTTTATGATAACAACTTACCGCTACAAAGGAATCCAACACCATGCCATTTAATCGTTTACAGCCGATGTTGATAGCAAGCTTGCTGCCGCTGCTGGTTTTTACTTGGTTTAGCCGTGACTACATTGGGCAGATTGATTTTTGGTTGTTGTGGTTGGTGGCGATGACCTTGGTCGGCTTGCCATTAGTGTTTGCAGAGATTGGTTTGGCGCATCGTAGTGGTACCTCTCCGCTGGTCGGTCTGCCCATGTTGACCCGTGAAGCTGACGTGTCAACGGTTTGGCGCGGGTTTGGTTGGCTGACTATTGTGCTGCTGCTGGCGGTCGTGGGGCATTTACTGGCAAGTAGTGGCGAGATTATCCATCCGCTAGTAAGCAATATTGCTTTGCCTGCCTTGCTAGCCATCATGGTGCTGATAGTAATTGGTTTGAGTTTTATCAAGCATTTGGCAGGTTGGTTGGCGGTCGGTTTTGCTGTTGCCGCGTTGGTTGTCAATGTCATGCAGGGTGGGTTTGTGGCGTGGCAGATGACAGCCACGTCCTTGACGGAGTGGGCAGGGGCGGTCGTGTTGGCGCTAGTCTGTGTTGGCGCAGGTACAGGACTATACTGGCATGCGCGCACCCACCAAATGCTCACAATGAGCAACACGGCTGCCGATGACGCACGCGAATCCGCGAGTCGCTATGTATTACCGGTGTGGAGTTTTCAGTTATTAGCGGGTGCGCTGATTGCCATAACTTTATCGCCAAACAGCGCGATGGCGGCAGTGCTGAATGCATTGGCGATGCTGGCAGGGGCGGCGTATTTACTGCATATCTTGACCCATCAAGTGTCACTACGCTTGCAACAACAGCAATTTAATTTTTTGGCATTGGTGGTATTGGCAGTGCTTAGTCTTGCGCTAGCCATGGTGCCAACCGCTTGGCTCAATCAGCTGATTATCGTGATTAGTTTAGTCACGGCGGTATGGCTAGCCGTATTTGCAGGCTGGCAAATGAAAATCAGCCATTTGCGCAAATCATTGAATTTTAGCTCGGAAGGCTTATATAACCTTTGGCGCATTGCGGTGCGTATTATTGTGCCATTGGCGGTGATTTTGGCGATGGTGGGGTGGGTGCTAGGACTGGCAAAATGATTACTGTTGATATAGCCTTTGCGCCCGATAGCCAAACACAGTTGCGGTTAACCCTGCAACTTGCCGATAATAGCCGCGTGATTGATGCCGTCAATGCTACAGGCTGGCAACAGCGGTATCCGCAGATTTTTAGCTATAGTGTCGGTGTGTTTTCCCATAAACTAGACTGGCAAAGTGCTATCAACACAGGTGATAGAATCGAAATCTATCGCCCTTTGACCATCGACCCGCAAAACAAACGCAAATTACTGTCCAAAAAATCCAACCGATGAGGGCGTGACCCAGTATTCTTGTGTATCTCACAAAAAAAAGCCAATCACAGCATCACGGCAATGATTGGCTTTTTTAATCAGAAAAACTTACTGAGTCACCGCTGGGCGCTCGATACTGGTGACAATACCATTTTGGTCAAAATAAATTTTGGCGTATTGTTGGGCGTTGTGAATCGCGGGCTTGTTGGCGCGTTTGGCGTTAGTACCTGGGGTAAAATCATACAGGTAATCCCAACGTACCGGATTTAGAGTGTCTCTAAAGGTTGGGCTACCTAGTATATACAGCACTTGATTGGCATTCATACCCACTTGCACTTGGCTTAATTTGTCTTCATGAATCGGCTTGCCTTGTGGGATATCGATTTTGTACACGCTAAACCATGAGCAACCTGGTAATACGCTGACGCTGCTAATTACGGCAACCAAAGGCAGGACTGCCAGTTTTTTTGATAGTGTTGTGATAGATGTCATTTGTCAAACCGCTTTGAGATGGTGAACGATAAAATTTACGACTTATCATACGTGATTTGGGTTTTTTTGCCTACCTATTGACCGCAAAATTTAAATTATTTTACATACAGTTAATATTTGGGTGTAAAACGCCGTGGTGTTTTGGTATTCGGCGTTCTGGTGGTTGGCGTACTTTGTCTTTAGCCTGTATTCGCCCGTTATTTGTCAACGGGCGCTTTTGCCAGTGGTGTCACGTTTTTTTACTGTGGGATTTTATCGAATTTGTTATTATAGTTATAATTTTCAGTTTATAAGCGACACCTAATAGGTGTGAGGATTTGTATGTCGTCTTTTACCAACCAAGATTTGCGTCGTGCCGGTTTGAAAGTCACGTTACCGCGTTTGAAAATTTTAGAATTGCTAGAAAAAGCCGAATCCCATCACATGAGCGCGGAAGATGTGTATAAAGCCTTGATGGAGCACGGTGAAGACGTGGGGCTTGCGACTGTTTACCGCGTGTTAACCCAGTTTGAACAAGCGGGGATTGTCGAGCGTCACAATTTTGAAAACAATTTGTCAGTGTTTGAAATCGCCAAAGATGAGCACCATGACCACTTGGTATGCGACCAATGCGGCAAAATCATTGAATTTCACAATGAAGAAATCGAAGCGCTGCAAGAAAAAGTCGCCAAAGACTTTGGCTTTACCCTATCAGGGCATTCGCTGGTACTATATGGAATTTGTGACAATAAAGATTGCCAAAATTCGATAAAGCGCTAATGCATTGGCGCCTTAATAGATGAATAGGTTAAAAAATTTACGTGCAAAGATCAGTCACAAAACTCAATTAAAAACTTCAGTTAAAAAAAGCGGCTAGATAAATTTTATTTAGCCGCTTTTTTGTTCGTTTTTTACTGAACGCTATGATGCGGCTTTAGTTCTGATAGCTTAAAGCCAGCGATTAATAGCGCTGCGCCATACACCACAGCGCCCGCCACACACAGCGCCATTAGCGCAACAATACGAATACCTTGATGCGCAGTAACCGGGAAAAAATGAATACCAGCGGCAAGTGCCAATCCCATTGCCCCATTTGCGATGGCAAAGATAATCGCTAATCGTCGCCAAGCCGCACCAAAGCGATAAATACCTTGGGTATGTAAATAAAAATATAACAGCGCCGCATTGATAAAAGACGCCAGTGTATTGGCAAGTCCTAGCCCGGCGTGGGGCGCGATTTGCCACTTTTTAAATAACTCAGCCAGTACGAGGCTTAGCACGACATTGGCAATCACGCTAATCACACCGACTTTGACAGGGGTGCGACTGTCATGACGGGCAAAAAAAGCCGGGGCAAATATTTTTATCAGCATAAATGCCAAAATCCCACCCGCTAAGCACTGTAGCGCAAGTCCGCTCATCATGGCATCTTGCCGCACAAATTCGCCATGTTCAAATAGGGATATCATAAGTACATTACTAATCATGCCAAGCGCGATGGATGCAGGTACGCCGACCAACACTGTTAGCCGCGTCGCCCAATCTAGGGTGTGTCCAAATTGTTGATGGTCGTCGCTTGCGATACTTTTGGATAGACTGGGCAAAATCACCGTGCCAATCGCCACCCCAATCAGTCCTAGTGGCAGCTCACTCATCCGCTCGGCGGTATACAGCCAAGAGACCGAGCCATCGACCATGGTTGAAGCCAGCACCGTGTTGACCAGCATATTGATTTGGGTGACCGAGACCCCAAACAGCGCAGGGAGCATGAGTTTTAAAATCCGTCGCACGCCAGGATGACGAAAGCTAACCTTTGGCATCACCAGCAGCTGATGGCTGTGCAATTGGGGTAATTGAATCAATAGCTGCAGCAAACCTGCCACCGCAACTGCATAACCGATTGCCAAAATTGGCTTGGCAAGCAGCGGTGCTACCCAAATCGCGCCCACAATCATACACACATTCAAAATCACCGGTGCAAAGGCAGGCAAGGCAAACCGCCCCACGCTTTGCAAAATACTACTAGCGAACGCGGTCATGGCGATAAATAACAAATAAGGAAAAGTGATACGAAGTAGCTCAACTGCCGTTACAAATTTGCTAGGCTCATGCAGATAACCGACCGCAAACACAGCAATCACGGCGGGCGCGAAGATGACTATCACGGCGGTTAAGCCTGATAAAATCAACAATAACGTACCTGCCACCCGACTGATAAGAATTTGAATGCCGAGCAAGGCTTTTTTGCTATCGGTCATGTCGTTATTTTGGGCTTGGTGTTGATAATCGGATAGTACAGGGACAAAAGCTTGGGCAAAAGCGCCTTCAGCGAACAGCCGCCGCAAAAAATTGGGCAATTTGAAGGCTACCAAAAACGCATCCATCATGCCACCTGTGCCAAATACGCTCATCAATACCATGTCGCGAATCATGCCCAAGATACGTGAAAATAAGGTAAAAAAACTAACAATAGCGGTGGATTTGATAAGTTTTGACATGAAAGAATCGCTGCAAGTTTTGCCGAGAAGTGGGTGTGATAATTGAATTTTGTAGTTTGATTTGGGCACTATTATCTTGCCAAATCGTTATCTTGCAAAAATGTTATCTTTCAAAATCGTTATCCTACAAAATTGCCATAGGATAAATTTTTGAAAGTCACCTAATGGAATCTAATGGCTGATTTCACTTTTATTGACCATTTTTCTTAGTTTCACCCAATCAAAATACAGCCCCGGGTCGGACTTGCGGCCGCGCGCGATATCGCTGTGACCGGCTAGATGATTGATGGTTTTGGGATAAGCTTGATAAATCGCGGCAATCACGCCACTTAAAGCTTGGTATTGCCTGTCATCAAACTCGCTATAATCATCACCCTCCAGCTCAATCCCAATCGAATAGTCATTGCAGTTTGGTACGCCCAAATAACTAGATTTGCCAGCATGCCAAGCACGCTCATCAAAGCTCACAAACTGTGTGACCCTACCATCGCGCTCAATAAACAAATGCGCGGAGACCTGCTGCTGATAAATGGTTGCAAAATACGGATGGGCATTGGGGTCTAACTGATTTTGAAAAAATGCACGAACAAAATGCTCGCCTTGGTCATTTTTTAGACCAAATTCACTGGGCGGCAAGCTGATGTTATGAATCACAATGAGGTGAATATCGTTAGGGTCGGGGCGTTGTCCAAAATTGGGTGACGCCACAAACTCGCATGGGCTTAACAAACCCTGCTCAATGCTAAATCTCGACATAACCATACCCCGCCCAATCATCAAAATGGTGTTTCAAATAGTTGGTAAAACGCTACTTAATCATGTGGCTAATTTAGCATAAAATGGGCTTATCATCACCTTAACCGAAAGACACAGTTAAAAAAAAGCAATTTTGCAAAAAAATGGTATGCTATCGCTAAGCTGATAACAAGGGTAGAGCATTTGATGGATACGATTATAGCGGCGTTGATACTGGCAGTCGTGGGGGCGCTTTATAAAATTTTTGCCCAACAAAAAGCAATTACCCGGCTTGAATCCAAGCTCGACAATCTGCAAAAACAACTCGCTGACGTCATGGCAACCGTGTATATCCTAAGCAGCGAGGCAAAGCCATCATCTAGCCAGCAATCGGCAAGCGATAGCCGCCAAAATCAGCCTGTCACTGACCCTATTACTGACCCCATTACGCAGCCCATCAGTCAAGCCCCTGTCCCAACGCCCTCCCCAGCGCCCCTCTCAATAGTTGCCTCTTTGCCAATGGCGAACACGCTTGACGCTTCGGTTAGTTCAACTGCGCCAACGGCAACGCAGCCGTCCGTGAATGACGCAGCCCCACCGCATAAACCCACTTTGCCACAGTCATCATCTCCTTCTTCTCATTCTTTAAGAGATGATGAAAGCGCTACCAATATTGTGACATCGCTTTGGGCAAGTGCCACCCAATGGTTCTTTGGGGAAAACTTGGTGGTGCGTGTCGGTGCACTGGTGTTGCTAGTGGGCGTGGTGCTATTACTCAAACTTGCCAGCCAATATATTGAGGTATCGATGCCCGTGCGCATGGCGCTGGTAGCGTTAGGTGGCTTTGTGATAACGGTAGTCGGCTATCGCACCACTGCCAAAAAACGCAGTTACGGTTTAACCTTGCAAGGCGTCGGCTTTGCGGTGATTTATTTGACGGTGTTTGCGAGTTTTAAATTGTATGGACTATTGCCATCAACCTTAACTTTCGGCGTGCTTGCGTTACTGGCAGGGTTAACAGTGATGTTTTCGGTGTGGCAAAATGCGCTGCCGCTTGCGGTCTTGGCGTTCGGTGGGGCGTTTTTTGCGCCGATACTGGTCAGCCGACCTGACGGTAGTGTGGTGATGCTATTTAGTTATTATTTATTACTCAATATAGCGGTTGCGGTGATTGCCCATTATCGCACTTGGAAACTGCTCAATGCGCTAAGCCTAGCGGTGACTTTTGGGCTTGCGTATGTGTGGGGATTTCGCGCATTTAGTGGTAATAGTGCAGGTGCAGGCTGGCTGTCATTACGCTGGCAACTGCTCGGGTTAGTGGTTGGGCACATGGCGCTGTATCTGTTTATTGCGGTTAGATATTCTCAGCAGGTCGTGAGTTATAACCAAGCGCTGCTGCAAATGAACAGGGGGGTAGCCAAACGCCCGATTCTATCGATAGATTCAGGCTTGTTGTTTGGCACCGCGTTACTAGGGTTTGGGCTGATGGCAAGCTTGCTTAATGATTTGCCTTATCATCTGGCCTTTGCTAGCAGTGCGTTATCAGCTATTTATTTGAGTCTAGGATTGTGGCTGCTCAAACATCATCGCCGTAGCATCGTAGGCGACCGACAAGCCAATAACCAATTTGATAACAGCTTTGAGCTGCTCATTGAAGCCAGCCTTGCGCTCGGCTGTGGGTTTTTGGCTTTGGTGATACCACTGGCGCTATCAGCCAAATGGATTAGTATCGGTTGGGCAGTGCAGGGTGCTGCATTGGTGTGGCTCGGTGCGCGTACCCAAAGACGCTGGACGGTATATTTTGGGTTGGCATTGCAAGGCTTTAGTATTGTTTTATTGGCAGGCTTTGATACCCTAATGCGGCATTGGTATGGGCTACTGGATCAATTATCTATTCCGCACCAAACGTCTATAGTGGCGGCTTCATCCACCTTGCCACTGACTGTATTGACAGCGTGTGTGCTGCTGTCTGCTTTTATTTTGCGTCACGGTAGAGCCAATATCGCGGCAGCCACATCCCAAACGGCAGCCACACTCCAAGCTAAAGCCCAGCCTCAACCTCAGCCTCAAACTCAACCTGCGGCAGTCAAAACGACGCATAAAAGGTTTCAACAAATTGCTGATAATGCCAGTCACAGCTTTGTTGCGACCGCGCTTGTGGTTGTCGGGTTTGTGCTGTATCTGTCGGCGATTTTATCCGCTGACCCCTTTTGGAACAACGGTGGCAAAACCACCACTATCAAACTTGCCGTGGCTATGGCGGTATTTTTAATTGTGGGGCAACTGATGCATCAGCGTTTTGTTTGGCGCAGTATGCGTAAGGTGAGCCGCTTGATTTTACCGTTTGCGATGATGAGCTGGGTGCTAGTCTGTCTCACCCATGTTAAGGTCGAGACGGTTGTAGACCTAAACGATTATCACATCAAAGCATTTAGCGGGTTGGGGCGTTATTTGCTCGCCATGCTCGGTTGTTTAGCCATCGCAAAATTGCTAGGGGCGTGGCTGCTTAGTCGCTGGCACCGCGACCGACTCGATACAAGCGTTGACGCGCTCGTTTGGTTTTTGGTACTGATTGCCATGCTAACTTGGATGCTGCAACAAGTGCCATTTAACTATTGGCAGCATGCCCAAGAGCTTCGAGCCATTATCACTATTTTACCGACCGTGCTGGCTGTACTCGGGCTGATGAGTTTGTTGTTGCTGCCAAAACTTCAGGCGCTGAGCGCTCGTTTGCTTGGTTGGTTAGAAGTTGATACGCTACTGAAACACAGCGCTTATATTTTGGTACCGATGACCTTTATTTGGAGTTTATCTGCCAATTTCTCGTTAGACGGTCAGCTATTGGGCGTTTATCTGCCGCTACTCAATCCGCTGGATTTGACCCTAATCAGTATTTTACTGTACCAATCTTATGTGGCACTCAAAGTTGATAGCAACTATCGTACTATCGTTTTGGTGGTTTGCGGTCTAGGGGCATTTGTGACGGTCAGTAGTATGTTGGTGCGTGGGTTTGCCAGCGTTTGGGGCACACCAACTTGGGAACAGGGTGCTTGGTCAGTCAGTATGGTACAGACGGGGCTGACTATCTTATGGACTGTCATAGCAATGGTATTGATGTTCTTGGCAAACAAAAAAGCCATTCGCTTGGTATGGTTTGCCGGTATCGCATTATTGACCATGGTGGTTGCCAAGTTGGTATTGATTGATATGTCAAATACCAGTGCGGTACTGCGTGTGGTGTCTTTTATCGGGGCAGGCTTGTTGATGCTAGTCATTGGTTATCTTGCGCCCTTACCGCCCAAAGTAGGTAAACCGAGGTTAGGCAAACTCAAGCCAGACAAACCCAATGCAGCCAAAAAAAGCTAAGTGACCCCCTGCTAAAAATCGTAAATAACGTGGGTTATTTTTCGTATTTACTGCAGGCGCCCTTAGCTAAATGCACAAAGACTTGCTGCCTAATTGTCTTTAAATTGTAACATCTGGCTAGAATTTATCCAAAATATCGGCTCTCTTGTTAGTGGTTTGTAGCACGGTATAGAAGTTTTGAGTGGGTATTGTTAATATCCTTATAGGGCAAAGCTTTATGTCAACCAAATTATAAATCTAATTACTATCAATGAGTTAGAATGCTATTTATTATTTTTCTAACATAACAAATTAAGGTTGATACTGCCTACTGATGCTAACCATGTGATGTTAGGGTTTTCAAATTATTTAGATTAACTATGACTGACGGCTTTATGTCGATAGCCCAAACACGGGCTATGCGGCTTTTTGGTTTGGTCTAATTGGTCTGAGTTTTTGTGAGTGGCCATCACAATCGGTTAGCTTATAAAATCATATCAATTATATAGGAACTGTTAACTCTATAGTAACCATGAATTAACAATGAAGTAAAAATGAAAAACAATAAGCACTGTCACGTTAAATTAGCCAAATACCGCGCCTGTATTTTATCGGCAACCTTATTTTCGCCGCTATTGTTAATAGCTATCATTTACACGCAAGCAGATGCCCAAAACCCTACGCAAACGGCATCCGTCACTGTTGCCTCGCAAAAAACCACCACCAGGGTAGCGCCCGCCATCGTTGGCAACTCAGAGCAAGAGCATGACACTGACAGTATCAGCTATGGCTTTGAGGCATTGCAAAATAGCTTTGCAATCGACATTGATTTACCGGGAGAAAATCAAGCGGACAACCCCAACAGCGCCCAACTGGTAAAATTTTCGTCGTTAACGCCCAGTTTGTTGGCTTTAATCATGCAGCAAAATGGGGCAACTATTAGTGATAAACAAAATTACCGCTTGATTGATGCCAAAGGTCATATTATGCCGATGGCGATTCGTCCTGTCAGCAAACAATCATCCGTCAATCAAGTATTGCAAGTAGTGAGCGTGGAGACAGATAACCCCAATGCGGTGGAAAAATTACGCCATGCGTTGACCGTACAGCTTGATAACCCAGACAACCAACCATCGATTAACATTGACCTTAGCAATTTACCTTCAAACCCAGTCGCCGCCGTTACCAATAGTCCAGTCAGAACTTGGTGGTTAACCAATCCCAACTTTGCCAAAACCGAACCTACTTTATCAACCGAGCAAGCGGTCAATCTTTGGCTAAAATTTTTACCTGTAAATGCAGCCCAGCCCAGCAAGCGCCCACTGCAACTGCAAATTTATGGCAGTGATGACTTGCAAAGCTGGCAGATGGTCAGCCAAACCGTGGTCAGCCCCTTTAGCCCTAGCCAGGCTACCCAACCTAGCCAATCTAGCCAAATGGTAGCAGCGCAAGCTGACGGCAGCAATCAGCCGATAGCGACAGGCCATGCGATTGCCATCGAGCCGCAGCAAGCCAATTATCGGTATTGGCAAGTGGTGGCAAATCAGCCTGTCAATCTTGAGGCAGCCAGCTTAAATCGCAGGGTGAGTGAGCCAAGTTTCTTCTTGACCCGTGCCAGTTTTTCAAAAACCAAAGATGACGCCAACCAATGGCGGCTTAGCCTTGCTCAGCCCATGTTGACCACAGGAGTGAGTTTTTTTGTCCCCGAAAATCAGCTGTGGCAAGTGAGCATCAACGTACCTGAACAAGAAGCCAATCAATTGGCTAAAATCAACAAAACCGCCAATGTAAGTAATGATAAAACTTTAGCCAATTCACAAATTGATAAAAACCATACCACGGTCAGTTGGCAACCCACATTGACCAAGTCGCTGCAATTGGGTGGTCAAATGCAGCAAGATGATTTACCGGTTGATCTGTTAACGCCCATGTATGAGATGTATTTTTTGGCGCAAGGCACAGCGCCTTATCGACTGGTAATCAACGAGCCGCGCGTATTACAACAACCCAATATCACGCTATCGGACCAACAACTTACCCGCCTTGGCAATACCGTTGAAGGACAAATGCAAAATATCGAGGCATTGAACAATCCCAACGCGTCGTTTGAACGCTACAAAACATGGGCACTGTGGGGTGTACTTGCCGCGATTGTGGCCGCTTTGGCGTTGATTGCGCTGCGTTTATATCAACAAACTACTACCCAAGCCCCCAAAGAATAGGCGATAATACAATCGAACATACCTCATCGAAAATACCCCATCGACAATAAGGGATTATTTGCATGTCTGCTGCTAGCCAAACCATTAGTGACACCTCGGCCACCACGCCCCAAATCAGCTCACTACTACGTATTGAAATCGCCAAACAAGTCGCACTTGCGCTGCAAGAAGACATCGCCACTGGGGATATTAACGCGCAGTTAATACCCGAAACACAGTGCGATACGGCAACCATTATTTGTCGTGAACCGATGGTAGTTGCGGGTAAGGCATGGGTGGATGAAGTATTTCGCCAGCTTGACCCCAATATGCAGCTTGATTGGGCAGTCAAAGACGGTGACGCTGTGGCAGCCAATCAAGTTTTGGTGACGCTCATCGGTAACACCCGTGCGCTACTGACGGGTGAACGTACCGCGCTCAATTTTTTACAGACTTTATCATCCACTGCCACTGTGGTTGCCAACCATGTGGCGGTCATCGCAGAACTACCGACCAAATTGTTAGATACGCGTAAAACCCTCCCAATGCTGCGCCATGCGCAAAAATACGCCATGCTGTGCGGCGGCGGCAATAATCATCGTATCGGGCTATACGATGCCTTTTTGATAAAAGAAAACCACATCATGGCGTGTGGCGGTATCGCCCAAGCAGTCAGTCAGGCGCGTCAGATTGCCAATAAGCCAGTGGAAGTTGAAGTAGAAAATTTTGATGAGTTGCATCAAGCCATCGCTGCCAATGCTGATATCGTGATGCTCGATAATTTTACCATTGAAGATACCCAAAAAGCGGTCGAGCTGGTTGCTAGTCTTGGTAAGCCTTGCCAGCTTGAAGCTTCAGGCGATATTAGCCTTACCCATCTACGCCAAGTGGCAGAAACAGGGGTGGATTTTATCTCGATGGGTGCATTGACGAAGCATATCAAAGCCATTGATTTGTCGATGCGCTTTCAACAATAACTCGGTTAAAAAATACATCGATTAAAAATAGTCGGCTTTTTTAATGCCATTCGCGATAGGTCATAGCATGATGCAAACCATTTTAATGATTGGACTGGGCAAAATTGGTTTACCAGTTGCTAAGCAATTAGCGATGCAGGGGCACTGCGTGATTGGTGTCAGCCGCTCTATGCCGACAGATTTGGCTTTCTGTAACCCCATGACAGCCAAGTTGCCGCCCGATAATGACCATCTATATCAGAAAAATCTACATTTTGTTGCCAGTGATGCGCGCGCGTTAATCATTGCGCAGCTAAGTCAATGGACAAGCCAAATTAACCAAATCTGCATTATTGTCAGTCCAGATACCCTGTCGCTACAAGGTTACCATGACAGTTATTATGCGATTGCCGAGAATGTGGTGCGATTGGGTGACCATCTGCCAAACCTCAAGCGTGTGGTATTTATTTCTTCGACAGGCGTTTATGGACAAAACGCGGGCGAAGTCATTGATATCAATACCCCTGTGTCAGCGCCAGCGAGCGCCACCTCTCAAGTGATTTTGCAAACTGAGCAGTTGTTGCAGCAGCATTTTGAGGATAAGCGCGTTATCATACGCCCAAGTGGGATTTATGGGCAGTCACGGCTGCGTCTACTGACCATGGCAAAACAGTTCGCAGCGCAGTCGGCAAATACGGCGAGCGATTATCCGAGTAACACATGGACTAATCGTATTATGGACACAGACTTAGTCAGCATCATTGTCAAGGTCATCAATGCGGATGAAACCGTGCCAGTTTACTTGGCGACAGACAACGCGCCAGTCCCGCTCTATACTGTGTTAAACTATTTGGCGACTGCACAGGGCTTGAGCTTATCGCTGCCCTGTATGGAGCCAACAACGGGCAAACGCATTATCACTAACTTGCCAGCTAGTTGGCTCAACTACCCAGATTGGCATTCAGGCTATCAGTATATTTTGTCGACTTTAGGCGATGAGTGATGGGTGGTGGGTTTCAACAAAAATTTTTCAGCATTTACCTATCAGTGATTTTATAGCCGTGTATGCCATGACTTATTCCAACACCGAGCGCCAAGCCGCAACAAGCCAAATTATTAAAGACCAAGACCAGCTACGCCATCCCAATGTGATGACTGAGGCAGAAAGATTGGCTTTGCCCGATCCTTGTCGCCCGATTGATAAGCGCGTCATACCCGCGCGTCATACCATTGACGTCTATATGCAAAAACCGCTTTCATTGCCAGTGGCGGATAGCAACAACAATCTCGCCGCTAGTGTAAAAGAGGTTGCCAAGCCCTACCGAATGAGGGATAACACAACAAAAATCCTTAAAAAAAATCCGCAAAGTCATCAATCTGAGATGCTAGAGCAGTTACTATCTGAGCAAAGCATTGAGATGCGGCACTTTATCCAGCAGCAGCAACAGCAGGCCAATAGCAGCCAAAGCAAACACCCATCATTGCATTTACCGCTATCTTTGTTGCCAAGGCTCGTCAATGACAGTAGTGTTTCACTGATGAAAGCGGTGATGGGTCAATACCCGCATTTAGCGCGTATGAATACGCTTACCACATCCTTACCAAAGCAGACATTGCAAAATTCCTATGAACATCAAGCTAGCAATGCCCCCAGCACACAGTCTGACGCCACCTATAACCAAGCGCTACTCAATATCGAAACCAAACTGTATCTGATGGGACAAATGTACCATCTTGCGCTTTGTGTATTTTTGCTATGCCAATGCAAATCACGCAAATCACTCAACCCCCAAATCACCTTGCAAGACTTGGCTGACGCTATCAATCAATACATCGAGGCGCATCGCACCCAATTGCAGTTTTTGACCCGGCATGACGATTTATATATCGAGCCGACGCATGTTGCACTCGCCGCCCTTGCCATGGATTGGCAAGTGGGTAAGCAAACAGCCATCAGCAAACGTACTGTCACCATGAGCTCGCAAAACCCCATCACAGGCGGCTAATGGTATTTTTTAACTTGTTCTTTTTTGGAGTCGCGTATGTCCCAATCATTTCAAACCCAATTATCTCAAGCCCAAGCATCTCAAACCCAAGCATCTCAAATCCCATCCTCTCAAACCCAAGCCGTTCACGCAACGCAGTTTATTCCTCAGTATTTTATTGAGGTGGCACTCAAAAACAATGTATTAAAATTTGGCGAATTTACCCTAAAATCAGGTCGTATAAGCCCGTATTTTTTTAATGCAGGTTTGTTATCAACCGGTGAGCTATTGTCGGTGTTGGCAAATGGGTATGCCGATGCCCTTGCCAAGCAGCTACAATCTACCGACAGTAGCGAGTTGGTGATTTTTGGGGCGGCATATAAAGGTATTCCGTTTGTGGCGGCGACCGCACAAGCACTGTGGAACAATCACCAAATCAATGCCGATTGGGGCTACAACCGCAAAGAAGCCAAAGACCACGGTGAAGGCGGTATGCTGGTTGGCGCCGATCTCAAGGGCAAATCGGTTTGGGTAATTGATGATGTGATGACCGCGGGTACGGCGATGCGTGAAGTCGTTGTGCTACTAGAAAAATCAGACGCCAAAGTCGCGGGAATCATCGTTGCGCTAGATCGTAAAGAAAAAGGTCAAGGCGAACAATCTGCCATTCAAGAATTGGCGCAAAGCCTCAATGTGCCGGTACTTGCCTTGGTCACGATGGATGACATTACTGAGTATGTCGCCAAAAATGGCACGCAGGAGGAACTTGCCAAAATGCAAGCCTACCGCGAGCAATATGGCGTTCAATAAGCGGTTGCTATCACCCAACCCCGCTAACGATAGATTGTTTTTAAATTAACCATTGAAGAGGACGGCTATGTTGACAAAAGCCTTGCCCACCACACTAACCACGGCGCATCTTTTGCGTGTCGGCACTGCACTCACCTTATCGGCAATATTATTTGGGCTTGCAGGTTGTAGTAGTATCAATGAACTGATGGCGGAGGGTAGCAAACCGCCTGCGATTGTCAATGTGGCAACTGACCAACAGCCGTTTTATGATGCGTTAAATAGCCTTATCTTGCCGCCAAAATCACCGCAAGCTGCGCCACAAGGCATTGCCGACGGTCCTTATAATGGCGTAATGCCAGAAGGCGAGCAATTTACCACCTTTGTGAAGAACGGTTACTTCGATGAATTTTTGGTGGTGTACTACCCAAACTTTGTGACCCAGCTTCGCACCGACTTGGTTAACGGTTTATATAATGGTTGGGTGACGTATCGATTGTCCGATAGCCGTATCAAACAAAAAGTATTGTTCCGTCAGGGTGTGGTCCAAGAAGCGATTGTTTACAGCCAAGTGGGAAATCCTGAATATCATTTTTGGTTTACCAATGAACAACCGACCAGCGGTATGCGCTACGATAGTAATGGCAATGCGGTCGAATCGATGTTTTAATAGCAAAACGAATAATTGATAAAAATTGAACAAGGATCATAAATGAAACCACTGAATTTTCTGATCGTCATGGACGATATCCACACCATCAACTACAAAAAAGACACCACGCTCGCGATGCTATGGGCGATTGCAGATCGTGGTCACACAGCGCATTATTGCCAAATTCACGATTTGTGGCTCGATAATGGCGCATTGCAAATTGATAGCCAATCGCTCAAAACGTTTAAAGACCCTGCACATTTTTATGAGCTTGGTGAAAAAACCACGCAGCCCGCTACGGCGTTTGACGTCATCTTGATGCGTAAAGACCCGCCGTTTGACATGCAGTTTTTGTATAGCCTGTACTTGCTAGAATACGCTCAGCGAGCTGGCGTATTGGTGGTCAATAACCCAGAAAGCGTACGTGACTGTAACGAAAAACTGTTTGCGACGCAATTCCCTGAGCTGATGACACCGACGATTGTCACCAACAAACAAACCCATATCCGTGATTTTATCAAAACCCACCAAGATGTCATCGTCAAACCGCTTGATGGCATGGGGGGGATGGGTATTTTTCGTCTGACCGCCGATAGCCCTAATATCGGCTCAACCCTTGAGATGCTAACCCAGCTTGAAAGCTTGCCTGTAATGGCGCAAAAATACTTGCCCGCAATCAAGGATGGGGATAAACGCATTTTAATTGTCGGTGGTAAGCCCGTGGATTATTGCTTGGCGCGTATCCCAAGCCAAGGCGAAACGCGCGGTAATCTAGCCGCAGGTGGTCGTGGGGTCGCCATGCCACTGTCAGCGCAAGAGCGCCAAGTTGCTGAGCAAGTGGCGCCTGTGCTACTACAAAAAGGCTTGTACTTTGTCGGACTTGATGTGATTGGTGGCAAAGTGACAGAGATTAACGTGACTAGTCCCACCTGCGTGCGTGAGATTGACGACCAATGCGGCACGCATATCGCAGAGGATTTTATTGCGTTTATTGAATCGCATCATATTGAAACCCATATTGAAACGCAAATTCGCTAGCTGTCATTGCCAAGCGATAATATAAAAAACCCAGTCATTGACTGGGTTTTTTATATTATCGCTTGGCAGGGTATTAAGCTTTAAACGCCAAATAACCCACCGCAGCACTGTAGCCATCTTTGAAGTTTTGGTTAATGAGCGGGCGAACTGCTGTCTCAACGGCGGGGACAAATGTCATATCACCTGGGTGTTGGAAGTTTGACATGATATAGGTATAGCCATTGACTTCATCGACCGCGTGTAGACCCGTTGACTCAGCGCCCGCTGGTGTTGACAGGATGCGCGCTAATTTTTTGGTATCAACATTGTATGCCCAAAGATAGTTGTTAACATGGTAGCCAGAGTCTTCACCGATAAATAAGGTACGCATTTTTTCAGAGAATTTTAGGTTGTCCGGGCAAGAGATTTTGTCAATGTGTGACGTGTTGCCGAGCGCATCTTTGGTAATGTCTTCCCCTGCTAAGCCTTCAGGTACATACATACGGGTAGAGACCCATTCAGAGTTAATCGCTTTACCATTGTTATCAACCTGACCGCCTTTAAGCTCATGGGCATACACGGCGCCTGATTTTAACTGAGCCACTTTGACATCGTACTCGTCCGTGGTCATGGATTTTTCAATGCGCGACATGGCAGAGTAAGCGATTTTATCTTTGATATTGACCGTGGTGCCTTCCATTTTGGTAAACGCCATTGACGCACCTTGCAGCGCTGCATAGCGGTGGGTCTCTAAAAATGCCGCCGCTTGGGCGAGTTTGTCTGCCGGTAATTTGCTATTTGGTGCAAGTTTTACCCAGTTACTTGCCCCGTCATAGCCGATTTTTTTGTAAGAAGTATCATTGGGATCAGTGTATTTGACATCCATGATATCGGTTGGTACTACCGTATTGGCTAAGGCTTCGATTTCAGCGCTGGTCGCATGTCCTAGATGAATCCATTTGATGCTAAAATCACTGGCAGCCGCAGGGCCACCTTTGGCTGACGTTTGGCTGATTTTGGCAACATAGAGGTTACCTGCAGATAGGTCAGCTGCTTTATCGGCAACAAACATAAATAAACCACTGTTAGTGAAGTCATCGCCCATCAACGCAGTACGTTGGTCAGGCATCACTTGAATCAGTTCGTGAGAGATACGACCTAGATTGAAATGTTTTTTCGCGATACCAGACCCATCCGCATTGACTACGATTTCTGGTAAATGACCATAATGGTATGGGTTTGCTTTGGTTTCATCACCGTATAAGTTTTTACTAAATGCTTTAAATTGGGCGCTATTTTTAGCCATGAAAGCGTCTGGTTCATACTCTTCTGATGACAAATGCGTATTCCATGGTGAGAGGGATGCACCACAAGTAATCCATAACCCATACACTTTTGACATATCCACATTGTGGTATTTGACGACTTTGAGTTCGCCTGTTTGTGGGTTTTGGTCAAGTGTCACTACCGCAATGGGTGAAGGTAGTGTACCGTAAGTATTGCTGCCGGCTTGGTCTTTACTGGTATATTCAAATTGCACCACCGCAAATACGGTATTACCTGTTACACCCGCAACACGTGCGCCTTTAACTGTCAATAATGAAGAGCCATCTGGGCAATCAGAGAAAAACTGGCGCGTAGAGGCTAGCACTGAGCTATCCATGATAGGCTTGTTATAGATATCAAAATAGCCGCCTGCAATGATGTCATTACCCTTTAAGTCTTTTAATTTATCGCCTGTTTTAAAAAACGGTTGATACTGTAGCTTATATTCAGTCGTGGTATTGTCATCAAAGGTTGCTTTTAGCTTTGAATCGACATACACCGTTGCCATATTGGCGGGATTTGATAAATTTGGTGCAGCCATACCAACAAACTCAGTGGATTTGATGGTTTTTCGTGTATTATTCAGTATGCCTGCTGTGCTATTACTATCACTATCACTCCCACAACCTGTCAATAAGGTGGCAACAGAGCCTGTGGCAAGTGGCAACGCAGGCACCCCTGCCAAAAAACGAATGACATTACGGCGGCTAATGGTTTGGTTTAATTGGTTAACTTCAGTCATGAGTGAATTCCTTGCTGATAGCAGTTAGCAGTTGGCTACGAAATAAATTTTTTTGAAATAATGCAGAAACAATTATGCTGAGTATGGTAAAGGGGATATGTGACAGTGGCTTGACTGATTCATGACAGAACTGTGACAACTAATCATCCGCTTTGAATATAAAGTGATACCATGGCTGCAAAATCTTCACGCTACTTAGCAATTCAAGTGATTTACTTTATTATTGGGTGAAATAATGCTATGATTTTGCCATTTTTATGGTGATTGTTTTTCCCGATAAACGGTCAGGTATGCGAGGTTTTCGAATCCTCACCTCACCTAGATTGGATTGGTCAAGGATAATAAGATGAGTGAGCCAACGATGCAAAAACCGCGCGTGCTGATGATGGCAGCAGGCACGGGTGGGCATGTGTTTCCCGCGATTGCGGTGGCTCAAGCGTTACAACAATCAGGTGCCCAAGTGCATTGGCTTGGCACCCTAGTCGGTATGGAAAATGAGTTGCTACAACATTACGACTTTACCTACCATGCCATCAATATGCAGGGATTGCGCGGTAACGGTATCAAACGCTTATTTAAAGCCCCGTCAACCTTACTTAAAGCAACATTAGCGGCTATCAAAATCATCAAAACCAATAAAATCGACATCGTGGTAGGGTTTGGTGGTTATGTGACCGCACCTGGCGGATTGGCCGCCAAATTTTGTAAAATACCAATTTTGATTCATGAACAAAATGCCATCGCAGGCATGAGTAATAACTATCTATCTAAGCTTGCTAATCAAGTGTTAGAAGCCTTCCCAAACACCTTCACCGAACTACCTTCTAATAAAGTAATGACAGTTGGCAACCCCGTACGTGAGGCTATCGTACAAGTACCGCCACCAAAAGCCCGTATCGATGTCAATGATAGCAGTCCTTTAAAGCTATTGGTCATTGGCGGTTCTCTGGGTGCTCAGGCACTAAATAATCATATCGCGCCCACGCTAAAAAAACTAGAAAGTATGCCAGACGCCAAGCCGTGGCAAGTGCGGCATCAATGTGGTAAAAACAACCAAGAGGCTACCCAAGCGGTATATAGCGAAGCACAACTCCAATCAACCCAGTATGAGATTTTGCCATTTGTCAAAGATATGGCAGCAGCATACAGCTGGGCAGATGTGATAGTCTGCCGTGCTGGGGCGCTGACGGTCACAGAAGTTGCCACGGTTGGATTGCCTGCGGTGTTTGTGCCGTTGCCCCATGCAGTCGATGATCACCAAACGGCCAATGCCAAAACCCTATCACAACATGGCGCCGCGTTTTTAATGCCGCAAAAAGAATTAACGGCAGAGAGTTTAAGTGCGATTTTAGCCAAGCTCGACCGTCATCAAATTTTAGCGATGGCAGAAAAAGCGCGTGAATTTGCCAAACCCAATGCCACACAGCTGGCTGCCGATGCCATTTTATCCCAGTTAAAACCCTAATTATTTTTTACAACTTATAAGTCATTTATCATTGAGCCTGTCTATGTCAAAATCAGCCAAAACTGCCACTGCCCAATCCACTGAAAAACCTGAAAAAACCAACCGTGTCACCAAAAAAATTACCAAGCGTGTGGTCGAAATTCCAGAGATGCGCCGTATTCGCCACGTGCATTTTGTCGGTATTGGTGGGGCAGGGATGTGCGGTATTGCCGAAGTCGTCCATAATCATGGCTATATGGTTAGCGGTTCAGACATCAAACAAAGCCCAGTGACCGACCGTTTGACCCAAATGGGCATTCAAGTGTTTATCGGGCATGATTCCAAAAATATCAGTGAAGCCGATGTGGTCGTGGTGTCATCAGCCATTGATCATACCAATCCAGAAATTCAAGCCGCCTTGTCAGGACGTATTCCTGTGATACGCCGCGCCGATATGTTAGGTGAGCTCATGCGTTACCGTCATGGTATTGCAGTAGCGGGTGCGCATGGCAAGACTACCACCACTAGCTTGCTTACCATGATTTTAACCGAAGCGGGTTTGGATCCTACTTACGTGATTGGTGGTAAACTTAACGCCTCAGGCAAAAACGCGTCATTAGGTCAAAGCCGTTATTTGGTGGCGGAAGCGGATGAGTCAGATGCGTCGTTTTTATCGCTGCGTCCGATGGCAGCGATTGTCACCAATATCGACCAAGACCATATGGAAACCTATGGCGGCAGTTTTGACAAACTAAAAGCCGCGTATGTGCAGTTTTTACAAAATATGCCGTTTTATGGGTTAGCAGTATTGTGCGGTGATGACAAAGAGTTGTACGGACTGATTGATAAAATCGCGCGCCCTGTGTTGACTTATGGGTTGGAAAAACATAACGATGTACAAGCCATTGATGTGGTGGCAGACGGCACCAAAACCCATTTTACCGTACTGCGTAAAGACCATGAGCCACTGCCGATTACTTTGAACATTCCTGGTATTCATAATGTCTATAACGCCTTAGCGGCTATTACCATCTCCACCGATGAAGGTGTCAGTGATGAAGCCATTTGCCAAGCAGTCAAAAAATTTGCCGGCGTGGGCAGACGTTTTGAAAACAATGGTAACTACCCTGTCAAAGATGGCGCAGGCGATGTGCTATTGATTGACGACTATGGTCACCACCCAACCGAAGTGGCAATGACTATCAAAGCGGCTCGCCAAAGCTATCCCGATCGCCGCTTGGTGATGATTTTCCAGCCTCACCGTTTTACCCGTACCCGTGATTGCTTCGATGATTTTGTGGACGTATTGTCACAAGTCGATGTGTTGATGCTACTCGATGTGTATAGCGCGGGTGAAGCGGTGATTGAAGGCGCGGATAGTCGTAGTCTTGCCCGTACCATCCGCACCCGCGGACAAGTTGAGCCAATTATGCTGAACATCAATGACATGGATCAAATCCGTCAGGTGCTAGGTAGTATGTTAAAAGGCAATGATTTGCTGATTACCCAAGGGGCGGGTAACGTGGGTCAACTCTGTCTAGATTTGGCAAAAAACAATTTATTTCTAGCGGATAAGTAACCGTTTGATTGAACAATCGCTTGATTGAAAAACCACGCGGTAAACGGCTATGAAACTAAGCTATTGAAAAGCTATTTTAGCTTGCCCATGCTGCCAGCAGGCGATTATTTTATGGGTGAAAAAAATTGCCAAGTCATAGCCAAGCAATAGTTTAAAAATTTGTGTGAAATAATTATAGCAATAAATTCGGTTAACAAAAGATTAGGAATCAATATGTCAGAGCTTATCGATGTCAAACAATTTGGTAAAGTGGCGGTTGTCTGTGGCGGCTGGAGTGCCGAGCGTGAGGTGTCACTGACGAGTGGGCAAGCTGTGCTTGATGCGCTACTCGCTAAAGGCGTGGATGCCCATCACTTTGACCCCAAGGAAACAGATATCTCAAAACTGCGCGACTATGACCGTGTATTTAATGTACTGCATGGCACTTTTGGCGAAGATGGTAGCCTGCAAGGGGTGCTAGACGGTTTTAATATTCCGTATACCGGTTGTGGCGTGTTAGCCTCTGCAATTGCCATGGATAAGTTTCGCAATCGCCTAGTTTGGCAAGCGTTAGATTTACCAAACGTACCTTATGTCGTGCTTGATGACAATACCGATTTTACCGCTATCGAACAGCAGCTAGGTTTACCGCTATTTGTGAAACCCGCCGCTGAAGGCAGTAGTGTCGGTGTCTTTAAAATTAAAGAAGTGGGTGAGCTTGCCAAGACCTACCCACAGCTCAAACAATACCACGGCGCTATTTTGGCAGAAAAAGCCATCACAGGGGGTGAGTATGCTTGCTCAATCCTCGGTGATGAGGTATTGCCCAGTATTCGTATCATCCCTACGACCGAATTTTATGACTACGAAGCCAAATACAATCGTGATGATACCGTCTACCAATGCCCATCAGATTTGAGCGAGGCGCAAGAACAAACCATGCACCAAATCGCAAGAAAAGCGTTTGCTGCCATTGGGGGCAAAGGTTGGTCACGTGTGGATTTTTTACGAGATGACGAAGGCACGCTATATCTGCTTGAACTCAATACGGTGCCCGGCATGACCAGTCATAGTTTGGTGCCGATGGCAGCCAAAGCCCGTGGCATGGATTTTGCGACGCTATGCGTGCGTATCTTAGAACAAACGTTGAGCAAATAAGTCGTTTTCGTTTATATTTGTTTACAAAAAAAGTACTTGAATTGTCTAGAAGCGTATTATCTATTTACCATTCATTTCATTGAATTTGCTATGATATGCTTCTAAGCATAAATCCTTGTAATATTTTTAGTTATTGTGATTTTTGTTGTTGAGATTTTAGTAATTAATAATTTTAGACCGAGTGATGATTGGTCAATATGGCAAATTCATTTGTGGCAACTGCTTCTCTAGATACTACGCTCCCTAATCGCTTTCATCAGCTGCTGCCAAAGTTATTAATGCTTGGCGTTGTGTTATTGTTGCTGATATTAGCGGCTTTGGCGATTAATGTGTTCAACAAATTACCCAATGCAGCGATTAGTTTGCAGCATAAAGGGTTAAACGCCCAGCAAACCCTGCAGCTTCAGCAATTATTGGGCGAAAAAGCAGACACAAACTTACTCAAGGCTGATTTGCAAAGCTATGTAGCAAAACTTGAGACAGTAGATTGGGTAGGGCAAGCCGATGTGCGCCGCGATTGGCAACAAGGTATTGTGGTCAATGTAGTACCGCGCCAAGCCGTTGCCAAGTTTGGTAGTGAACGTTTAGTCGATGCCAATGGTACGGTATTTAAACCTGCCGATAGCAATGACTTAAATAATGCCAGCTTGATGCAGCTACAAGGCGATAGCCAAAATGCCGTTGTCATGATGCAGCAAATCAAGCAAGTTAGTGATTGGTTTATGCCACTGGGTATGAAAATTGAAGAAGTCATCGTAACGCCCAGAATGGCATGGTTATTTCGCTTTGATAACGGACTTCGGGTACTGGTTGATAATGACAATACGTCAGAAAAACTGTATCGACTAAGCATCATGTTACAAAATCAGCTTAAACCACAGCTCAAAACGCTGCAAACGGTGGATTTACGCTATAAAAACGGCATGGCAATTACCAAACGACCTGTGATACAGCAAGCTGGTGATACAGCTGCCGTCAATGCCAAATCGGATGATACTAAATCCGTGACCGATGCCAACTCAACAACCGATTCGAAAACTAACGCCTTAAAAACCACCGCCAACCCCAGCCATTAGGTGAAACATAATTTTGTAGTGTTCTATGAAAAAGCCAGATCTGATCGTCGTCGTCCACCTAAGTGCTACCGCTATTCATACTGTGATTGGTCAAATCCACAGTGCGCAAGATATTCGTATTATCGGTTTATCTACCGTCAAAAACCATGATTTCGCCCAAGGCACCATTCGCCACCGCGAACGTCTAAAATCTGCCATCAAACAATCTATTCAAAACGCTGAAGACATGGCAAATTGCCGCGTAAACAGTGTTTGGCTTAGTTTTTCTACCCCAGATTTACAAAGCGTCAATAGTGTGGGCGAAGTCAAAATCAAACACGATATCGTACAAGCCAAAGACGTGGTCGCCGCGCTAACCCAAGCCAAAAATAAACATCTCCAAGATGATTTGTATTTGATGCATTATGCCCAGCAAGGTATTGCTTTAGATGGCAATGCTGAGATGATTGATGATGCGATTGGGATGCAAGCGAGTGACTTGATGGTACTCTATCATCTGATGATGATGCCGGTCAAAGGTCGCCAGAATTTACAGCAACTGCTGCAAGAATGTGATGTCAGTATCGACCAAATGCTATTTGATGCCGTATCTACCGCCGAATATGGTTTATTACCCGAAGAAAAATACCATGGTGTATGTCTGATTGATATTGGGGCATCGACGACCAGTATCTGCGTTTACCGTGAAGATAAGCTGATTTATACCCATTGTTTTGCCGAAGGCGGACATCACGCAACACTGGATATCTCTATGCTGCTAGATGTCACCATTGCTGAAGCAGAGAATATGAAAAAATCCCAAGCCAATGTTGATCGTCATGGGATTGACTCAAGCCAATTTTTTACCATCAAGCGTTCACAGCATGACGATGAAAAAACCATTAATATGCTTGAGCTCCTTGAAGTCACGGAAGCCCGCTATATCAGTATTTTAGGTCATATTAAAAAAGAGCTGGATAAAGAAGGACTAAGTGAGTTTTTACAACAAGGCTATGTGATCACGGGCGGTGGTGCTGAAATGCGTGGATTATTGCCATTAGCCAAAAAAATCTTTGCCAATAAAGTAAACAAGGTCAATCAACACTCAGCGATTTCTGCTTATACCCAATATGGTGATGATGACAAGCTTCGCACCATTGCGGCAATGATTGGTGAGCGTAAATACCAAACCGCGTTTGGCACACTGTTATATAGCCAAAGTGAGGCGTTTCATCATAGCGAGAAAAGCTCACCTGACTCTTTGCAAGTTAAGCCCATGCGAGAAAAACTCAAAACTGTGAATAAATTTTTTGGTAAATTTTTCTAAAAAAGAGATATTTAGTATTTTAAGAGTGCTCATGTTATGATTAACTCTAAAATCCACTAATTGTGTAATGATTTAATTGATATTTAATTTAATATGTTTGCTATTTATGCTGCTCAAGCCTACTTGACAGTATACGGAGATTTTCAATTATGGAAGCGAAGTTTAGTATTGTACAAGATCACACTGATACATTTGCCGATTCAGCCCGTTTAACCGTTATCGGTGTCGGTGGCGGCGGTGGCAATGCCGTTGAAACCATGGTACAAAATGGTGTAAAAGGCATTACCTTCGTCTGTGCCAATACCGATAGACAAGCGCTTGACCGCCTGTCAGCGCCCAATAAAATCCAGCTCGGTATCAAAAATAACAACCGCGGCTTGGGCGCAGGTGCCAACCCAGAAGTAGGGCGTGAAGCAGCCGAGAGCGATGAAGAACAAATTCGCCAATTGTTAGAAAATTCTGACATGGTATTTATTACCGCGGGTATGGGCGGTGGTACGGGTACAGGCGCTGCCCCAGTCATCGCCAGACTTGCCAAAGAGCTGGGCGTTTTGACCGTTGCGGTAGTGACCATGCCATTTACCTTTGAAGGTGGCAGACGTAATAAAGTGGCTAGAGAAGGTATTGAGCAGCTTTCTAACTTTGTCGACTCCATCATCACTATCCCCAACGATAAATTGATGACAGTGTATGGCAAAATCTCTATGAAAGACGCCTTCAAAAAAGCCGATGAAGTGTTACTTCAAGCGGTGCAAGGTATCTCTAATATGATTTCAAAAGATGGTTTTATTAATATCGACTTTAACGATATTCGCACGGCAATGACCTCACGGGGTCATGCGATGATGGGTATCGGTAAAGGCAGTGGGGAAGACCGCGCTGAGATCGCTGCTGAAAAAGCCATCAAAAGCCCATTGCTTGACAATTTATTACTTAAAAATGCCAAAGGTCTATTGGTCAACGTGGTGGCTAGCTCAGATTTCAATTTTGAAGAGCAAGAACGCATCACCCAAAAAGTGCATAGCTTGGTGGATATTGACGAAGCCAACATCTTCTACGGTGTGGTATTTGATGAAGACATGGGCGATGAAATCCAAGTGACCGTGGTGGCAACCGGTCTTACGCTAGATAATACCCCAAAGCACCCAGCTAGAGATTTTGTCTCAGATGCCTCTAGCACCCACAAAGTGGAAGCAGGCACGCATGAACCTGCGTATGCGGCACGCCGTGATATACCACAATCCATCCCTGCACCTCAGCCACCTGTACAGCAAGCTATCGAGCCTGCGCCAGCACAACCGCAATCCTCGCAGCCACAACGCACAGGCAACAGTATTCAAGACTATCTACGTCGCCAGCAAAATCGCTAAGATACCGTATAATTTTTCAAAAGCCTCACAGCTTAATTGTTGTGAGGTTTTTTTATCAATGGAGTCAATCATAAAGGTCGATAAAATCAATCAAGCATCACTATGATGTAGAAAGGGACAATGGTAGAATAGCCAAATGTAACAAATTATATCAACCTAGCTTTGGCTAAGGATGAATGCAATCTACTAAGGGGCATTATGCAGCAGCGTACTATTCAACAACCCATCAATCTTGAAGGCATCGGCTTACATAGTGGTAACCCTGTACACCTGCGCTTTTCTCCTGCACCCGTTGACTATGGGATTCAATTTTTACGTAGTGATGTGGCACAGGCAAAGCCCATTCCCGCTATCTATCATGCGGTAACCGATACCATGATGTCCTCAAATCTCACCAATGAGCTAGGTCAGCGCATTGGGACAGTCGAGCATTTGATGAGTGCAATTGCTGCGCTTCAAATTGATAATTTACAAATCGAAGTGTCCGCCCCTGAGATTCCAATCATGGATGGTAGTGCCATCGAATTTGTACAAGTATTGCAGCAAGCGGGTATTGCCGAGCAAACGTCTGCCAAACGCTATATTCAGGTGTTGCAACCAATTGAGGTTCGCGTGGAGGATAAAGTCGCTGGATTTCGTCCCTACGATGGATTTGTATTAGATTTTCAAATTGACTTTAATCACCCTGCGTTTAATGCCTCACATCAAACGTTTAAATTGGATTTTAATGAAGGCAATTTTATCGAGCATATTGCCAAAGCGCGCACATTCGGCTTTTTAAAAGATATTGAATACCTAAAAAGCAATAACTTAGGGCTGGGGGGGAGTATGCAGAACGCCATTGTTTTAGATGACAATGGGGTGCTTAATCCTGAAGGGTTACGCTTTGATGATGAGTTTGTACGCCATAAAGTACTAGATGCGATTGGTGACTTATACCTTGCCGGGCACCAGATTTTGGGCGAGTTTTATGCGTATAAGTCAGGGCATGCGCTCAATAATAAATTGTTACAGGCTTTATTTAGCGATGAAACTAACTATAAAGTTGTAACAAAGAATGACAATGTTAACTAGATTTATTTAACTTTATTAATTTTATTGTGTATTTTCACTAATCAAAAAATTTTACATACAGGTTAATTAGTAACATTTTTTCATCAAGAAGTTATCATTTTATTACACTAACTAAACCCAACCACTCAATTTTATCATTTAATTTTTGGATATCTTTTTTTGGCCATTGGCTACTATAAGCGCACTAAAAATAAAAAAAAAGATATCTTTGTCTATCCTATTAATTGTAAATTTTTTCCTATATTTTTACTTTCACTTGCATAAGCCATGAATCTATTGATAAATCTTGCGATATCAGTAACATAATTTACATAAAATTACATTGTAACTTGGTTATTTTAGTCTTTTATCAATTTTTGTAACGCCATTCTAAGCGGCTCGTTATCCGTGACAAGGTCACATAGCTGTGTTATATTTCGCTTCGTAGATTCGCTTAGCTCACACTTCTTTACATTGCTAACATTGTGATTACACTGTAAATTTGGCATTTGCGAGTCATAACTAGCTTTGACAATCACCACGCGAAAACGTAACTGATTAAATTGATGAAAATTGTTATCGAACGCTTGCAGGGTTGACAGTAGGTGCTGCTGGTTGTAATTGAGGTGATTGGCAAGGGTATGACTATTTGTACTAACCACAAGTATAAAGGATTCACAAGCAATCACTTGTAAGCTTGCTAAGACTTCCTCAGTCAATACGTTTTGCCAAGCACTGCGAACATCGTCCGTCAATTGCTGTAATTGCTGCAGCTTTTTTTGAAACGGTAATTGATAGTTGGCAAGACGCTCAGTGCGAGAAGCAAGATGGTTGGTTGGTTTTTTCATAGTCAATGAGCAGTGTGGTGGGTAGTTAAGCGACAAAAAATTTGATGTAGTCTTAGTATTGGGTCTTAGTGTTAGTGTAGGTGATTTTAAGACCAAATTATAGTGAATTAAATCTTGCCAATGCGTTCAAGTAGCGTTCACATGACATTGGCACAGGGTTTAATAGCATAAGGTTTAACAAAGGATAAAAGATGAAATTAGCTCTAATCGCATTACCAGTTGTTGCTTTAACCACAATGAGTGTTGCACAAGCTCAAATTCTATCGATTACCAATGCCGGTAAAACCAGTCAAGTTATTGTTCGTGAAGATGATGGTGAAGATTATTATCTGCCTTCAGATGCCGTCAATGCGGCCATCAAAAACCTAAGCCAGCAAACCCAGCAAAAAGAAGACCGCCTCGCAAGTTTAGCACAAAAGCTATCGACTCAGCCAACCACCATTATCAACATGCCTGCCATGGGCAGCTATGCAGGTAATGGCATGTTGACCGTACGTCCGATTGTTTCATCTGCGCGCATGAGTTCAGGTTTTGGCTATCGTATCCACCCTGTCACTGGTAAATCACAGTTTCATAAAGGCATGGACTTTGCTGCTCCCATCGGCACCCCTATTTATGCCACAGGTAATGGTGTGGTGACTTTCTCAGGTTGGGGTACAGGGTATGGTCGTCATGTTGAAGTAGATCATGGCAACGGTACTGTCACGCGTTACGCACATACCTCTGCAAACTATGTTAACGTTGGCGATACGGTGTATGCAAACCAGCAAATCGCGGCGGTAGGCAACACGGGTCGTTCAACAGGCGCCCACTTACATTATGAAGTACGCCAAAATGGTCAAGCTGTCAATCCGCAAACTTACTTAGCAATGGCGCCAGCGCGTTAATCGTGACAATATCTCGATATATAAAAAAACTGGCTTATATGCCAGTTTTTTATTTTTCGCTGCGCTATGGTTTAAAACTATCATAATTTAGGTGTTTATCCAGTGTGCTTTGTTATGAAAGTCCGCTGGATGTGCATGCTGTATGGCCCAATAACTCATTTCATCGACGGTTGGAGCTGAGTTATCTGCTAAGCCGCTGTCTGGCGGTTGCTGAATCACACGCGTTGGATTTAGCGCATAATTACCATTTGCACCAACCAACTTATCCAATGCTGATTTGGCAAATGTCATACCGACACGAAAAGTACCAACGCTAAACCCATATTGCTGCTGTACCGCTCGTACATGGGTGAGGAGTAATGGACTTGCAGAACACCAAAAAACAAGCGGAAGCTCGCTATCTTGTGTAACCGCCTGGCTAAAAAAATTGATATCCTCACCATAAGTCAGCGCTGTGATAGGCAAGCGCCGAGGGGGTAATGCATTCGGTGTCCGATAGCTGTCAAAATAATAAAGATTAAACTCACCATTGGTCGCCAAATTGACCTCAAGATACGGGCTATCCGCTTGGCTATCTTTGGCAATAAAACACTCAAAACAATCTGCTTGCCATAAATAATCTTGACGCATTACACGTTGAAGTGCCGATGGGCTAAATGTCGGAAAATTTGCCCATAGACCAGCTTGTAGAGCGGTTTGACTATCATCAATCTTGGGATGGGCAGCATCAAATAAGATAGTTAAAAATTTACTATCAGCGACCACATGTACTGATAGCTGGTAGTCCAGTATTGCCGATACGGTGAATGGTTCAACCGTGCTCGTCAGTGCGAATGTCTCACCCTGTAACGTGTCCATTGTAGCCTTAGCCAAAACGTACCAAGTTTGATAACTTAGGATTGGCGTCCAGATTGCGACGTAATAATAGCACCATACGACCGATACTGGTGACCAAAATCGCATCAGTGGCTTCAGCAATCGCATTTGCCACAGCGTCACGATCTGCTTTGCTACCGGCTGGGATTTTTACTTTAATCAGCTCATGATCGGTCAGTGCGCGCCCAATTTCTTCAATAACGGTTGGGGTAACGCCTTGACCACCAATCATTACCACCGGGTTCAGCTGGTGACCGATGCCTTTTAAATGTTTGATATCAGCATTTGATAAGCTTGAATTTGCCATAACTGTCAATTGACCTATAAGAAAATTAGCTAGCATTATACCATATTAATCATTTTGCCTAATAAATTATGGGCAATACATAGGCAAAAACACATAGGCAAAAACGCTGCCATGACTTATCAATCTACAAAAATCACTGGATTAAAAAAATCAATAGCCAATCCATGAGTTAACACAAGCTAACTTGATGAAATATGCTAAAATAACAGCCTTAAGTCTTGAGATTGTCAAAATTTACCGATAGTCATTCTAGGATGGCTTTGGGTTTTTTAGCCAAATCCTAAATGAAGAATTTTTAAACTATATATAAAGGGTAGTTTGTAGAGAATTATGGCAACGCGTATTACCAACAAAAAATTGTCCAAAAGTAGCCGTGCGTGGATGAAAGAGCACATTGACGACCACTATGTCAAACTTGCCCAGCGCGATGGCTATCGGGCAAGAGCGGCTTACAAATTGCTAGAAATCAACGAAAAACTGCAGCTGATTAAAAAAGGCATGACGGTGGTCGATTTGGGTTCTGCCCCAGGCAGCTGGTCGCAAGTTGCGGGTAAACTAGTCGGTGACACTGGCAAACTTATCGCCTCAGACATCTTGCCGATGGATACGCTAGAGAATGTGACCTTTATCCAAGGTGATTTTCGTGAGCAAGCAGTGTTTGACAACATCATGGCAGAAGTCGCCGATAAAAAAGTGGAAGTGGTGCTATCTGATATGGCGCCTAATACCTCAGGGTTTTCTGCAGTCGATCAGCCACGAATGATTTATTTGTGTGAGCTTGCCATGGACTTTGCCGAGCAAGTGCTCCCTGAAGGTGGCACCTTAGTGATTAAGGTATTCCAAGGCGAAGGCTCTGATGCTTTACGAAAAAATATGCAGCAGCGTTTTAGTAAAGTGCGCAGTATCAAGCCTGCAGCGTCACGCGCGCGCTCAAAAGAAATGTATTGGATTGCCACCAAATAAGGTAATTTGCTTTAGTCTATCCATGAAGTTAACTGGATAAAAATTGGTAATATGTTTTTACTAGAAAATAACAGAGAATTCGCTTGATAATGTTAAGGTAAATCCATATATCATGCTATATTGAAAGATTAATATAACGTCTATTTTTGGTGAAAAATCTATCTATCTTTGGTAAACATTTTGATTTAACCCCACTTTTTAATCAACCCCCTAACGCGAAGGATGAAAAACAACGTGAGCGACATGGTAAAAAATACCTTATTGTGGTTAGTTGTGATAGGGGTATTAGTGCTAGTCTTTAGCAATTTTGATACCCGCAATGAACCTGATAAGCTCAATTACTCCCAATTTGTCACTGCGGTGGCAACTGACCAGGTCAAAAGTGTCAAGATTGACGGTGAGCAAATTTCTGGCGAAAAGAAAAACGGCTCAACTTTTGAGACAGTGCGTCCTGCGGTCACTGACACTGAGCTAATGCCAAAGCTTATCAAGCATAATGTTGAAGTTCAAGGCGCCACCCCTGAACGTCAAGGTGTGATGATGCAATTACTGATTGCAAGCTTCCCAGTGCTATTGATTATTGGTTTGTTCTTGTTCATCATGCGTAATATGAGCGGCGGTGGTGCAGGTGGTGGTCGCGGCATGGGTCCGATGAGTTTTGGTAAATCTAAAGCCAAAATGCTATCAGAAGACCAAATCAAAGTGACATTTGCAGATGTGGCAGGGTGTGATGAAGCCAAGCAAGAAGTAACAGAAATTGTCGACTTCTTACGTGACCCAGAAAAATTTACCAAACTTGGCGCGACTATTCCACGTGGTGTGTTGATGGTAGGTCCACCCGGTACTGGTAAAACCTTGCTTGCCAAAGCGATTGCAGGTGAAGCGAAAGTACCATTCTTCTCAATTTCAGGTTCTGACTTTGTTGAGATGTTTGTGGGTGTCGGTGCAAGCCGTGTGCGTGATATGTTTGAACAAGCCAAGAAAAATGCCCCTTGTATCATCTTTATTGACGAGATTGATGCTGTCGGTCGTCATCGTGGTGCGGGTATGGGCGGTGGTCATGACGAACGTGAACAAACTTTGAACCAGTTATTGGTTGAGATGGATGGTTTTGAAGGCAATGACGGGGTAATCGTGATTGCTGCAACCAACCGAGTCGATGTACTCGATAAAGCATTGTTGCGCCCAGGTCGTTTCGATCGTCAAGTACAAGTTGGCTTGCCTGATATCAAAGGCCGTGAGCAAATTCTTCGTGTACACATGAAAAAATTGCCCTCAACAATTGGCGTCGATATTCGTTCATTGGCGCGTGGTACCCCAGGTTTTAGTGGTGCACAATTAGCGAATTTGGTGAACGAGGCGGCACTATTTGCTGCACGTAACAATAAAGCGTCAGTTGATATGAACGACTTTGAAGAAGCCAAAGACAAGCTGTATATGGGTCCAGAACGTAAATCGATGGTACTGCGTGAAGAAGAGCGTCGTGCAACGGCATATCATGAAGCAGGGCATGCCTTAGTAGCTGAAATGCTACCGGGTACCGATCCTGTCCATAAGGTCACTATTATGCCGCGTGGTTGGGCATTAGGTGTTACTTGGCAATTGCCAGAGCATGATCAGACCAGCGTTTATAAGTCAAAAATGCTAAATGATATTGCGATTTTGTTTGGTGGTCGTATCGCCGAAGAAGTGTTTATCAATCAGCAATCGACTGGCGCGTCAAATGATTTTGAACGTGCTACTAAAATGGCACGTGCCATGGTTACCAAATACGGTATGTCAGATGCCATGGGTGTGATGGTGTATGAAGAAGATGAAAACCAAGGTTACTTTGGTGCCTCATCTCGCACTATTTCAGAAGCGACCCAGCAGAAAGTGGACGACGAAGTTCGTCGTATCCTAGAAGCGCAGTATGATATCGCACGTGCATTAATTGAAGGTAATGCGGACAAAATGCATGCCATGGTCGACGCGTTAATGAAATGGGAAACTATCGACCGTGACCAATTGCAAGATATTATGGCAGGTATTCCACCACGCGAGCCTAAAGTTTATCAAGAGCCTGTTAGAGTAAATTTCGATAAACCAAGCAACCCACCGTCAAGTGGGTCGGGCTTAACCCCGCCGCCGTTACCTGCAATGTAAATTATCCATGATATGAGTTACTCAAAAACCGCTACCAACTTGATAGCGGTTTTTTTGTTTTTCACTTAAAATAGTAAAAAATTTTAGCAATCATTGTGGACATCATGCAGTTACAGCCCATTCCCAACTTTGCCATTCATTATCATAATCAAACGCTCGATTTATCTAATCCCCATATCATGGGTATTTTAAATGTCACCCTAGATTCATTTTCTGATGGTGGTCGATATAATCATATCGACCAAGGCTTGCGTCATACCGAGCAGATGATCAAAGACGGGGCGACGATTATCGATGTGGGTGGTGAATCTACTCGCCCAAATGCCAGCCCTGTGAGTGAGCAAGAAGAAGTTGACCGCGTCATCAAAGTGGTTGAAGCGATTAATCATAACTTTGGTGAGCAAGTGTGGGTGTCGGTCGATACCAGTAGCCCGACCGTGATGACACTCGCCAGTCAAGTCGGCGCCAAAATTTGGAATGATGTACGAGCCTTGACGCGCCCCGATGCCATTGCTACCGCTGCCAAACTCGATATCCCTGTCATGCTCATGCACATGCGCGGTGAGCCAACGACCATGAATCAGCTAGATAATTATCAAGATTTATATACCGATGTTATTAGCGAGTTACAGCAGCGCATTGATGAGGTTATGGAGGGTGGGGTCAGACGTGACAATCTTATCATTGACCCAGGGTTTGGCTTTGCCAAAAACGCCCAGCAAAATCTGGCATGGCTGAATGAATTTTATCGGTTGCATACGTTTAACTTACCTGTCATGGTGGCATTATCCCGTAAACGCTTTGTTGGGGAAGTCCTCAAGTCAGCCAATCTACCCCATGACCCTACCGATAGAGATGTTGCTAGTATGGTTGCAGGGCTATTTGCTGTGCAGCAAGGGGCGTGTATCTTGCGCACCCATAATGTAGCAGCGACTAAAGCAGGGCTTGCGATGTGGCAAGCGACGCAACAGGCAAAAGCTTAATAACAGGTAAAAAAATACATGAATTTAACGCGCAACGACAAGGATTTATCATGAGTGACAATCAGCCAGAACCTACATTAGAGCAGCGCAAAGTCATCTATCGTGCCAGACGCGGTCTAAAAGAACTCGATTATTATTTTGACCCGTATGTGAGAGCGCACTATCTAAAAGCCGACTCACGAGAGCAGCAAATTTTTGCAGAATTGGTGAAAGAAGAAGATCCTGATTTGCTGGATTGGTTTTTACACAATCATCCGACCAAGCCAGAATTTGCTGATTTGATAGCCAAGCTCAAATCATTAAAAGCTTCTTCTTAATTGATTTAGATGAACGAGCGCTATTTATCGCGTCATAATACCTCATTTATTGACATTGATGCCACGCTCAAACCCAGTGTGGATAAAAAACTGCTTTGGGGGGCTTGTTTATGGGTGGTTGTTGGTATTTTGGCACTCGTACCTTTGTCGCTTACCTACAAAATTTTGCTAGGTATGGTCGCTATAGCCAGTCTTTGGTTCGGGCAAGTCTCTAGTTGTCACTTATTGGCTATTTCATCGTTACACGCCAAACCGCAAACGAACGATCAAACCTTACCCTATGACAACTTTGATTTTTTAACTTGGCAAATCCAGTGGGTACGTGGGGTTGTCAAAGTGCCTATACATCATAAGCAAGCGGTGTGGCAGGCAAGCTTGCTGGGCATCGCTGATATGGGGTGCCTAGTGATTTTAACATTTGGCTTGATAGAATCAGCGCCAACTAAAATCAGCGTAACCATTTGGCAAGACCAAGTGGACCGCGATACATGGCGGCAATTTAAGGTGCTAGCAAACACGCTAGGGCGATAACAAAAATGGTATATAAGTTATATTCAATATTGCTACAATTAAATCAACCAAGTGTTGAGGCGACAGCGCATTTTAGTTTGAACTTAAGTCTTGAACTTAAGTGCAGTTGGCAATTGGCATACGTCAGCGCGGTATCATTGGTGATATACAATAATCATTGAAAAAGATAAATAAAAGGGAACGACCATGGGTCTATTAACAAGTCTAGTAACACAAGTGGCGCAAAGTGCCATTCAAAGCAAAATGGGCCAAAGCAGAATGGGCGGTCAAAGCCAAGCGGATATGGGCGGCCTAGGGAATATTTTTGGTAATGTCTTAGGCGGCGGGGTGCAGCAACCGCAAATGCAGTCTAATGGGTTTGGGTTGGATGATATCATCGGTATGGCAATGAACCAAAATCAAGGTATGTCACAAGGTGGCGTGCTAGGACAAGTGCTGGGTAGCGTGCTAGGGGGTGGCATGGGCGGCGGCCTAAGCGGTGGCATGGGCAATAACGTAGGTATGAACCAATTTCCACAAAGCCAAAGTGGCTTTGGTGGTAAGGGTATGTTAATGGCGGCTTTGTTGCCAATTGCGTTGATGTTTATTCAGCGTAATGGTGGTCTATCAGGCGCTTTTAATAAAATCCAAAATATGGGATTTGGCCATCAAGCCAACTCTTGGATGAGTGCTGACCAAACAAACCAACCATTGGATGCCAATGATATCAATCAGCTATTTGATAATAATGAGTTGGCGCAAGTTGCGGCACAAACTGGTGTCGACCAAAGCGAAGTCCGTCAAAGTATGGCGGAGCTTTTGCCACAGTTATTTGACAACTTGACACCACATGGTGATACCCAAACCGAAAGCCAAGCCAATAAAGAAATCAGTGATATTTTGGCGCAATTAGGGAATGCGAATCGCTAAATTAGCCTGACTAAAAAAAGCCAGTGACAAAACTGGCTTTTTTTATTGGGTTTTCCTGCGCTCTCTTGGGCAAATTTTGGTTTTGTCTATTTCATCTAAAGCATAGGCGAGTGCTAACTGCTTTTTTATAAAACAGCTAAAAGTGAAAATTCGTCAAATCGACTTGTTTACCCGTCCAAAGCGCAAAACTTAATGCCCCTTGATTGACCAGCATTCCTAAGCCATCCGAGGTTTTGGCATGTTTCGCCTTAAAAAAGTCCAAAAACGCTGATGGTTTGCCATACATCATGTCATAGGCAAAATCGACCGTCATATCCTTGGCAAACGGCAAGGTGTCACCGCTCAGACCTATCGACGTTGCATTGATAATCACCTCAATATCGTTGGGCAAATCCGTCAAACTTGAAAAGGTGAGCTTATCAGTATCAAATAATTGGGTTAAATTCTTTGCCTTTTCTACGGTGCGATTGGCAATATGTAGCGATTTTACTTGCGCATCTAGCAATGGCAAAATCGCGCCGCGACTCGCCCCACCTGCCCCCAAAATAGCAACATTTGTGTCTTTTAACCTGACGCCTTGCGACAATAAATCCGCCACCAAGCCGCGACCATCGGTATTGTCGCCATACAGTTTGCCCCCTTTGATGGCAAGGGTATTGACTGCACCCGCCAAGCGCGCGTATTCAGATAGCTGACCGCGCTGCTGGCACAGCGCAAATGCCATCTCTTTAAAAGGTACGGTCACATTTGCCCCTGTGCCACCACCTGCAAAAAATGCTTCGACGACAGCGGTAAAGCTGTCGACATCGTTGGGACAATATTGGCGTTGGTAAGACAAGGTGATGCCCGTTTGTTTGGCAAAGGCTTGGTGCAAATCAGGCGATTTGCTATGGGCAATCGGATTGCCGATTACCATGCAATGATAACGGACGTTTGAATCAGGAATTGATGACATGGGAAAACCTATAATACGATGAGCAAAATTACCAATTCCCCTCACTTTACAATAACTGTAGCTGCTATATCAATGCTGGGTTTTGATTGGCTAGGTATTGATTGGGTGGGTGTAAAGCGTAGCATTTCATCGATTTGGCTAAAAATAACAACAAAAGCGTACTGTTAACTGCTGTCAATGCCTTGTTACAATGCGCTATCCACACCAACCCGTTATATACTACACAATGAAGCTAATTGCCCGCAAACCGCTTTTTTTACCGCGTCAAAACCGCTCAGAACATCCGATAGGCGCTACTCAAAAAGGCGCTACCAAAAAATGCGCTGCCCAAAAAAGCGTTACCCAAAATAAACCCACTTGGCTAAAAAATCTTGGCGGGGGGTGCGTTATTCTAACACTCACCTTAACTGGCTGTGATAAGGTCAAACAAATCGCCTCACAGCATAATGCCAGTGTGACTGCTAGCACTACCGCATCGACCGCAGCCGCCAATCCGTCTATCAACCCTACCTCGCAGCCAACACCTGTGGTCTATCCCATCAATGAATGGCAGCAACAAACGCTGGCAAACAAAGTCAGTATTCACGATATCGACGCTGTGACGTTATTATTGGGTCAACCCATCACCATTGATACGCAAAGTTTGGACTACCGAAGCAATGTGGCAAGTAAATATAGTTTTGCCAAAACTGGCGAGCCGTATTTTGATTTGCTTGATTCGCCTATGTATATCGAGGTACAGTGGTATTATGCCAGTGCCTATGACAATGCCAGCGTTAAAAACATCAGCATCAAGCATGCCAAAACAGCGTTTCACCTGACCCAAAATTGGTTTGGACAAGATGGCTCAGACATTGTTGCCCACATGGTGCAAGGACAGCCGATTAAAAATGCGAGCTACCACGGAATTTTGGTAGAATTAGCACGCTGTGACAATTATCATTGTGATTTGGTGGTCAGAAAACCCACTGTCACCGCCAAAACCGCTAAAAAAAGCGGCTAATTGCTGCGGCTTTCACTGTCATACAGTCAACTATTAATTTAATCAAGTAGCCAAATAACCATGTGGTATTCATTATCTGATGCTCAGTATGCCAAGCAAACGCCAATCACCGCTATCGATATTGACTCACGGGTGATAGCGTATGGCGATGGGTTTTTTACCACCATGGCGGTGGTGGCAGGACAAATCAATTGGCTAAATTACCATTTAGATAGAATCAAAGAGAGTGCCCATGCGTTACAACTCAATTTAACCAACGCGGACTTAGACGCAGCCAATTTAGACGCAGCCAATTTAGAATCCCCCAATCATACTATTCGCGCATACTTTAATAGTCAGTTAGCCAATTTTGCTAAAACCCTCAATCACGGTATGCTCAAGCTGATAGTCTGCCGAAAAAACCAACCTATCAAAGGCTATGGATTTTGTAACTCTGAATTTGACGCTTTTATTAAGCTTATGCGCACGGATAAGCCATTATCACAGCAAGCCAATCAAGTCATCATCCAATCTGCCGCTACCGCCATCTGTCTTACGCAGCAAATTGCGTGTCTACCCAAACCCTTGGTAGGACTTAAGCTACTAAACGCCCAAGATAAAGTGATGGCAAGTCACGAGCTGTGGCAGCACCAAACTCAAAATGCGCAAATGATTGATGGGCTGGTACAAGATGTGATGGGGCATTGGGTAGAAGGTACCTTTTGCAATGTGTTTTATCAGCTTAATCATGAAAACGTGTGGTACACACCGCCCATCAACCGCTCAGGGGTAAAAGGGGTGATGCGGCAGGTGTTATTGGCTAAGTTTGCCGACTCTGATAGGGCTCATGAGGAGCGGTATTTAGCCAGCGAGGAGTTAGCCAATATCACAAGCTTGTTCTTTTGCAATGCTGTACGCGGGATTTTGCCCATTCAGGCATTGATGCTACCTAATGGGCAGTCAACCGCGCTTGATTTGACCCCAATCTATGCGCAAAAATTCACTTAAATCGTGTTGCTGGTAACTAAAAAAAATTGCTATTTTTGTCATTAATTGTTAAATTCTCGCTTATTGAGTCAATATAAGCCTTCTCTATGAACGACCAATCTGATAATAATATGTCTAGTAACTCAGACGGTTCTGAGCATCATCCTACTCAGCACAGTGACGCCCCTCACGCCGCGGATATTCCAGATTCTCAATTGCAGGACAATCATAGCAAAGATAAGGGTATCGATGACAAGGATATCAATGATAAGGATGACGAAGACCCGCATAGCAAAAACGTCAATATTAATGATGCTTGTCTGATTAATCGTTCAACGCGAGAATTCAATGACCACATCACCGGTAGAAACAAAAAAAATAAATACCGTCTACTGGGGCTAGTGGGGTTTATTGTATTGGTGCTAGGCTGGTTGTTATTTGCTTGGTACAACACCCTATATGGCACTATCACCCAGCCTAAGCAGATGGTGACTATTAATAAAGGTCAAACCTACTATGCGCTGGTAGACGACTGGGATAAAAAGAAAAAGCTGTTCGTCGCGCCACTGGCCAAACTATATATCAAAATGACGGTGGATAAACCGCTCCATTCAGGGGTCTATCAACTGCCTGAAAATCCAAGTTTTGCCAATTATTTAGCCATGCTACAACAAGGTGAAAAAGTCGCTTTTATCAAAGTGCAAATCATTGAAGGCAAAACAGCCAAAGATTTATATCAACATTTGATGGACAATAAAGGGATTAAAAACGAAGTTATCCAGGGCAGCAAAGTTGACGTTGAGAAACTTGGGCTCAATATCCCTGCTGACTATCACCCGAATGGCAACCTTGAAGGTTGGTTCTCACCGGATACCTATTACTTTAATGAAGGCAGTAGTGACAAAAAAGTGCTAACGGATTTATTTACCCGTCAACACACGGCGCTGATGGAAAATTGGAACAATCGACAAGCCAATTTGCCGTACAAGACACCGTATGAAGCGCTAATTATGGCATCAATTATTGAAAAAGAAACCAGTGTCGAAAGTGAGCGTGGTGAAGTCGCAGGCGTGTTCGTCAATCGTCTAAAGAGAAATATGCGCCTACAAACCGACCCTACCGTGATTTATGGCATGGGCGATCGTTACGATGGCAATATTCGCAAATCTGACCTTGAAGAAAAAACCGCTTACAACACCTACCAAATTGACGGCTTACCACCAACACCGATTGCCTTACCAAGTACTGCATCGATTAAAGCGGCACTTAACCCAAATCAAACCGATTCGCTGTATTTTGTGGCAACGGGCAATGGCGGTCATAAATTTACCAGTAATTTAGAAGACCATAACCAAGCAGTGCAAGACTATTTGCGGGTGATGCGTGAAAAACGCGCCAGCCAAAACAGCCAATCAGGTCAGTAAAAAACGATACCCATGCAAACAGCTGCGAAAGCCCCTATTAGCGAACAATTTATCTCATTTGAAGGTACCGAAGGGGTGGGTAAGTCCACCTTGATTGCCAATGTCGCAGCGCATTTGACCGCGCAAGGCATCGACTTTATCCAGACCCGTGAACCGGGCGGCAGTCCGTTTGCTGAGCAGTTACGCGCCATGTTACTTGACCCTGCAACCACCATGACAGAGGACAGTGAACTCTTATTGATGTTTGCGGCACGTGCCGATCATGTGGCGCAAGTGATTTTACCAGCGCTCGCTCAGGGTAAATGGGTGCTGTGCGACCGCTTTACCGATTCCACCATTGCCTATCAAGGGTTTGGGCGCAAACAGGGCGATAGGGCAGAACTTAGCAAAATTGAATTACTGATTCAACAGTTTGTGGCAAAAATGCCAGATATGACCATTTGGCTAGATTTACCGGTGACAGAAGGGATGAGCCGTGCCAAAAATCGCGGCAAACTAGACCGCTTTGAGCAAAATCAGCTAGCGTTTTTTGAGCGGGTGCATCAAGGGTTTGCTTATCAAGCACAGCAAGAACCGCAGCGCGTCAAACGCATTGATGCGCAGGGTACACCTGATGAAGTGTTGGCAAAAGTGCTAACACAGCTGGGTATTTAATGTCGTTATTTAGTGTTATTACTTAGTATCATAAAGCTTTTAGAATTATTATAAAAAAAGGGGATGATAAACTTCCCCTTTTTTATTTAACCCATACTATGGCATAGATGGGGTTAAAATCACGTCTGCCGCCACTGGCAAAGTTTGTGGAAAGTCTTTGTTGTAATGCAGTCCACGCGATTCGTGGCGAAGTAGCGCCGAGCGGACAATCAGCTCAGAGACTAGCAGCAAATTACGCAATTCAATCAGATTTTTACTGACCACAAAGTTGGCGTAGTAATCATTGACTTCTTGTTTTAACAACAAAATGCGGTTGAGTGCGCGATGCAGGCGTTTGTCTGAGCGCACAATACCAACGTAGTGCCACATGCTTTGGCGCAGCTCATCCCAGTTTTGTAGCACGATGACTTCTTCGTCAGGGTCGGTCACATCTTGGCTGTCCCAGTCAGGGATAGTAGGAATGGGGGGAACGCGATTTTCTGCAAATGCAGCGGCAATATGCCGCGCTGCACTCATCCCGTACACAAAACATTCTAACAGCGAGTTACTCGCCATGCGATTGGCACCATGCAGACCGGTAAAGGACGTTTCGCCCATGGCATATAGATTAAGCACGTCGGTTTGGGCATTTTCATTGACCATCACCCCACCACACGTGTAGTGAGCGGCGGGTACCACGGGGATTTTATCTTGGGTCATGTCAATGCCCAGCTCTAGTAGCCGCTCATATAACATAGGGAAATGACCTTTAATAAACGCTGGGTCTCTATGAGTAATATCTAACCAAACATGACGTATTCCCAAACGCTTCATCTCAAAATCGATGGTGCGAGCCACGATGTCACGCGGTGCCAGCTCACCCCGTTCATCGAAGCGAAGCATAAAGCGCTCACCTTCTGGATGTTCTTTGGTTGCTGGCAGGCGCAGGTAGGCACCTTCACCGCGCATGGCTTCGGTGATTAAAAACGAACGCGCTTCTGGATGATATAGACAAGTAGGATGGAACTGATTAAATTCCAAATTCGCAACGCGGCAACCTGCGCGCCATGCCATCGCGATACCATCGCCCGTGGCAATATCTGGGTTAGATGTATACAAATACGCTTTTGATGCCCCGCCGCATGCTAAGGCGATAAAGGGCGCGGTAAAGGTAATGACTTGATTGGTGGCCAAATCAAGGGCGTACAGCCCCACGGCACGATTGGGCTCGCTAATCGGACTGTAGTTGTGTTTGCTAAGTTTGTTGGTGGTGATGACATCAATGGCAGCGACATACTCAAACAGTTTGACATTCGGACATTGTTTGACACGTTTGACTAACGTGGTAGAAATGGCCACCCCAGTGGCATCTGCCGCATGGATGATACGACGTTTGGTATGACCACCTTCACGGGTCAGGTGCAAGGTTTCGTTCTCATCCAAGGTAAACTTGACACCTTGTTTGAGCAAAAACTCCACCGCTTCTCGGCTATGCTCTACCGTAAAACGTACCGCATCTTCATGGCAAAGACCTGCCCCTGCAATCAAGGTATCATCGACATGCTCATCAACCGAGTCATCATCCGATAGTACTGCTGCCACGCCGCCTTGGGCATAAAAAGTGCTGGCTTCGGTGAGCTTGTCTTTTGCCAAAACCGCAATCGATAGATGGCTTGGCAAGGATAAAGCTAACGATAAACCTGCACCGCCACTGCCAACAATTACCACATCAAACGCGTGGCGATGGTTAGCCTGTGCTTGCGGCTGGAGAGTTTCTTTGATAGGGGAGTTTGACACATTAACGCTTGCTGTCATAACGCTGACGTCCTTCAAATTAATGAGTTAAAGAGCCAAAAAATCTAAGCAAGCGCTGAGCAAATTGGGTCACCGTGCTACATTTAAAAGGCTGTGTTTAAAAGGCTATTTTAAAAGCTATGGTTAAAAGGCTATGGTTAAAAAGCCATGGGAAAATAAGCTATCATATCAGCTTTTATAAATGATGGCGGATTTTTTCTATGGTTTGTTTTTTAAGTAGCTAGCCCATCTAAATAGCCCATGGTTAAGGCTAAACAGGGTACGACGTATGCAAACGCGCTCGTCTTTGTTTTGCCGTCGCTGACAGACAATGGGGGAAAATGCAAAGTCAGGCGTTTTTTAAAGCAATTTAATACAAAAAACTCGCCTAGCTGTTAATCCATTTTTTGCGATATGATGACAGTTTAAATTGTCATATTCATCATTGCCATTTATAATGGGCGCTTTTTTTATACGTATTTGTCATGCAAATTATTGATTATTCAGTAAATTTAGGTAACGCTTGATATGGGTGGTAGCATGATTGGCAGTTGGCTAGGTCATCTTGGAGCGCTCATTGCCGTTTTGGTAATCCTATGGTCGTGCCTAAAAACCGTGCAACTCAAAGCGCGAACAGATAATCTGCAAATCCTGCTGCAACTGGTCAGTTTCTACGCGCGCTATTGGTTTGTTTGGTTGTTGGTGTGGGCAAACGTGCAACTGCTGTATGACAACCAAATTATTTACTGGCTGCTTATCGCGTTATCCTTGTTGTATATCTATATGAGCTGGGTTGAGCCCAATCGGCTGCGCGTTTCGCATTTTTCAATCAATTTGACCGTATCTGCGACCTATCAACCTGCGACCGATATTTCACTGGCTGCGCCATTATCACAATCTATCAAACGACAAGCTGCAAAAATTGCGGTGCTGAGTGATATCCACATTGGTATATTTTCTAACCCCCATCAGTTAGCGCGTTTGGTGAAATGCCTTAACCGCTTAGATGTTGATGCGGTGCTGATTTTGGGTGATTGGTTATATCAAGCGACAACTTTGGATGCCCATCTAAGCCCATTTAAAACGCTGAACAAGCCTTGCTATACCGTCCTTAGCGATGCCGATACCCAGCAGGTTGTCGATGATGCACAAAATAGCGAACCTGCTAGCAATATGCAGTTAATGAATATTTTGCCAACCTTCGGTATTCAATTATTGCCTGAGCAAGGCTTGCGCATTGCCGGGATAAAAATCATAGGCATTCATAATGGCAGTACAATGGATTTACCGCGCGTGATTGAACAGCAGCGCGGCGCGGGGCAGCCATTAGTGATTGCCACCCATGATATCAAGCAGTTAGAAGCCAATCCGCGAACGTTAAGTGACGCCAACAACGATACTTTGGTGATTGCGGGGCAAACCCATGGTGGGCAGGTCAATATACCTATACTGACACCGCTGATGGTGAGAGCATTGACAGGTAATAAACTGGCGGCAGGGTTACGTCAACCCGATATACCCAAACAATCCGACTATCATCCCAAAGCACTCAATGCGGCTAACAAACCCAGCAAACGCTACCAAGTATGGGTGAATACTGGGATTGGCATGACAGGGTTGCCGTTTCGGTTTAACTGCCCGCCCACCATTGATGTGCTAACTATCCAGGTTCAAACGGTTGATGCTTAACCCATACCATTCGCCACTGTAAACCAGCCACTATAAACCAGCTGCTGCCTTATTATCGGGTTGAATGGGGTCTATAACCTGATTTGCTATAGCGGTGGAGAAACTTGCGTTTGCTATCAAAGCGCTTAAACTTCGCCCCAAATATATGCTACACTAGACAAAAATTTTCAAAAAATTGTCGCAGCTGTTACATATTCTACTTAAGGTTTTGTCCAAGGTATTGTTATGACCCCCATTTTAGATAAACTACAAGGCTCTATGGTCGCGTTGATTACACCTATGCATAGCAATGGTGACGTCGATTGGCAATCATTGGCAAATCTCATTGATTGGCAAATCGAGCAAGATACGGACGTACTGGTATCGGTTGGTACGACCGGTGAATCCGCAACCTTATCCATGCAAGAGCATGTGGACGTCATTGAATTTACCATGAAGCAAGTGGGTGGTCGTATTCCCGTCATCGCGGGTACAGGCGCTAACAATACAGTTGAAGCCATTGAATTGACCCAGCACGCCAAACAGGCGGGCGCTGATGCCGCGCTGTTGGTTGTGCCCTACTACAACAAACCGACCCAAGAAGGGCTATACTTACACTATAAAGCCATTGCTGAAGCCGTGGACATTCCCCAAGTGCTATACAACGTACCCGGGCGCACTGTTGTTGATATGCAGCAAGCAACGGTCGAGCGCTTAGCGGATATCGAAAATATCATCGCGATTAAAGATGCGACGGGTGACGTGGCGCGTGGTGCCAAACTGATTGAAGCAGTAAAAGGTCGCATGATTGTATGGTCAGGGGATGATGAAAGCGCGTTAGCACTGATGCGTCATGGGGCAAAAGGCAATATCTCAGTGACCGCCAATGTCGCACCAAAAATCATGAGCCAAATTTTTGGCTTGGCACTCAAAGGTGAGTTTGAACAAGCCGAAGCATTAAACCAAAAAATAGCCCATTTACACCAAGATTTATTTATCGAGTCAAGTCCAATTCCTGCAAAATATGCGTTACACAAAATGGGTCATATTGAGCAAGGTATCCGTTTACCATTAACTTGGCTTACCCCAGAACACCAACAAGTGATGGATGAAGCACTTGCCAAAGCAGGTTTACTATGAAAAAAACACGCAGCACCAACCGCAATCGATTCAACGCCCAGCTAGCCCTAGCGATTATTGCCTCTGCTAGCATTGCTATGACAGGCTGTACTACTTTTAAACGTAAAGTTGGCGACAATTCTTTGGACTATACAAAGACCAAAAAACTTGAACCCATCCAATTACCGGCAGATGCACAAACGCTACCTTTTACGCCAGTTTATGCAGTGCCGCAATCGGGTGAAAATACGTTAAAAATCACAAAAGAAGGCAGTAAGCGTTTTGAGCTACCGCGTCCAATTAGTACCGTAAAATAGAGAGTGGCTGATAGCATCTATGATAGTTGGCAGCTTGTGTTGCTAACCGCGTATCAGCCAATCAATGCAACTGTCATAAATTAGCTACTCTGAGCCAACCTTAGCCAATCTTAAACAGCCATTTGGGAATTACCATGCAAAAACTCGATTTACTTTATAAAGGCAAAGCAAAATCAGTCTTCGAAACTGACAATCCAGATTATCTGATTTTAGAATTTCGTGATGATACCTCTGCGTTCAACGGCGAGCGTATCGAACAGTTAGCGCGTAAAGGCAAAGTCAATAACCGCTTTAATGCCTTTATCATGCAAAAACTCAGCGAAGCAGGCATCGAAACCCATTTTGAACAGCAATTATCGGATGAAGAAGTGCTGGTCAAACGCCTAACAATGATTCCCGTCGAGTGTGTGGTACGTAACTATGCGGCAGGTAGCCTAGTACGTCGCTTAGGATTGCAAGAAGGTCAAGCGTTGACACCACCTACCTTTGAATTATTCTATAAAGATGACGGTCTGGGCGACCCAATGGTAAATGATTCATTAGCGGTATCACTCGGCTGGGCAACGCAAGCTCAACTGGATGAAATGAAAGCCTTAACCTTTAAAGTCAATGACGTGTTATCAAAAGTGTTTGATGACGGTGGTTTGATGTTGGTGGATTTCAAACTAGAATTTGGGGTATTCAAAGACCGTATCGTACTGGGCGATGAGTTCTCACCCGATGGTTGCCGCGTCTGGGACAAACAAACCAAGAAAAAACTGGATAAAGACCGTTTCCGTCAAAGCCTAGGTGATGTGGTCGAAGGTTATGAAGAAGTTGCCCAGCGTATTGGCGTGTCTTTGGTTGATGAGTCAGGTCGATAAATCGGATTCATTCATCAAGCTAGCTAATCGCTACAGCGAATCTAATTAAGTCCAATTAAATTTGGATGAAATGTAAAATAGATAAACATCTAAAACTGGGGCTTGCTCCAGTTTTGTATTTTTAGCAGGTTATTTAAGTTTAAGTTTAAATTTTTATCCCTCAGTATGATTAACAAAAGAGTCTTTCATTTGGACAACCCTATCACTCATCAATATATCAAGCACCCGCTCACCACCTTGACCCAATTCAATCGCAATCCTAGACCTTGGCATATGCCGTTGTTTGTGGCATTTGCGATTAGTTTTCCAGTGATGATAGGCGCGTATCTGAGTGATTTGCGCATGGGGCTACTCGCGTCACTCGGTGCGATGGTGATTTTAAACTTACCCTATACTGGGTCGTTATTGTCTCGCATGACCACGGTATTGGCGTGTAGTTTTGGGATGGTCGCGTGTTTTGCCGTTGGCTTGGTCGCCCACAACGTGCCCATTCTGACGATTCCCTTGATGTTTTTTGTGACCTTTTGGTGTACGCTGTTTAGCCGTTATTATAAGTTACCACCGCCTGCTGGGCTGTTTATCATCATGGCTTCAGCGATTGCGCTGTTTATGCCTGCACCCGTGTCACAAATCCCACAGCTGATTGGCGTGGTGGTATTGGGCACGTTGTTTGCGGGGATGGTGGCATGTTTTTATGCGTTACTGCTGATTTATAACAAGCCTGTCTTACCGGTAAACACATCGATGCCCGTGCGGGAGATTTTGGGTGATACGCTCATTGTATCGGCGTTTATCGCTTTATCATTGCTGCTCGCGCTGTGGCTAGAGATGCCCAAACCATATTGGGTGCCGATGAGCTGCTATGTCATCATGCAAGGGATGAATTTTCAAAGCATGTGGGGCAAGCAGATACATCGGATTGTGGGTACGGCGATTGGTATGCTGCTAGCTTGGCTATTGCTATCGGTGCATTTGAGCGATATGGGTGTGGCGCTAGGCATTTTTGGCATGATGTTTTGTATTGAAACTTTTGTGGTACGCCATTATGGGGTGGCGGTTATTTTTATCACCCCACTGACCATCTTTTTGGCAGAGTACAGCGCGGTGCAGCCTACCGCAATCAGTGAGATTATCGTCACGCGGTTTTGGGATACCGTGCTCGGCTGTCTCATGGGTGTGCTAGGCGGTATTGTCATTTTATCACCGATAGTGAGGCAAAAATTACAAGTCATCGTCGATAAAGTCGTGGCGAAATTGCCAATTTAGCTTTTTTATCCAAAAAAACAAAAAAGCCACTCGATAGTCTGGGTGGCTTTTTTATAATCTTTAAAATTCATTTTTAAAAATAATCTTTAAAACTAACCGCTAACATGAATCGCTCAATCCCAAGACAGTCATCACCCCATCGAGTCCTGCGACGGTTACCGCATAATCTGCTTGGTCACGCACAATCGGTTTGGCGCGATAGGCAATACCGATATCAGCTAGCCCTAGCATTGGCAAGTCATTAGCGCCATCGCCGACAGCAACAGTCTCTGACAGCTTAATGCTTAAACGCTGTGCCACGGCTTGCAAAATTTCGGCTTTACGCTTGCCATCTACAATCGCTGAGGTGATTTCACCTGTCACTAGATTATCGACGATATCTAGGTCATTGGCATAACTCTCATCCATTCCTAAGCTGTTTTTTACGTATTCGGCAAAATAGTTAAAGCCGCCTGAGACCAATACCACATAGTAACCATGATTTTTTAGTGCGCTAATCAAGCGTTTTGCCCCTGGGCTAAAAGTAATGTGATTGGCAATAATATCTTCGAGCACCTCACTTGATAACCCTTTAAGTAAAGCCACACGGCGAGTAAAGCTTTGGGCAAAATCAATTTCCCCACGCATGGCAGATTCGGTGATCGTATCGACTTGCTCACCAATCCCGGCTTTTTTTGCCAATTCCACAATCACTTCTTGCTCAATCAAGGTCGAATCCATATCAAACAACGCCAGTTTATGCGGGCGCACCAATGTCGCAAGGGGCATGACATTGATATCTACGTGATAGAGGTTGTTGGCGGCGATTTGTTTGACCCGTTGGGGTAAGTCGTTGATATCGCTATCTGATTCCAGCGTCACAATCCAGCGAATCGTCGTCACAGGGCTGGTTTGCTCAGCTTGGGCGAGTGTGTCATTGGCTTGCCAATCAAGCTCATTGACTAAGGTGTCTTGATGTAAGAGGCGAATGGCAGGATGAAGGCTTGCAAGGGTTTCGCTGACTTGGCTCAATAGCCCCAATTCAAACTTGGCAGCGCTTAGGGTAATCGCGTAACTATGGGGAAAATGCTGATTAAGTTGATACAAAAAATTCGTCGTCATGGTAGTTTACCCCTTGTATGCCAAAAAAATAAACATGATAATGTAGCATTTAATCGCTCCTAAAGAAAGTTTAATCTACCCATGAATCATCTAGCTCCCCGTCAAGGCAAATTCGCTATTGTGCTACTTATTAGTTTTTGTTTACATTTTTTGATGCTGACTTTTAGTAGTGAAAAATCCCAATACGAGCAGCGTACCCAAAAGGGTGAAAAAATTGTTGAACAGTTAGCCAAAGAAGCCATGGTGGGCATCACGAGCCAAGATAGAATTAGCCTGAGCGTCTTGGCAAACCGCTACCAAGTAGATCAGGAAGTCGCCAAGCTTGTCATCAGTGACCAAAACAACCAGCCGCTGGTGCAAACGGGACAAGCGCAAAACGAAGTGGGGCAGGTGATTGACAAACCCATTATCCAAAACAACCAAGTTCTCGGTCACGCCACCATCATCATGAAAGCGGTGTCCAAAGGCGAGATTGTCAGTAGTCAATGGTTGTTTGTATTAGGGTCAGCAATTTTGCATGGGTTTTTATGGTTGATTTATGGCTATATGGCGCGCCCAACGCAGGAACAGCTTGCGCAATTGGGTGAAAAAGTCCAGCAGCATATCGCGCTTGCGCGTGGCGGTTTAGCACCCCCCAACCCTGCATTGACAGCGGGTGGTGAATTGCAGTTAGACGAAGACACCTTGTACAATATAGGGGATAGCAACGCCACCGCGCAACCTGCCGCCACTGGCAAAACCATCAATGATTTTTTAAATCGAGAAAAATCAAAATCTGCTAAAGACATTCACCAAACCCAGCCTACAGCCACTGAAGCGACTGACAATCTGGCTCAAGAAAATATAGTAGACAGCCAAAAACAGCCTGAAATTGAATTACAAATTCATTTTTATGACCAGTATCATCTGCTAAAACGGGTGGCACCTGAAGTTGCAAAACCGTATTTTCAATTATGTAATCAGCTATTGATGCGCGCATCAAACAGTTTGTTTAATTCCTCAAACAATGTGTTAAATCGCTATATCAAAGACGTGTATATCAAAGACAACTCGCATTTTAATGCCAATGGCGCAGTCATTCATCTAGCAGGTAAAGCCGAGCAATTGCCACTGGCAGCGGTGCTGTTGTCAAAATTGTTGATTATCCTCAACCAAGTGGTATACGAAAAACACCGTGAGCTATCGCGTTTTGCCTTGCCATTAACCATCGGTACCAGTATCAGTCATCAATTCGATGACGTACAAAAACTGATGGCAAACCACGCCAAAGAAGATGGTTTATTGCTCCTGTATCCGCTGGATTTACTTAAAACGTTAGATGGTAAAGTGCAGTTTAAAAACCTGCAACATCCGACCACTATCACAGAGCGTGAGATGGTTTGGTACAACGGTTTATCAGAATCCTTGATGACCGAACTCATTGCCAAACGCGATGATATTTTGACCGCCACAGAAAAATAAACGAATCATGGCTATTTTTTCTTTCGCCACTTGACTTGACCGACAAAACCCATTATAAGGCTTTATGAAATTGCAAATTTATCGAATCGACCAGCGAAAGGAGCAATAAATGGCTGATCCAGATATTGATGATAGCTTTGAAGATGACAATTTTGATGATGACGATGACGCGCGACTCGTGGATGACGACGCATCGGGTCGAAGTCGGGCAAGTAGTCTTGAAAAACGTCGTTTGATTGACAATTTATTGGAAGAAAAGCGTCTAGAGCGCTCACTCAAAGACAGCTTTGATGACGATCTTGATGACTTAGACGATGACGACGATTTTGATGATGATGAGTTGTAAGTCAAGCAAAAGGTTAATACAGTCGGTATTAACCTTTCTTTTTTCAATCCGCTTTTTTGATAGAATACTAGGATAACTACCATGGATTTTGATGATTTAATCGATTTTTTAGACAGTGATGACAACGAATTTGGGCTATCGAGCATCGCCACACACGGCTTTTTAACTGCCTCTATTGTCGGCAAACCTTTAGACAATTGGCAAACCTATCTTTTTGAAGGGCATGAAAAACAAGTCAAGCCAGAGGTGTTATCAGCCATTGAACAGTGGCGTGATGAGCTGCAAGCCATGCTGCAAGATGAGCGTGAAATTGAGCTGCCTTTTGATGTCGAAGAAACTGACTATCTCGATATTGAAAACTCAGAAATCAGCGAATGGTCGGTGGGCTTTGTTGATGCCATGTATGCCAGCGATGACGAAGAAGATGATTGGTTTGATGATGATGACAGCGAAGAAGATGTGGCAATGCTGACGTTACCGATGATTTTGTTTAGTGGCATTGATGAAGACCAACCTGATATGCAAGAGCTACTCAAAGACCCAGAAACCATGAGTCAAATGGCACAAGCCATAGAAAAAAATATCGTTGAGCTGTTCTTACTCTTTCATACCAATGATTAATGGTAGTCACAAAAAAGGGCAATCGCATCGATTGCCCTTTTTTTATTTACCGCATTATTTTTGCTCTAGTTGCGGTACGTCTGAGCCATGGGCATTGGATAACAAACCCGATTGGCTATATAACGCCAATTTAGCCCGGGTATCTGAAATATCTAGATTGCGCATGGTCAGCTGACCGATACGATCCATTGGCGTGAACGCCGCATCTTCAACTTTTTCCATCGATAGGCGTTCTGGTTGGTAGGTCAAGTTGTCAGATTTAGTATTTAAGATGGTATAGTCATTACCGCGGCGTAGCTCGATGGTGACTTCACCCGTGATAGCTTTGGCGACCCAGCGCTGGGCGGTTTCACGAAGCATCAAGGCTTGTGAGTCAAACCAGCGACCTTGGTACAACAAGCGACCTAGGCGTAAACCATTGATACGGTACTGCTCGATGGTGTCTTCGTTGTGAATGCCAGTGACCAAACGCTCATAGGCAATGTGCAACAGCGCCATAGCAGGGGCTTCATAGATACCGCGTGATTTGGCTTCGATGATACGGTTTTCAATTTGGTCACTCATACCAAGACCATGACGACCCCCGATTTCGTTGGCTTTTAAAATCAAATCCACTGGGCTATCAAAGGTTTCGTCATTGATTGCCACAGGCATGCCTTGTTCAAAGCGTACTGTCACTGTTTCTTTGTCGATTTTGACATTTTCATCCCAAAATGCCACACCCATAATCGGCTCAACGATGTGCATGCTGGCATCCAAAAACTCCAAGTCTTTGGCTTCATGCGTCGCGCCTAGCATATTTGAGTCGGTTGAGTAGGCTTTTTCTTTGGACATTTTGTAGTCAAAGCCATTGTCGATTAAGAACTGTGACATCTCGCTACGACCGCCCAATTCATCAATGAAGGTTTGGTCAAGCCACGGTTTATAGATTTTAAGGGCAGGATTGGTGAGTAAACCGTAACGGTAAAAACGCTCAATATCATTGCCTTTATAAGTTGAGCCATCGCCCCAAACGTTGACATCATCTTCTTTCATGGCGGTGACTAGCATGGTGCCTGTGACCGCACGACCCAGTGGCGTGGTGTTAAAGTAGGGCATACCACCGGTGCTGACATGAAACGCACCGCATTGAATTGCAGCAATACCTTCAAGCGCCAATTGCAAACGGCAATCAATCAAACGCGCTTTGACCGCACCGTATTGGTCGGCTTTTTTGGGAATGGCGTTGTAATCTTCTTCGTCAGGTTGACCTAAGTTCGCGGTATAAGCGTATGGCAGCGCGCCTTTTTGCTTCATCCAAAGTAGCGCAGCTGAGGTGTCAAGTCCGCCAGAAAACGCGATACCGACTTTTTGTCCGACGGGGACAGATTGTAAAATGGTGGCGTTATTGGTGGCATCGTTTGTGGTATCGTGGCTCATAACCTTTCCTATCAAGTCATCAAAAAATAATCTGTAAAATCAACCTATCGAATTATTGTAACATTTTTGTCAACGTGTTTTTCGCCATTTTTTGACAATTACCCATAATTTGTCACAATAAAAAAGCCAATCATTTGATTGGCTTTATCGGCTAAATAGCGGTTATTGGTACAAAACTTCGACGATTTCGTATTCGACTTCACCGCTTGGGGTTTGGATTTTGGCTTCATCACCTTCTGATTTACCAATCAGACCGCGCGCGATGGGCGAGTTAATCGAGATTTTATTGGCTTTAAAATCCGCCTCGTCATCACCCACAATCTTATAGCGTTTTTGCTCTTCCGTATCGAGATTTTCAATCACTACCGTGACGCCAAACACCACGCGACCTTCTTGCGGTAGTTTGAGCGGATCAATGACTTCAGCGCCGCCCAGTTTGGCTTCGATATCGCGAATACGGGCTTCACAAAATCCTTGCTGCTCACGGGCAGCATGGTACTCAGCATTTTCTTTTAAATCGCCATGTTCGCGCGCTTCGGCAATCGCCGCGGTAATACGTGGACGGTCAACGGTTTTGAGCTGTTTGAGCTCTTCTTCTAAAGCCGCGTGACCTTGAGGCGTCATTGGATAACGTTGCATAGGGGATTCCTTTTGTCACAAATAGGGATTCAAACGGCAAGATTGCCAAAGTAACAAGTCACAAAAAATGGTCATCAACGCTCGTGATTAACCATTATCTATTTTGTATAGATGAAAAAAACCATGCTAGACAGGGCTACTGCCTAACAAGGTTCTAGTAAAAAATTTGCTGTGCTGCGTCAATCACCACAATAACGGTATTTTACTTGATAACGGCTTGTGATGCAAAGCATTCACTCAATTGACTGTATGAACCTGACATTACCAAGCTGAGCTGATGGTAACACCCACGGCTTTATTTTCATACCAAGGTAAGATAGTGGCATTGTCAAACGGTTGCGTCATCACCAAACCACTGACGACACCCAGCGCACAGCCAGCAACCACATCACGGGTATGGTGCTTGTCGGCATCCACCCGTGACCAGCCCACATAGGCGGCAGGAATCATTGCCATCGAGCCATAGCGCCAGCCATAGCGTTGACCGATGAAAGTCGCGCCCGCGCAAGAATCACTAGCATGCCCTGACGGAAATGAGTAATCTTCGCCATTGGGACGTTCGCCCCATGCGGTGTCATTGGTGGCGTATTTGAGCGCATAGGTAGCCGCCAAATTGGTTGCCATGGTTTTGCCTAGTTGATAGACGCCTTCTTGGTCATGTTTGGCAAGTGCCATGCCTAAGCCTGCTACCGGGATAGCAATATGCAATATATCGCCCGCTTTTTCGCTATCGCTTTTGGCATATACCGTTGTCGTTGGCGCTAATACAGCAGCAAACAGTATGATGTTAAAGGTCTTAGAAGGTTGTCTCATGGCATTCACACCCTGATTGTGGTTAATGGTCAAAACATTGATAAACATGGCTATACTTAGGGCAAACCCAGTCTACACCCCAAACCTTAGGATTATCTTAGCCCATAAAAAAATACTGACAGCACTGGCTATCAGTATTTTAGACTAGCGGTGGTTATTCCTGTGTCTGTGTATGTAGCGCTTGAAGCTTATACACATCAAATGGTAGCTGCACTTTATACGCTTGGGTAACTGCCGCCGCGGCATTTAAGGTAGTCACATTAAATACTTTATGCTGTAAGGCTGAGCGGCGAATTGAGAACGAGTCTTCATGCGCTTGTTTGCCTTCAGTGGTATTGACCACAATCGCAATCTCACCGTTTTTGATGGCATCGACGATATGTGGGCGACCCTCGGTGACTTTGTTGATGCGCTCACAGGCGATACCGGCTTCGGTCAAGATTTTTTGGGTGCCTGAGGTTGCCACAAGTTTAAAGCCATAGTCGGCAAATTGTTTTGCCACTGGTACCAGATTGGCTTTGTCGCTTTCACGCACTGATAAGAACACTTTTTTAACTTCATTCTCCACTGGCAAACCGGGCAATCTATCATTACTGCCGATGATGGCTTTATAGTAAGCTTCACCAAAGGTCTGACCCACACCCATGACTTCACCCGTTGATTTCATCTCAGGGCTTAAAATAGGGTCAACGCCTGGGAATTTGGCAAAAGGGAATACCGCTTCTTTGACTGCAAAAAATGTTGGAATCACCTCAGTGGTAAAGTTTTGTTCCACAAGCGTTGTGCCCGCCATACAACGCGCGGCGACTTGCGCAAGTGAAGTGCCGATGCATTTTGATACGAAAGGCACCGTACGTGAGGCACGTGGATTGACTTCAAGAATATAAACCACACCATCTTTGACCGCGTATTGGACGTTCATCAAGCCCACCACACCGAGCTCTTTTGCCATTGCCACGGTTTGTTCGCGCATCACATCGCAAATCTCTTGGCTAAGTGAATACGGCGGGATTGAACACGCTGAATCGCCTGAATGCACGCCCGCTTGTTCGATGTGCTGCATGATACCGCCAATCACTACGTTGGTGCCGTCAGAGATACAATCCACATCCACTTCAATCGCATCATCCAAGAAGCGGTCAAGTAACACAGGGGCTTCATTGGACGCTTGTACAGCTTCACGCAAATAACGACGCAGTTCGTTTTCGTTGTAGACGATTTCCATGGCGCGACCGCCCAACACGTAAGAGGGACGGACAACTAAGGGATAGCCCACTTGCGTCGCTTTGACGATACCGTCTTCGGTACTGGTCGCCAAGGCATTGGGTGGCTGAGTAAAGCCCAATTGCTGAATCATGTGTTGGAAACGTTCACGGTCTTCTGCACGGTCAATCGCATCTGGGCTGGTACCGATGATATGCACACCTGCAGCTTCCAGTGCGCGCGCTAATTTTAATGGCGTTTGTCCACCGTACTGCACAATCACGCCTTCGGGTTTTTCGATGCGCACGATTTCAAGCACATCTTCTAACGTAATAGGCTCAAAGTACAGACGGTCAGAGGTGTCATAGTCAGTTGAAACTGTTTCAGGGTTACAGTTGACCATGATGGTCTCATAACCATCTTCACGCATTGCCAAGGCGGCATGTACACAGCAATAGTCAAATTCAATACCTTGACCAATGCGGTTGGGACCACCACCGATAACCATGATTTTTTTGTTGTTGGTTGGATTGGCTTCACATTCGTCATCATAGCTTGAATACATATAAGCGGTTGACGTCGAAAACTCCGCGGCACAGGTATCCACGCGTTTGTACACAGGATACACGCCCAAATCCCAACGTTTTTTACGCAGTTGTTTTTGTGAAATTCCCAAGAGCGTTGCCAAGCGTAAATCTGATAACCCTTTACGTTTGAATTGACGCAAGTTGTCGCTGGTCAAACCGCCAAAGCCAGTTTCTTTCACCAATTTTTCCGTTTTGACGATGTCTTCAATTTGCACTAAAAACCAAGGGTCAATGCGAGTAAACTCAAACACCTCATCCACGCTCATGCCAAAACGGAAGGCATCAGCAATGTAGAAAATACGGTCAGGTGTGGGGGTTTTTAACTTAACTTTTAAGGTGCTGCGAATGGTATCCTCGTCTTGATTGAAATCAAGATACTCATCAAAACCATTCACGCCAATTTCAAGACCGCGTAACGCTTTTTGCATCGACTCTTGGAAATTACGACCAATCGCCATCACTTCACCCACCGATTTCATTTGGGTAGATAAGGTGCTGTCAGCTTGGGGGAATTTTTCAAAGTTAAAGCGCGGTACTTTAGTCACCACATAGTCAATGGCGGGCTCAAAGCTGGCTGGGGTCAAGCCGCCTGTAATGTCATTGCTAAGTTCATCGAGCGTGTAACCGACCGCAAGCTTTGCTGCGATTTTGGCAATCGGGAAACCCGTGGCTTTAGATGCCAAGGCAGATGAACGGCTGACACGTGGGTTCATCTCGATGACCACCATACGACCTGTTTTTGGGTCAATACCAAATTGTACGTTTGAACCACCGGTCTCCACGCCAATCTCACGCAGCACCGCCAATGACGCATTACGCATGATTTGGTATTCTTTATCCGTCAAAGTCTGAGCAGGTGCCACAGTGATAGAGTCGCCTGTATGCACACCCATAGGGTCAAAGTTTTCAATCGAACAGACGATGATACAGTTGTCTTTTTTATCACGGACAACTTCCATCTCGTATTCTTTCCAACCAATTAAGCTTTCATCAATCAATAGTTGGTGAGTGGGTGATAAGTCAAAACCACGCTCACAAATCTCGACAAATTCGTCACGGTTGTAAGCGATACCGCCGCCCGAACCCCCCATGGTAAACGACGGGCGAATGATGCAGGGAAAGCCGACTTTGGCTTGAATAGCGAAGGCTTGTTCCATGGTTTCAGCCACTTCGGCGCGCGGGCACTCTAAGCCGATTTTTTTCATCGCTTGGTCAAACAGGTTACGGTCTTCGGCTTTTTCGATGGCGTCTTTGGTCGCGCCAATCAGCTCGCAGCCATATTTTTCCAGTACGCCATGCTTGTCCAAGTCTAACGCACAGTTGAGCGCGGTTTGTCCGCCCATGGTTGGCAAGATGGCATCGGGGCGTTCTTTATCAATGATGCGCTCTACCGTTTGCCAGGTGATAGGCTCGATGTAGGTCGCATCTGCCATGACAGGGTCAGTCATGATGGTGGCTGGATTTGAGTTAACTAGAATGACGCGGTAGCCTTCTTCACGTAAGGCTTTACAAGCTTGTGCGCCTGAATAGTCAAATTCACAGGCTTGTCCGATGACGATAGGACCTGCGCCGATGATAAGAATGGATTTGATGTCGGTACGTTTTGGCATTGCTTTACACCCTTTTTAACTGCATTACATAAAATTTAAAATAAAAAACTGAGTACTAACTGATGTTTTAAAATCCTAATTTTAAAAAAAGCGCGATTAACGCACTTTTTATTATAAATAAAACTCACCTTTGCCCACCTCGATGACATTGCCACCCACAAAAATGTTTTGCTCATTATCGACGTTGAGCGTCAAGCGGTTGGGTCTGCCCATATCATCGCCTTGGTGAATGGCTTTGCTAATAGGGTAATGATTTCGGCTAATAAAATACGCCCCCAAATTGGCACATGCCGAACCTGTGCCGCTATCTTCTACAAAGCTATTATTTTGCTCAGAAAACATCCGTGAATGGATAATGTCACCATCATCAAACCAATAATAAATAGACGGCTCTTCGGTGGTTTTAAAGGGATTATCAATGTTTAACTCACGAAGTTTTGTCATATCAATTTGCACATTGGCTAGCGCTTGGCGATTGGTTAGTTCAACCAAGATTTGTTGTGTGCCGCTATTGATAAAATAAGCATGACCTACAAAATCGTCCGTATTTATACCGCTTAACGCTGCCAAACTAGCCTTATCAGCATTAATTTGCTTAGCCTGATAACCCTGAATTTTGATTTGTATACGGCTATTACTGGTAAAAATTTCTACGGCCTTGGCTTGTGTATTAACCACAAATTGACTGGGCAAGTCATTGAGACTTTTTAAAATAAATCCCGAGCCAAGCGTGGGATGACCTGCCAGTGGCATTTCATAATTTGGGGTAAAAATACGTAAATTGGCGACGGCTTTTGTACCATGTAAATCAGTGGGCGCAAAGATAAACACCGTTTCACTCAAGTTAAACTGCTGAGCAATCGACTGCATTTGCTCATCATTTAGCCCATCGGCATGGGGAAATACGGCAAGCGGATTACCACCAAAATGGCTTTCGGCAAAGACATTAACCAGGTGAAAAGGGTATTGTTGCATTTATGCTTTCGCCTTTGCCATCATAGCTGCGAATTTATCAAATAATGGCGCACAGTCATGGGGTCCTGGGCTTGCCTCTGGATGTCCTTGAAAACTAAACGCAGGCTTGTTAGTGAGCTCAATGCCTTGATTTGAGCCATCAAATAACGAACGATGCGTCACTTTAATATTGCTAGGAAGCGTACTTTCATCTACCGCAAAACCGTGATTTTGTGAGGTAATCATCACCGTACCTTGCTCGATATCTTGTACAGGGTGGTTGGCACCATGGTGACCAAATTTCATTTTTAGGGTTTGCGCGCCGCTAGCGAGTGCCAATAGCTGATGACCTAGACAAATCCCAAACAGCGGAATATCGGTTTGGGTGATGATGTGTTTGATGGCATCAATGGCATAAGTACAAGGTTCAGGGTCGCCAGGACCATTGGACAAGAAAATACCATCTGGGTTGTGTTTGAGCACTTCATTGATAGGCGTTTGGGCAGGCACAACGGTGACATGACAGCCGCGGTCAACGAGCATACGCAAGATGTTGGTTTTGACGCCGAAGTCATACGCCACGATGTTAAATTTTTGCTCAATGTCAGTGCCCAATTCTTTAAAGCGACCACAAGTTGGGCTCACTTCTGGACTCACCAATTGCCATGAGCCTTGCGTCCAGGTAAAACCTGCTTGGTCACAGCAGACTTTCGCCAAATCCATGCCTTTGATACCGGCAAAGCTTTTGGCAAGTTCGATTGCTTTGGCTTCATCGAGCTGACCGTCGCTATCAGCGGTCATGATACAACCGTTTTGTGCGCCTTTTTCACGTAGTAGGCGAGTAAGTTTTCGGGTGTCGATATCAGCGATGGCGACGGTGTTATGGTTAATCAGATACTCGCTTAGTGATTGGCTTGAGCGAAAGTTACTGGTTGCCATGGTCAAATCACGGATAATCAGTCCGTTTGCCCACACCTTATGAATGCGACCTGACTCTGTGTCTTCATCGTTGGTGCCCGTATTACCGATATGGGGGTAGGTTAAGGTGACGATTTGCTGGGCATAGCTTGGGTCGGTCAAGATTTCTTGGTAACCTGTCATCGCGGTATTAAACACGACTTCACCAACGGTATGTCCGCTAGCACCGATGCTGCGACCATAAAAAACCGTACCATCTGCCAATGCCAAAATTGCCTTTGCGTAATTCGTGTTCACCTAGTGCCTCCGCTCGTATCCTGTGTTCTACCTATGTGTGCGACGGTATACGATGCCCACTCAATGCACATACCGTAAAAAGTATCGCCCACAAAAAAGCGAGAAGACATTGATTTTAAAGAAAATAGCTAACTGGTTTTAATGCGTTACCAGTCTGTGCCATTAACTTTATCATGCCAACTCGCTAAGGTTTGATTTTGCCTATTTTAACAGAACCTCACAAAAAAAGGTAGCCAAAATTTTTGTCGAAATCAGTCTAAAAAGTACGTAAACTTGGTTGAACCAAACCGACCACAAACCAAATCGTTTCAACAATCCAAATGATCAGTACATACAAGCGGATTTGCTCGGCGGTCCAATCTAGCGAAAACCAGCCAATTAGCCACCACGATTGCCAGCCTTCTAGCCATTTTGCGCCATTTCCCAGCAGCACCCAACCATAAAATATACTGCTAAGCAAAAACAGCAACAACCACTGTAGTACCGACATTTTGCTTATTCCTTTAACATTTGCTTTATGGATTTTACCCAAATGCCGCCACAAAGCGCGTAAGGATTTGTGCTAAACTGGTAAAAAATTCTGATAAGGTGCGCTTTAACCGCCCTTTAAAAAAGAGAACAAGCATGAATATTCTTACCCCCCAAACTGTGGTGATTATCGGCGGCGGCAATGTGGGTTTATCCTTTGCTTTACTGCTTGCTGACAAAGGCATCTCAAGTACGTTACTAGAAAAAGCCAATTATCCGACCATCAGCCCTGATGATGACTTAGACCGCGCGCAATTTGACAGCCGTAACATCGCGCTGTCACGCCGTACGGTACAAATTTATAATGGTATGACCTTTAATGGCAAAGCGCTATGGGATGATTTACAAAGCCATGCCTGCCGCATTGATGAAGTTAGTATCAGTGAAGAAGGTAGTTTTGGTAAAGCCACCCTCAATAAACACGCTGAAGGGGTGGAAAGTTTTGGACAAGTGATGGAAAACGCATGGCTTGGCAAAAAATTACTGCTCGCCGTGCAAAACAATCCGCTGATAACCCTGCTAGACGGTGCCACCTTGACCGATATACAACAGACGGCAACTGATGTCACCATTCGCTTTGACCAAGACCACCAAGCTTGCCAAACCTTAACAGCTGATTTATTGGTGGCTTGTGATGGTCAGCACTCGCCAAGCCGGCAACTACTGGGCATTGGCGCAACTGCACACGATTATCACCAAGTAGGTGTCGTGGGCGTGGTCATGACGGACAAACCGCACCAGCATCAAGCGATTGAACGCTTTAATAAAATGGGCGCAGTTGCTGTGTTGCCTTTGGTTGATGCGTTTGATATCAGTCAAGGGGATGGACGACAAGCCCAGCAAGGCTACCGCCGCTCTGTGGTATGGGTGTGCCCAAAAGGCGAAGAACAGCGCTATCTGGACGACGACCAATACTTTCTTGACACCATTCAACAAGCCTTTGGCAGCCTAGCAGGCAGGTTTGTCAAAGCGGGTAAACGCGGCGCGTATCCACTGGTGAAAATATTGGCAGATAGTCAAGTCAAAGATCGCTGCGTCATCATGGGCAATGCCGCCCACACCTTGCACCCTGTGGCAGGACAAGGCTTTAACCTATGTATGCGCGATGCTGATACGCTCGCCAAAATGCTGGCACAGCAAGTGATGCGCGGCGAAGATATCGGCGATAGTCGCATGCTACAAACTTATGCCAAACGCCGTAAAGCTGACCAAAAACGGGTAGAAATTTTCTGCGATACCGTGGTATATGGCTTTATGCACCAAAATCCCTTGCTCAAATTCGCGCGTAACGTCGGACTTATTGCCTTTGATAAAGTGCCATTTGTGAAACCAGCTGTGGCTACCTTTGCGATGGGGCTGAAATCATGAAAAACACTACATTAATCATCGGCGGTGGTGTTGTTGGCGCGACATTGGCGTTAAAGCTTGCCCAATCGCGCCATCCTGTCACCTTAATCGATGCTCGCCCACACCTCACTCAAGCCGACTGGGAGCAAAAACTCAACCAGCGTGATGCTCGTGTCTATGCGCTAAGCGTCGCCAGTATCAACCTACTCAAAGAGGTCGGTGCATGGCAGCGTATTGAACAAAGCAAACGCAAAGCCGACTATACCCAAATGCAGGTATGGCAGACCAATGGCGTGGGCGAGCTAAATTTTGGTGATGCTCAAACACCGCAATTATTGGGTAGTATGGTTGAGCCCTTTATCATCGAAAAAGCGCTGTATGACGGTTTTGACGATGAGCGTCTTGTCCATCAGGGTCAATCTTATTTGCGCCATATTGCAGGGCATAAGGTCACTGATATTGCGTGGCAAGGTGAAGATTTGGGGTATCAAGTTAGCTTAGATAATGGCACCACGCATCAAGGTAAGCTATTAATCGGTGCTGATGGACGCGGCTCTATGGTACGCCAAGCGGCAGGGATTGGGTTAGATACTTTGGTGTACCAGCAAACGGCAATCTGCTGCGCCATCAAAACCGAGCAGCCACACAAGGCGACAGCCAGACAAGTGTTTTTGCCGACAGGGCCTTTGGCACTTTTACCGTTGGCAGATGTGACGGCTGACGATCAGGCGAACCCGCAACATTGGCAATCGGTGGTATGGACATTGCCCACCAATGCTGCCCTTGATTTACTCACACTCACGCCAAAAGAGCTTGCCAAAGAACTCGCCTTTGCCAGTGGCTATGCATTAGGGGATATCACTGAGATTGAGTCAATCGCCAGTTTCCCACTGGGTGCCCAACATGCCAAAAATTATGTCAAAGCCAACTTGGCATTGCTTGGCGATGCTGCGCATGGGGTGCATCCTTTGGCGGGACAAGGTTTAAACTTGGGTATGCTTGATATCATTGCCTTGAGCGATATTTTGCAAAAAGATTACCAGCGTTCAGGCAACAAGCTATGGGCAAGTTTTGCGACCTTACAGCGGTATGAGCGTCAACGCTACGCTAATAACGCGATGATGATGCACAGTTTTTCAGGGATTAATTGGATTTTTGGTACACAGTTGCGTCCGATTCAGCAGCTACGCAGTGAAGGCGTGAGCATGGTTAGTAAAATCACACCCTTGATGAAATTTTTTACCCAAAAAGCCAGTGGCATTTAAAAATTTTTAACAGCAAAAAAAATCCTCGATAACTTATCAAGGATTTTTAACGATGAATCAACCGTAAAAGGTGATTTATTTCGCTGGGCTTGCAACGGTTGTAACAGTTGTGGTGCCAGTGGCAGGAACAGCATTGTCATCAACAATGTATGCATCGACACGGCGACCTTCTTGGTCTTTACCCGCAGCACCTGTTGTATCTTGTGGTTTGATCAATTCAAGTTGTGATTGTGGCACACCATTGGCTACCAAGAATGATCTAACTGCTTGGGCACGCTCTTTTGCTAACTTCTCATTGGCAGCAGCATTACCTGTGCTGTCAGTATAACCACTGATACCGATTTTTTTGCCTTGTTTAGCGGCTTCAAGGATATCATTGGCTTTTTCTTTAGCATTACCAGCAACTTGTGCTTTACCCGTAGCAAAGTAGAAGCTTAAGCGACCATTTTCAAATACCACTGAAGGCTCAGTGCTAGAGATAGTTGTTGCCGTGGTTTCAGTGGTAGTCATCGTGGTGCCAGATGCCATTGGCATGCTTGCTACTGCCATGTCAGTGGTTGATGCTACAGGCATTGCCATGCTATTGGTTGCACTTGCCGCAGAGACTTCAGTTGTGGTAGTGGTTGTCGTTGTTGAAGCAGTGGTAGAAGCCACAACTGGCGTCGCGACTGGCTCAGTTTTATTACATGATTTTAACAATGCCCAAGCAAGTGCGCCTAAAATTAATAAACCAATGATTGGCAGTAACATTTTCATCAAGCCGCCTTCATCGCGTTTAGGCGTAGCAACCAAATGCTCCTCTGTACGAGTGGTCGTTTGGACAGTAGGCGTGGTGGCTGCATGCGCAGGCGACAAATTCAACATGGTCAAAATGCCCGCTGGGATAAATGCATATGCCCAAGCAGGAATCACAGAAGCCACAGACGCAATATTGTTTGATAAGAAAGTATTGAGCGGTGTCGTACCTGCAAGTGAGCGTAATTCACGCAGTACCAGCGGCGCAGCACGGCTTACCAACGAACTAGTTTCTTGCTCTGGTACACTGTAATGACGTGAGAGCTGTTGGACTAGCTCTGTACGGTGGGTAGTATCTGGTAGTACACGGTCAAAAAAGCCATGGTCATCATCAGCGATGGTTGCATTAGCAAAGCTGTTGGAGATGGTACCGTCAGCAAGACGGGCAACCATAATAGCGTATAATTTTTCTAATAAAGATGAGCGGTTTTCGTCAGTTGCATTATTTAAAAGAACGGGTGTTACTGTACGGGTTAAATGTTCAATGATATTCATAATTCAATCCTCAAAAAAATAAAGGGTTATCAACCACCATAAAACCAATGTATTATTGTTATATCCAGCACACTAGCCAATAATTCTATTATATGTTTTCAAAAATTATTATTTATGGTTGTTGGGTTTGTTATTGCATTGCTATTTAGTTTACGCTTAACAATACTGAGAAAGACTGCCGCAATTCAACAGATTTTGTTAAGTCTTTTGCAGTATTACTCAAATATAGCTAATAAATTAAAGCAAAATCGGCACGCCTTCAGTTATGTTAAGGTAACTATTGCGTAAATATTGTGTTAAAAATTCAAATCTTCCCCATTTTGGGTAAACTTGGGTAAAGGTGTGTTGCTAAAATTTGAAGGGTTTGTCATTAGTTTCATACGGCAAATTGAACGTTATACTGCAAGGCAGATTTATGTATTACCTATCATCAATAAATTCACATTTGGCTTATTGAGATAATACGCTATCTTTATCATAATCCTACTTATCATTATTTATTGCTATTTTGAGGTGCTATGTCACTTTTTTCTAACCATACTTTATTTATCATTATCATTACGGTGGTTGTCAGTTTATTAGCTTGGCAATCACCCCAACTGATGCAAAGGTTAATTTTTTATCCGCCTGCGGTGAAGCGAGGGCAAGTCGATCGCTTTGTCACCCATGGTTTTATCCATGCCGATGGGATGCACTTATTTTTTAATATGTTTACTTTGTATTCGTTTGGACAAGCGGTACAGGGTTTTTTCATGTCCAAACTCGGCAGTCTAGGATTTGTGCTGTTTTATCTTGCCGCTTTGGTGGTGGCGATTGTGCCAACCTATCTAAAACAAAAGAACAATCCTCGCTATAGCAGTCTAGGCGCATCGGGCGCTGTTTCAGCAGTAATTTTTAGCTATATCTTGATGAATCCGTGGTCGACATTGTTGCTGTTTGTGATTCCTGTACCTGCGATTGTGTTCGCGGTGGCGTATGTGGCGTATAGTGTGTGGGCGGATGGGCAAGGTCGCGGTAGTATCAATCATTCGGCACATTTGGTGGGTGGTATTTTTGGTATGTTAGCCACGATTGCCATTGAGCCCGGTATTGTGGCGCATTTTTTTAACCAATTAATGCACCCAAGATTTTTAGGCTTTGGTGGCTAACATTTGGGGGCAAAAAATTGCGTGGCGCCGCTTGCCTGATTACAGCTTGCCCATTCATAGGTTGTACAGCCACAGGTTGCCTAGTTAACAGTCGCTTGGCTGGTTAACGGTAAAGTCGTAAAAAGCAGTAAAAGGTAAAAAATATGATTTATGATGTGATTGGTGATGTGCATGGTCAGGCAGATAAACTCATTGGGTTACTGACGCAGTTGGGCTATCAACATGATGGTCAGTGTTTTCAAGCGCCTCCTAATCACCAAGCGATTTTTATAGGCGACTTGATTGATAGGGGCAGTCAACAGCTGCAAACCTTATCTATCGTATTTGCGATGATTGACCACGGGCAAGCGCTCGCGGTCATGGGTAATCACGAGTATAATGCGTTAGCTTACGCAACACCCGATGCCCGCGATGCAAGCCAATATTTACGACAACATAATGATAAAAATACCTCGCAGCATCAAGCGTTCCTTGATGAAGTAGGGTTTGGTAGTGAGTTGCACCAGTTTTGGCTCAAGCGGTTTTATGAATTACCGCTGTGGCTAGCATTGGATGATGCGTGTTTTGTGCATGCTTGTTGGGACAGTGATGCGATGGCGATGTTAAAGCCGCTGTTAACGATAGACAATCGCTTGACGCCGCTTGCTCTGCAAAAAACCAGTGAGGAAGGCACGCCACCTTTTGAGGCACTGGAAAGAGTGCTTAAAGGTGTGGAAGCACCGCTACCTGAAGGCATTCATTTGGTCGATAAAGAAGGTCATCAACGTAAAAATGTACGCGTGCAGTGGTGGCAGCCTAGTTTGTCGTTTCAGCCGATTCACCAGATTGCGCGCGCCAGTCAAGAGGATTTGATTCATATCCCTAAAGACACGCTGAGCGCTGAGATTTTGTTTGGTCTTGACCACGACAAACCTATTTTTGTCGGGCATTATTGGCTCAATGGCACGCCTGAGCTACTTAGTCATCAAGTGGTCTGTGTGGATTATTCTGCTGCCAAAGATGGGTTTTTGACGGCTTATCAATTTGATACCGATCATCCGGCTTTGAGCTCAGCGAATTTTATTCAATATCAGCATTGACCCAAAGCTAAACGGTAAACTGGGTGTAACATAAATTAAAATATTTGTTTAAAGCTTACGGCTAATAATGATAGCCAGTGAGCAAACGATTAAGATGGGTTAGGTATGATTCGACGTCCGATTGAGCCGCTAAAGATGCTATTTGTGCTGCAAGGCTCGTATTTTAAACGGCTGATTGTGCCACAAGTTTTGTTGTTTATTTTCTCCTTTTTCATCTATTTTTATCAAACCCATATCGCCACCGAGCCTGTACCGCTCAATCCTTCGGTGTTTGCGATACTCGGTATCTCTCTTGCGATTTTCCACGGGTTTTGTAATAACGCAGCGTATGACAGGTTTTGGGAAGGGCGTAAACTGTGGGGCACGCTGGTTTGGCTAAGTCGCAACATCGCCCGTCAAGTGATGACACTGCCGAATGTCAGTATGGCGGAAAAACAAGCCTTTATCCGCCATCAAATCGCTTTTGTCCACAGTCTACGCCAACAGCTGCGGAGTGAGGATAATACAGCAAACCTGCAGCGGCTATTAACGGTTGAAGAACAGCAAGCCGTGGTTGGGCAAAACTTTATTGCGTTACGCTTGACCCAAATCATGGGGCAGATGCTCGCCAACTGGCAAGCCGAGCAAAAAATCGATGTTTGGCAATGGCAAAGCTTGGATAACACCTTGGGTGAAATTGCCCATATCCAAGCGGGCTGTGAACGCATTAATAACACACCGATTCCGTATGCCTATTTTGTGCTGCTGCATCGCACTGTGTATCTGTATTGCTTTATGCTGCCATTTGGACTGGGCAATGCGATTGGCTGGGTAACGCCATTTGTAGTCAGTTTTGTCGGCTACACCTTTATGGCGCTCAATGAAATCGTCGATGAAATCAGCGAGCCGTTTGGTACGGGGGAAAACGAATTGCCCCTAGGGATGATGTGCGATACGATTGAGACGCAGCTGGCCATGCTTAGTCATCAACAATTTGCCCCTGAGCAAAAGCCGCGAGTACCCGCCAATGTGGTGATATAGTTGCCGCATAGATTTTGATTTTCAAGGGTAAAAAATCATGCTATATTAAGTTTTAACCGTGCATTTCATGCACGTTTTTTTATTTTAAGTCCGTCAATTTTTTGGCAAAAGGAATTTTCCATGTCAGCAAGTCAGCCAAACGCCCAAACACACCAGCTACCACCTCCCATCCCATCGCCACAAGGTCAAGTCAAAGTCGGTATCATCATGGGTAGTCAATCTGACTGGGAAACCATGCAAAACGCCGCGCAAATGTTAGCGGATTTTGGGGTGCCCTTTGAGTGTGAAGTGGTATCGGCACATCGCACCCCTGATAGATTGTTTGACTATGCCAAAACTGCCAAAGCTCGCGGCCTGTCTGTGATTATCGCCGGGGCAGGCGGCGCGGCGCATCTGCCCGGGATGTGTGCGTCTCAGACGGATTTGCCTGTACTTGGTGTGCCTGTCAAGTCCTCCATCCTAAGCGGTTGGGACAGTTTGCTATCCATCGTGCAAATGCCCAAAGGGGTGGCGGTGGGTACGCTTGCCATCGGGGCAGCGGGTGCGGCAAATGCAGGGCTACTGGCAGCGCAAATTTTGGCGATTGGTGATAGCACGCTTGCGCAAAAAATCAGTGATTTTCGCGCCAAACAAACCCAAACAATTTTGGATAATCCTGTGCCTGGTAAAATGGATTGATTTTAATAAAAACCGCCCTTTAAAATGGCGGTTTTTTGCTTTATCCAAATGTGGTAATAAGCCAGTTTTTAAAATTTTGGTAGGTAGCGGTGTTTGGGTCAGCTAGTGCCAAGGCTTTTGATAAATCTTGGGTGGGTTTTGATTGGGTGGCAAGCCATGTATAAATCCGTGCTTTATCCAGTGATGTGGTAGGATTTTTAAAATGGCTTGTTCCAAGGCTATGGATAAAGTTTTCGATTTGTCCAAAATGATTTTGTTCATTCGTTGGCATCGTCATTTTTATCCAAGTTTCGAGATAGCCTTCATCTTGATTATTTGGCATTAGCCAAACGCCAATTGGGTTATCGTAATCTAAATTTTCAAAATAAATACCTAATTCATCATTTTGTTGTGGGAATTGATAAAATCCTAATGGGTTTAATCGCTCGCTAATTTGCCGTAGATTTTGGGTTTTAATATCGGTTTTATCAGTAAAATCCATGTCAACCAAAATACCAATATGGCTTACTTGTCCTGTTTCTAAAAGTTTTACTAACCTTGGCAGCTGTTGCAATACTGCTTGTTTTGTCGTGTAGGCGGTTGGCTCAAGGTCTTGGGGTGTTGCTACGTCAATGTTTAATTGAAGGTTTAGATTTTCATGACGCAAAAAAGTTTGGATAAATAATTTATCTGATTCTGCTTCAACAATAAGGTGCTTTATCATTATCTAACCTCAATATTCATTTTGGTTAGATTGTATAAGTCATCTTCATCAAATACGGTGGCGATAAGTTTGCCTTTATCAGATTTGCGGACGCTGTGACCCATGCGAAATAGTACGCCTTCCATGTCGGTGCGGTCTTTGGCGACTTGGGAAAAACTTTCGATACAGTCCCAACTGTGGGTAGTGGCAAATACTTGGATGTTAAAGCGGTGGGCGAGTTCAAAGATAAGTTCCCAAACTTTGGGCTGAACGCTGTAATGTAGTCCGTTTTCAAATTCATCTATTAAAAGGATACTATTTTTTGACTTTGGAATTTCTAAAATAATCTGTAATAGTCTGAAAATTCCATCACCCATTTGATGTAATGGTATTCTTCTTTCAATATTTTTAAGTCTAACAAATGGTATTCTTGTTTCAGAATCCACCAAACTTAGAAAAGCCAAGTTAGTTATATCGCTATCAATCAACTTAAGCATTTCCAAAACTAAATTTTCATCATCTGTTAATGCAATTTTATCCCATGAAGAAGCAAACAAATTTAAGTCAATGTTATTAGTAGTGATATAACCAAAATTAAAAGCTTTCTTTTTCATATGATGTGAATTTTCGGACATATCCATAAATAAAGCTCTATTACTTATAGCTTTGACTTCAAAGTTCATAAAATTTCTATCATCAATAAAATAGGTAAATGAATATCCTTTTTCTCTATCTATGTCCAAATTATTATTTTTACCATTCTTAACATAACCAAAAGTTAAATAATGGCTTTGATTTCCAATATAAGTCCAATTCAAAAAGGGGTCTTCATTAGATTTACTTATAATATTTTCAATTGAAAATACCTTAGATTCTATGTCTTTTGTATTTAGATGACGATATACATTTCTATTATTTGAAATAAATAGCATTACTTCAGGATTAAACCCACTTGCTAATAAAGCTAAGGCTTCAAGAACAGTACTTTTCCCCGAATTATTTTTTCCCACAATCAAATTCACATGACCCAATTTCTCAATCGTCACATCTTCCAAAATCCGAAAGTTCTTAATCTTTAGAGAGTCTAAGTGCATAACGCAAACCTTACGAGTTATTAACCCATTTATTATTTTATCAACCGCTATCTTACCCACAAAATACTCTACAATCTAGGCAATTTACGGTAAAATCCGTTAATTACCTTTTTGACATTCCTTTCTTTTTTATTGCAAAAGTTGACCATCTATGAGCACGCAACATCAAATCGCCCAAGCCTTAACGTCTTTAGAAAACGCTTACAACCCAAGCGACGTCGAAAACGGCATGTACCAAGTGTGGGAAGACAAAGGCTACTTTCAGCCAAGCTATGATAAACAACAATCGTTTTCTATTGCCCTGCCACCGCCGAATGTTACAGGCTCACTGCACATGGGGCACGGCTTTAACAATGCCATCATGGACACGCTCACGCGCTATCACCGAATGCTGGGCGAAAACACCCTCTGGCAACCAGGCACCGACCACGCAGGGATTGCTACGCAAATGGTCGTTGAGCGTCAATTGAACGCCCAAGGCATCAAACGCCATGATTTAGGTCGTGAAAAGTTCCTTGAAAAAATTTGGGAGTGGAAAGCCGAGAGTGGTGGCAACATCACCCGCCAAATCCGCCGTCTAGGTAGCTCGGTAGACTGGAGCCGTGAGCGTTTTACCATGGATGATGGCTTGTCCAATGCCGTCAAAGAAGTGTTCGTGCGTCTGTACGAAGATGGGCTGATTTATCGCGGTAAACGTCTAGTCAACTGGGATACCAAGCTACAAACTGCGTTATCCGACCTTGAAGTAGAAAATCATGACGAGAAAGGCTCACTGTGGCATTTTCGCTATTATTTGACCGATAAAAATGCTAAAACCCAAGACGGTAAAAATTACCTTGTCGTTGCCACCACCCGCCCAGAGACCTTGCTCGGTGATACCGCCGTTGCCGTGAACCCAGAAGACGCACGCTACCAGCACCTTATCGGGCAAACCGTGACGCTACCGATTACAGGTCGCATTGTGCCGATTGTGGGCGATGACAAAGCAGTGGACATGGAATTTGGCACAGGCTGTGTCAAAATCACGCCTGCCCATGACTTTAATGACTACGAAACAGGCAAACGCCACAATTTGCCGATGATTAATATCTTTGATAATTCAGCGCATATCTTGCCAGAAATGCAGATTTTTACTGATTTGCAAACCAAAGAGCCACAGCTTGAGCCCACGCCTAGCGAGTATGCAGGACTTGAGCGGTTTGCCGCGCGTAAGAAAATGGTTGAGCAAAGCGAGGCTGAAGGCTGGCTTGAAGAAATCAAACCGCATGATTTAAAAGTGCCCAAAGGCGACCGCAGTAACACCATCGTTGAGCCGTGGCTCACTGACCAATGGTATGTATCCATCGAAAAACTGGCAAAACCTGCCATCGAGGCGGTGGAAGACGGGCGCACCGAGTTTGTCCCTGCCCAGTACAAAAATATGTATATGGCGTGGATGCGCGATATCCAAGACTGGTGTATCAGCCGTCAGCTTTGGTGGGGACACCGTATCCCTGCGTGGTACGATGACGAGGGCAATATCTATGTCGGGCGTGATGAAGCGGAAGTCCGCCAAAAATACCACCTTGCTGATAGCCTAGCGCTGCGCCAAGATAGTGACGTACTAGACACTTGGTTTAGCTCGGCATTGTGGACGTTTAGCACCCTTGATTGGACAGGCGAGCTAAACTTTGACGACTATAGCCAAGCACTCAAAACCTTCCACCCAACCAGCGTATTGGTCACTGGTTTTGACATCATTTTCTTCTGGGTTGCCCGTATGATGATGATGACCATGTACTTTATCAAAGACAAAGACGGCAACCCGCAAGTGCCATTTAAGACGGTGTATGTGCATGGCTTGGTGCGTGATGGACAAGGGCAAAAAATGTCCAAATCCAAAGGCAACGTACTTGACCCGATTGACCTGATTGACGGCATTGATTTAGAAACCCTAGTCGCCAAACGCACCACAGGTCTTATGAACCCCAAAGACGCGCAAAAAATCGAAAAAGCCACGCGCAAAGAATTTGCCGACGGTATCCCTGCGTTTGGCACGGACGCACTGCGCTTCACTTTCACGTCGCTTGCCAGTACGGGACGTGATATCAATTTTGACCTCAAGCGCATTGAAGGCAATCGCAATTTTTGTAATAAGATTTGGAATGCCACCCGTTTTGTGCTGATGAACTGTGTCGATAAAGATGGCAATGCGCTAAACATCGACAAAACCGCCAATACTGAGTTGTGGGAATTGCCAGAGCAGTGGATTATGAGCCGTCTAAACTCCACGGTGAAAGCCATCCATGAGCACATGAGCCAGTACCGTTTTGACTTGGTGAGCCAAGATATCTATGAGTTTATCTGGAATGAATACTGCGACTGGTATGTCGAGCTTGCCAAATCGAGCTTAAACGATGAGTCGGTGAGTGCCGAGCGTAAAGCCCAAATCCGCTATGTGCTGCTCAACTGCCTTGAAGTCGCCATGCGCTTTACCCACCCGATTATGCCGTATATCACCGAGAGCATTTGGCAGACCATTGCCCCTATCATCGATAAAAAAGCGACTGACAGTATCATGACTGCTGCCTTCCCAACAGCGGATGACAGCCTAATCAGCCTACAGACCGAGCATGACATGACGTGGCTACAAGCGATGATTGGGGCGATTCGTAACATCCGCGGTGAGATGAAGCTTGGCAATGCGGTGCGTCTGCCTGTGCTACTTGACAACATCAGCGATGAGGAAACCGCGCGTCTAAGCCGTATTGAAAATCAGTTTAAATCGCTTGCCAAAGTCGATACGCTGACTATTGTGAATGCGGGTGACGGTTCTGATAAAGAGTTACCGTTGTCGTCATCAAGTATGGTCGGGCAGTTAAAAGTGCTAGTGCCGATGAAAGGCTTGATTGACCCAACGGCGGAGCTGAATCGCCTTGCCAAAGCGCAAGAAAAACTTACTAAACAAGCAGAAAGTCTGCGTAGTAAGTTGTCGAATGAAGCATTTGTGAGTAAAGCCCCTGCCAATGTGGTGGAAAGCGAGAAAGCGAAACTTGCTGAGATGGATAGCCAACTTGCCGAAATGAATAAGCAAATTGAGCAGTTAAAGGCGATTTGAATTGATATATAATTGAACAATATTTGAATATTTTAAAAGGTAAGAGTAATGACAAATCAACCCGTTCAAAAAATTATATTTGGTAGTCCTGGTACTGGTAAAAGCCATATGATTAAAGCTGAAATTTTACCTACTTTAGGAATTGGGAGTGAAAATAAAGAAAATGTTATAAAGGCAGTATTTCACCCCGAATATACTTATGGTGATTTTATTGGAAAGCTGTTACCAATAACAAGAGCGGGAAAAGTAGAGTATAATTTTTATGAAGGGCATTTTTTAAAAGCCCTTGCTCAAGCCTATAAAAATCTTATTTCTGCACATGATAAAAGTGGCACTAAAATCTCTGAGCCAGAGAATGTTGTTTTAGTGATTGATGAAGTTAATCGTGGTAACTCATCTGCCATTTTTGGTACAGTTTTTCAATTATTGGATAGGGATGATGATGGTTGGTCTAGCTATGATACAACCATTAATGGTGTAACATTTGTTAGGTTGTTAGAGTTGATTGGGTTTGGTTTTACTTATGATATTAACGGAAATATAGATGAATATAAGTTTAAAGGATTTGACAACGCTAAAAAACTAGAAACTTTTCAACCGAAATTTGCGTACTTAAATTTTGATTTAGTCAATAAAACCATCAAAATACCGCCTAATTTACATATCATTGCTACTATGAATACGTCTGATAATTCTATTTATCATATGGATACTGCATTTAAGAGACGTTGGGATTGGGAGTTTATAGATATAGATTCCAAGTCAATCGCAGAGCATGGTGTGGCTTTCTATTACGACTCTGATAATGAAAAAGACCCTAAAAATAAAGAATACTTTAATTTCATTCAAAATTTGAATAACTTTATTAAAGCTAACCATAACTATATTAGAGGTATTGAGGACAAACAGATTGGTAAATATTTTATTAAAGGTTTCGACAATCAAATTAGTTATGCAGTAGTTCAAAGTAAGTTGATGTTTTTCATTTGGGATAGCGTGTTTAATCGAGATAAAAAACCCTTGGCTGACTTACTAGGTGTATCAAAAGATGAATTAGTGACTTTTGGCGATTTTGCTCTAAAAGTAAAGGCATTTATAAAAGCAATACAGGAAAGGTAATGTTTAATTTTAATGAACTAGCCATTGTTCAGCCAAATGAGCCAAATTGTTATCGTGGATCATTTGTGGGTATTCGCCAAGATAAATATTTGGGAAAAATGGCTTTTACTGTGCCGAAAGGGTTTGAAGATTTTGAAGTCAATTATGAGAATGTCAAGAATTTATTTTTCTCTATGTATCGAACATTTGACAAGTTCTTAGAGACTGCCAAAAAAAATGAAAATCTAGATGATAAGCCAACAGGAAAAGATAATGCTCAAATTGATAATCATAGCGGGGCTTATATATTTACTGATGAAGATAACAATGAGACCATCTTATATAGCAAAATAGATTTAATTGATAGTATTTTTCAACTTTATAAAGAAATGGAAATCGAATCTCTAATTCAAGAACTTGGCTTAGTTGAAGATATTGACTACTCAAAAATAGATAGATATTTAGATAAAGGCGTTTATTTAGATAATCACGCAATTTTTATCGAAAATATGGTTGGATATCGCAATATTGTGCGAGGTGTACCATCCGAATTAATAGAGCTTTTCTGTTATATTTATACTGAATTAGCAGATGAATTAAAACAAGAAGTATTTGAGAGTATTAAAGAAATTTCATTTAACTTTTCTTATAAATTTCTTAGTCCAGAACAAAGCCTATTTTCTGAATATTCGTTTGAATCTACAATGAATACGTTAAAAGATTGTTTGGATAATATTCATAAAATGACGGCTTATAAAAATGGTCAATATTGGGATATTTATGAGGCAGTTGAGCACTTTTTATATGGCAGCTTAGAATTTGATAAAGATAGTAGTCAGGGATTTTGGGGTATAAATAATTTTAGCTACATATGGGAAGAAATGTGTAATTATATGGTAGCAGTAAGTAATGAGTATAAAATCTTATACTGTGATACAAAACTACCTTTAAATCAATATAAGGATCATCTATTAAAGCAAAATAGAATTTGGATAGATAAAAGTGAAATTGAAAATGTATTTCATATTGATTTACATGGGTATAAACGTTGGCTTAGACCAGATATTATCACTAGACCAGTAATAGCAAACGATTACAATGAAAATCCTTTAGACAGTGTAATTAAAGGTGAAAAGAATATTTTATCTATTAAATCACACGAAGTAAAATCTCGTTTATCCTTTGGCACAAATAATATCAATATAGATTTCTCTCTTAATGTAAATAGAGAAATTAATGCAAACCAAAATTCCGATATTATCAAAAAAGGGGAAGAAATTTTTAATAGATTCTCTAATTATTTTTCTAATCTTTACAGGATAAAAGGAGTGGCTCATGGCTCGCTAAAGGGATACCAATATATCCCAAAAGGTAAGTATTCATTTAGTGTAAAAAATATCTCAAAAGATAAATATGATGAAATTTATCAAAAAATATTTAATAGTTATGAAAATAATAATATAGAAAATGAGAATAGGACATATATTACTGACTGGAAGTATTATTCTGACAGTGATTTTGAAAAAATAGATTATAGAAATAACGATAGGATTAATATAAGTATTATCAAATCACTAGCATATGAGTTTTGTTTGCAACAGGCTTTAGATATACCAATTAACAGTCAATTCGCTATTCCATTTTATGATTTTAACTGTAATGATATAGTAATAGATTTGAAAATGTTAGATTGTACTATTGAATTAGTAAAAATGAATTTTTTGAAAATTCAGGAGATATATTTAAATGACTGATTTTCAAAGTGAGTTTGTATTTGGTTTACAAGGCAAACGTTATCAAGATTTTATTACCGATATAGCAATGCCCGAAATTTCAAAAGTATTAGGCACTAATGATTATGAAGTCGTTGGTTTTGATGGTCACTTATCCTTCAAAGATTTTGAAAATAAAAAAAATTCTATTGCTAGTCATATTTATATGATTTTTTTAAAAGATATTATTAAGAATGAAGAGACGGGTAAAGTATCTTTCACCAAAAAAGTATGTGTTACACTTGATGAAAGATTATGTAATGACAATTGCCCAAATACAGGGCGGAGAATTGCGAAAATCAAATTAGCTAATGTTGATTTAGCTTACTTCATTTATTTTAACGTAAAAGAATTTTTTGATTTTGTTTATGATAGTTATTCTAACCCATTTCAACATGAAATAACTCCTATAATTTCAAGAACAAACATACCAAAGATAGATAAAGATAATGTAGATTTTAATGATGTACTCAGCATCTCAAAAACTGAAAAGAATATAATTTCTGACAGCGATAAAAATGATAAATCTATTTACAAATCCTTTTCTGAATTGGCTTTTTTGAGAAAAGATAAGCTAGATGATAATCAGATTGAAGGTTTAAATAATCAAAATGACAATGAATTTAAAGAAATTACGGGATATATTCATAATCATAATTATGGTAGAGAATTTAGTTTTATTAGAGTTTCGTCAGATGATGAAGAAGGTTATCGAGTATGGCATATAGATTTTCCAGATATTAAGGAGCTTAGAGAAGGCACACCAGTTGCATTAATTTTGGAAAAAAGTTCTTTTAATAATGAACTCACTGTCGTGGACTTTAAGCCTTGTTGCTATGAAGATTTGAACTTTGTAAAGAGATTTAAAGGAACCTTAAAAAAAATATCAATTAGCTATGCTATTATCAAAAGCGAATCTGTAAGTATTATTGTTCCTTACTACCTAATACAAAATTTAGATGAAGATAAAATTTACGATGTTGAGTGCGTTGCAATTGAATCTTACGACAGAAAAAAAGAACAAATGGGCTGGCAAGCTTTAGAATTTTATATACTAGGTTAAAAGAAAACCCACAAAATCTGTGGGTTTTCTTTTAAGCTTAAAAAATCAATGCGCCTCATCCCAATTATCACCAATGCCCACTTCAACGACAAGCGGCACCGCAAAATCCACATCCCAGCCTTTATCTTTGGCTGTCTTAGATAGCACATCTTGCATGGCGTTCTTTATAAGTTTAGCGATTTCATCGACTTTGTCTTCATCCGCTTCAAACACCAGCTCATCATGCACCTGTAATAGCATTTTGGCATGGTCGTGGGGCAAGACCTCATTCACCGCAATCATAGCAAGTTTGATGATATCGGCAGCCGAGCCTTGTAGTGGCGCATTAATCGCCGCGCGTTCTGCCGCTTGGCGCACGCCGCGGTTGGGGTGCTGCATATCGGGGGTGAATAGCTTACGCCCCAAAATCGTGGTGATATAACCTTGGTTTTGCGCAGCCGTGCGGGTGGCTTGCATATAGGCACGGACTGTCGGGTAGCGGGCGAAGTACAGCTTGATATAGTCTTGCGCTTGCTGGCGAGTAAAGCCCAACTGCTTGGCAAGCCCAAATTCACTCATGCCATAGAGTAGCCCAAAGTTGACCGCTTTGGCTTGGCGGCGTTCTTCGCTCGTCACATCATCAAACGCCTTGCCCAAAATCTCAGCGGCGGTGGCGCGGTGAATGTCATGCCCTTCTTGAAACGCTTTGATAAGCACAGGGTCATTGGCAAAGTGTGCCATCAGCCGAAGCTCAATTTGCGAATAGTCTGCCGATAGCACTTTGCGACCTTTGGGGGCAATAAACGCGCCACGAATGAGCCGCCCAGTATCGGTGCGAATCGGGATATTTTGCAAATTCGGCTCAGTCGATGACAACCGTCCTGTGGTCGTCAACGCTTGATGATAACTGGTATGTACACGGTCGTTGCTGTCCGCCACGTTTGCCAACGCGTCTGTGTAGGTGCTTTTAAGCTTGGACAGACTGCGATGCTCAAGCACGGTTTCAATCAGCGGATGGTCGATGGTGGCAAGCACCGCTTCACTGGTGGAGTATTGCCCTGTTTTGGTTTTTTTACCACCTGTAATGCCTAAGCGGTCAAACAGCACTTCACCCAACTGCTTTGGACTGGCAAGGTTAAAGGTTTCGCCGGCTTGCGCAAAGGCGACTGTTTCAAGTGCTTGGATTTTTTCATCAAAGCGCGCGGATAGTTCCCCCAAAAACCCTTTATTGAGCAAAATCCCATCATGCTCCATTTGGCACAGGATTTGGGCAACAGGGATTTCTAGTTCATGCAGTAGCTTGGCGTTGTTCGGTTCTGCTTTGAGTTTGTCGCTAAACAGTTCAAATAGCTGATAGGTGATATCGGCGTCTTCACAGGCGTAGTCACTTGCCACATTTAAAGGGACTTTGTCAAAGGTGATTTGCTTGGCGCCTTTGCCTGCCACATCTTCAAAGGTGATGGTTTGGGTATGTAGATAGTGACGTGCCAAGTCGTCCATACCGTGACGGGTAGCAACGGCGTTAATCACATAACTGGCAAGCATGGTGTCCATTGCCCAGTTGCTCGGCTCGTTGATTAAGTCGATATCATAATTTGCCAAAATATGCGCGTCGTATTTTAAGTGCTGACCGATTTTGCCGATTTGTGGATTTTGCAAAATCGGTTTTAACTGGGCTAAAACATCGTCGCGGGCAAGTTGTTCAATCCGATTGCCCATCTCATCAACGTGGGCAACAGGCACATAATAGGCTTCATGCGATTGCAGCGCAAACGACAAGCCGACAAGCTCGGCATGTTGCCAATTCACATCGGTGGTTTCGGTATCAATGACAAAATGCTTTGATGCGCCAAGGCGTTGGATTAACGTATCAAAATCGGCTTGGCTGGTGACAGTGTGCCACTGCTTGTTGGCAGGGTTTTTGCTATCTTGGCTCGCTTTAATCGCTTCCACCACGGCATTTTGAGCAGGCTCAGCGGCTTTAAAATTGCCGTTATTGGATGGGTGAAACGGATGATTGAGCGACGCTATTTCGCTTTTAAATTCTAATTCGGTAAAAATTGCGCGTTTTTCTGCTATGTTAAAACTTGGGTCAGTCGGTAGTCGCAAAGTCTCCCAGTCAGGCACGATATCAAGGTCGGTGATAATGGTTGCCAAGCGTTTATCCAGCGCAATGCTGTCGGTGCTTTGCAAAAAAGTTTGTTGTTGCTTGCCTTTTAACTGGTCGACATTGGCAAGGATATTGTCAATGCTGTCGTATTGCTCAAGCAGTTTTTGCGCGGTTTTTGCGCCGATGCCTGCGACACCTTTGATACCATCCGACGCGTCGCCCATGAGGGTGAGATAGTCGATGATTTGACGGGGCTCAACGCCAAATTTTTCTTTGACCCCTGCGATGTCGTAACGCTTGTCATCAAAGCTGTTTTCCACGATGACGCAGGGATTGACCAATTGGCACATATCTTTGTCGCCTGTGGAGATGATGACATGATGACCTTCTAGGCAAGCACGGTGGGCGAGTGTGCCGATGATGTCGTCAGCTTCTACGCCTTCAATGGCGAGTAGCGGTATGCCCATCGCTTGTATCATCTTGTGAATGTAAGGGATTTGCTCGGCAAGTTCGGCGGGCATTTCTGGGCGGTCGCCTTTATAAATGGGGGAAAGCTTGTGGCGAAAGGTGGGCGCTTTGGTATCAAACGCCACCGCCATGTGCGTCGGGCGGTATTTTTCCATCAGTTTTTTGAGGGCGTTGAGCGTGCCGCGGATGGAGTTGGTGTGCAAGCCTTGGGTGGTTTGCATGGTGACAGGCAATGCGTGAAAATTGCGGAACATATAATATGAGCCGTCCACCAAGATAAACGGCGGCTTTTCGGTGTTGATGTGATCGGTATCAAGTAGGGCAGTTGCAGTCATAGGATTACTTATCTTTATGTTGTTAAAATATGGTGTCAAAATACAGGACAGTATCAAAATATAGGCTAATATCAAAATATAAGACAGTGTCAAAATACAGAAAAATTTTATATTATCCGCGTATTATACTGGCTTTTTGCGGCTAATCGTTAAGCATTTCAAACTCATTTATTGGCAGAAGCTGGATAGATTTTGGCGGATGCAAATCGGGTGTATGCTAAGTAAGTGCGAAGTTTGGCGGGTCGTGATAGCGGCAGCTTTGCAAAAATTCCACCAATAGCCGATAGCCAATGTGCTACAATTTTTTAGCAATTTTAGGCGTTTTACCAATTTTAGACACAACCAATTTTTAGGCATAAAAGGGAACTTTATGGGCAATAGCTATTACACACTGCTTGACTGCACCACGACCGATGATATCACCACATCAAACTACCGCTGCAATATCCACTGCCAAGGCGCATGGAATGATAACGAACAGCACATGGCGGCAGCAACAGGACTGTTGGCTTACGAGCTTGAACAATTCAAACCGCGCAGTGACATGCGTATCGGGCGCATCAGTCTGGATATTTTTGGGCTGATTCATTTTGGTGATGTTAGCGTGACCACCCACATTATCCGTCCGGGTCGCACTATCGAACTGGTCGAAACCACCATGGCAGCCAATGGCAAAACCTGTATCGTTGCCCGCGCGTGGCGTATGCAAACCAGCGATACCTCAGAGATTGCTGGGCTTGAAGATGAGCGAATCGGTCATCCAGAAAGCTACCCGAACTGGGACGGCATGAAGCATTGGGGCGGTGGCTATATTGACAGTATTTATCTCAAAGCCGACCCCGACAACCGCCAAGGTGATGGTATCGTGTGGATCAATACCGATATCGACATGGTCGAAGAAAACGGTCAAGCAAAGCCCACATCCGACTTTGTGCATTTGATGGGCATGGTCGATACCGCCAATGGCGTGGTACCGCGCATTCATCAACCCAATACCATTGAATGGTTTTTCCCCAATTTAGATTTGCAAATCCATCTGCACCGTATGCCTGTTGGGCGTTGGCTGGGACTTGAGACTGTGCAACAATTTGGGAGCGATGGCGTGGGTCTGACCAGTAGCGTGCTGCATGACGCACACGGCGCATTTGGTCGTAGCGAGCAAATTTTAACCATTCGAAAAGCCTAAAAAACTATCAGGAGCAGCAATCATGGAAGATAACAACACGCTAACTGAACACTCGGTCAACGACGCCGAATTTTGGCAAAAACGCTATGATGATGGCTACACTGGGTGGGACATCGGTAAAATTTCGCCACCCCTGCAAGCCTATATCGAGCATTTACTCGACAACGGCGTGAGTAAATCGGTACAGATTTTAATCCCGGGGGCGGGCAACGCCTACGAAGCAGGCTATCTTCATGAACAAGGTTTTAGCCATGTTTATGTGGTGGATTTTGCTAGGCTGCCTTTGGATAATTTTGCCAAGCGCTATCCCAGTTTTCCCAAAGCGCACCTGCTACAAGCGGATTTTTTTGGCTTAGACCCTGCGCAGTATCAGTTTGATTATATTATTGAGCAGACGTTTTTTTGCGCGATTGACCCCAGTAGACGCAGCGATTATGCCAAGCAAATGCAAAAGCTCCTCAAACCCACGGGTAAATTGGTGGGCTTGTTGCTAGATAAGCATTTTGAAAGCAGTCCACCGTTTGGTGGCGACAAGCAAGAATATGAAACATTATTTCAGCAGTTTTTCACCATTGATAAACTGGCGCCTTGCTATAATTCAATTAAGCCTAGACAGGGTAGCGAATTATTTTTTATCCTAAGCCAAAAGAAGGTAGAGAACGCAGGTGTCCTCTAAGAACCTGTATTCATAAATAAAAATAATATATTTCATTAAATATATTAACTTGTTATGTTAAAATCTACGGATGACAAATAAGAGCTATCCAACCGACCTAACAGACGAACAATGGCAACTCATCGCACCACATTTTAGCAACCAAAGACGCTACAAATGGGAAAAACGAGAGCTTATCAATGCCGTGCTTTATATTACCAAAACAGGCTGTCAATGGCGAATGTTACCCAATGATTTTCCACCATACGCGACAGTCTGGAGTTTCTATCGCAGAGCCAATCAAGCAGGGCTTTGGGATGAAATACTACAAACATTGGTTAAAAAAAACGATTGAGCGTTGGTAAAGAAGCAACACCCACGTATGCCATCATTGACTCTCAAAGTGTTAAAACCACCAGTAAATCAGAGCAAAAGGGCTTTGACGGTGGTAAAAAGGTTAAAGGTCGAAAACGACATATCCTTGTTGATACTATCGGTAATCTACTAGGCGTTGTTGTTCATGCGGCTAACATTCATGACACTAGAGCGGGTATTATGGTTGTTGATAAGGCATTAAAAACCTATCCAACCATTGAAGCTATTTCAGCAGATGCAGGTTATCGCAAAACCTTTGAGCAAGATGTTATGAACAATCATAATATCCCTGTTGATATTTCTACAAAAATCAATGGTGAGTGGAGAATCATTGCTAAACGTTGGGTGGTCGAGCGTAATTTCGCTTGGTTAAATAATGCTCGTCGTCTCGCTAAAGATTTTGAAATTACGGTTTTATCTGCTGAATCTTTTATTAAAATTGCTCATATCACTCAATTGTTGAGAAATATGTGCTTGTGAATACAGCTTCTAAGGGTTTATACTACTAATCGTTAAACCACTAATTTTTCAACTGCTAATCGTTATACTAGCATTTTTTTGGCGATACACACTGGTACACATTGAGGCAATCAAAATGATGTTTCTTGAACTTCATGAAGGCACGATTGGTTTGGACGATATAAAGCGTATCGTCCACAAGTTACTTGAGAACAAGGCGGTGTTTAGACAGTTAAGTCCACAACTTTACAATGATTTGGCTTATATCATCACCCCGACGCTCGCAAGCGACCACAATGAAGCCAATATCCGTGCCAAATTTCACGAAGTTGTGCAAAATTTTGTGATTCAAGGCGACAGTGGTCAGCCCATGCGGTTTTATCGTGATGAACAATTTAATCGCTTGTACTTTGCTGATGAAGCAGGCTGGAAAGAAGCGCAGGGTTTTGAAGCGCGGGAAATGGATGCAAGCTTACTGAAAAAACAATTACCTAAGCTTTAAAATCAGCTTTAAAAAAAGCTGTTAACAAGAGATTAGCAAAAGGACGGGCAAAGTGCCAAAACACTTCACATCCGTCCTTTCGTTTGCTACGGTCAACTAAGTACGCTCTCGCACAATGAAGGGACGAGTCAGCAAGTCTTCATACGTGCCTTTGATGAGGATATCTTTGCTCACCTGTTGGATATTGGTATAGCCACCAAATGCCATACTGATGTCCATCTCGTTGTAGATAATTTCAAGCGCGCGGCGCACACCGTCCTCGCCATATGCCCCCAAGCCATACAAAAACGACCGACCAATCATGGCGGCTTTTGCACCAAGGGCAATGGCTTTGAGCACCTCTTGACCTGAGCGTACGCCACTGCCCAAGAAAATCTCGCAGCTAGTGGCATGGCGTTGATGATAAAAAAATCTGCCAAGACATAATGAATTAAATTTTTAATATTATGCCAATAATCTATATGGGCTTTTCAGCTTAACGCTATAATATCCATGATGGAAAAAGGATAATATAACGTCTTGGTAGCGGTAACTAGCACAGGTATTTTATCAGCAAATTCCAGCATCTCTTGTTCTGGCAGCTCGGCAATATCAATCGACTGCCAGCGTATATCGGCAACGGCTTGTGCTTGCAGCAATAAGCTTTCAGCGATTTCACACAGATGACAGCCCACTGTGCCATATAATCGCCAAGTAGTTGGGTCAGCCATCATGTGATCGTGCGGATTTGTCATGTGTTGCGCGTCGAAGTCGGACATATTCTGCCTTAGCATGTAGCCAAAAATGCCATAATACGTTATATTTTTAGCTTAAGCCATCGCTGCTTTTGCCCCCGCCGTTAGGAATACACCGTGACCAAACCCGCTACCAAAATGTCGTTAAAGCCCAAACCTGTCAACACAGCTTTACCACCCACCAACCGCGGTATCGGGTTTGGCGGCTGGTTCAAGCGTATTTTGCTCATAGTCATTGCCTGTTTTGTTGCGTTTCATGTAATAGTTGCAGCCTTATTGGTTGTCTGGAAAACCCAGCCTATCAATAACAGTATGTTCATGATACTGTATCGCTTGGGCAATTTTGCCCCTGTCAGCCAGACGTGGGTGGATGATAATCAAATTTCGGTGAATGTAAAACGCGCGGCGATTGCCAGTGAAGATGCCAACTTTGTCAATCACGCTGGCTTTGATGTGCAGGGCATTGAGAATGCGATTAAGAAAAATGAAAAAGCGGGGGCTATCAGCGCGGGCGGCTCAACCATTAGCCAACAGCTTGCCAAGAATTTATTTTTATACCCCAATCGCTCGTATTTTCGCAAAGGCGAAGAAGCGTTAATTACCTTGATGATTGAAAATATGTGGACCAAAGAGCGGATTTTGCTTGCTTATCTCAATGTCGCAGAGTTTGGCAAAGGCGTGTATGGCATTGAAGCAGCCGCTCAGCACTACTACCATAAGTCGGCAGCGCATTTGACCAAGCGACAAGCCGCATCTTTGATTGCCATGCTACCTAACCCCAAATATTTTGAAGACCACCGTAACGACCGCCGCCTGCTTAACAAAACCCAAATTATTCTACGGCGCATGGGTGCGGCAGATTTGCCCGACACGGAATAGTCAAGAAACTCATTTATCATTACACGCTTATCATTACATTGTTAACTTTACACTGTTAAAAATGCTTGACCATAAAAGGACTGTGCTATGCCAAACACTGCTAAACAAGATAGACCCAGCGAAGAGTATGTATCAGAAATTAATCCGATACTAGGCTTTAACAGTATTTGCTACCCAAACGTGTTTGAATACAAACAAGACGATAGCGAGCTGTATTTTAATCGTGAATTGTCACTGTTACAGTTCCATCAGCGGGTACTCGCCCAAGCCACCAATCCCCGCCACCCACTGCTTGAAAGACTATTTTTCTTGATCATTTTTTCATCCAATTTAGATGAATTTTTTGAAATCCGTGTCGCAGGCTTGATGCAAAAAGTACAAATGGGCGATGTGGTGAGCAGTATCGATGGTATACGCCCCAGTAAGGTTTTGTCATATATCTCTGAAATCGCCCATCATGCGGTAGATGAGCAATACCGTATTTTGAACGATGAAATTTTGCCTGCACTGGCGGAGCAAGACATTCGCTACTTAAAACGTGATGAATTGACCCAAGAGCAAGCCGCATGGGTAAAAAAATACTTTGCCGAACAAGTCGCGCCGGTGCTGACGCCGATTAGTATTGACCCTGCACATCCTTTTCCTAGATTGGTGAATAAAAGCTTGAATTTTATGGTGGGCTTAGAGGGCAAAGATGGCTTTGGTCGCGATATTAACATGGCAATTGTCCCTGCACCCCGAAGCTTACCGCGGGTTATTCGCTTACCCAATGAACTGACAGGCGGTAAAGAACATCATATCATGCTCACCGCAGTGATTCACGGGCATATCGAAGACTTGTTCCCTGGCATGACGGTCACTGGCTGCCACCAATTTCGTTTGACCCGTAACGCCGATTTAGATTTATCCGATGATGTCGAAGACTTGGCGAAAGCGTTGGAAGGTGAGTTAGAGAACCGACGATTTGGTGCCAAAGTGCGCTTAGAAGTGACGACCTATTGCCCACAGCCGATGGTGGATTATCTACTTGATGAGTTTGGTTTAAGCCAAGAGCAGCTATACCGTGTCAATGGTCCTGTCAATTTGACGCGCTTGTTGTTTGATTTTAAAATCCCAAATTTGCGTTATCAGTCGTTTAATCATGCCATTCCCAAAGCGTTTCGCCGTGATAGCTTGGACAAAAATGAAAATGTGTTCCATGCCATTCGTAAGCAAGATGTATTGGTGCATCACCCGTTTCATTCGTTTTCACCTGTGGTCAACATTTTGCGCCAAGCCGCCAATGACCCGCATGTATTAGCCATCAAACAGACCCTTTACCGCTCAGGGACAAATTCTGAAATTGTCCAAGCGCTGGCGGAAGCTGCGCGTAAAGGCAAAGAAGTCACCGCTGTGATTGAGCTGCGTGCGCGCTTTGATGAAAAATCCAACATCGAAGTAGCAAACTTTCTGCAGCAGGCTGGGGCAGTGGTGGTGTATGGCATCGTAGGCTACAAGACCCACGCCAAGCTGATGATGATTGTGCGCCGTGAGGAAGATAAAATCCGCCGCTATGTGCATTTGGGCACGGGTAACTACCATGCGGGCAATGCCAAAGCTTATACCGACTATGGTCTATTTACCGCCAATGAAGCAATCACCGAAGATGTGCATAAAATCTTTAACGAACTCACAGGCATGGGCAAACCAGCCAAAGTGCAAAAACTACTGCATGCCCCCTTCACCTTGCATGACAGACTCATGGGCTTTATCGACAACGAAATTGCCCATGCCAAAGCAGGCAAAGAGGCGCATATCATTATCAAGGTCAATGCGATGACCGAAAAACTATTGATTGACAAGCTATATGAAGCATCGCAAGCAGGCGTTAAAGTCAATCTGATTATTCGTTCGATGTGTTGTATTCGTCCGCAATTACCCGGCGTATCCGACAACATCACCGTGCGCTCTATCGTCGGGCGGTTTTTGGAGCATACCCGCGTGTATTATTTTGCCAATGGCCATCAAAATCCCAATGCTAATGGCAAACGTACCCACCGTTTATATTGCGCCAGTGCAGACTGGATGGATCGTAATTTGTTTAGCCGTGTTGAAGTGGCTTTCCCCATTGAAGACCCGGTCGTCTTTAAACGCATTATGGAAGATTTGCACAATTACCTCAATGACAATGTCAATGCATGGGAGCTTGATGCCAAAGGTACATGGCGAGCGATTACCCCTGGTGAAGGTGAAACAGCATTCTCGGCACAAGATTATTTATTAGCCAAAATCACCAGAAAAAGCTAATTTTGCTAGTCATAGGTTTTGAGTCAATTACACCGCTATCTACAGAAGATGGCGGTTTTTTGTTGATGAATGCGCTGACTTACACCTAGCGTTCAAAATTTACCGAATAGTAATAAATCTGCTAAAATTTCACACAGCTAAACACTTATCACATAGTGATAACAGCTTGTTACGCGAATACTTATCACTAACCGCCTTTATTTGCTACTATCAAATCATGAAATTATAAGTATAAAAGCGATTGAATTGGCTATTTTTTTTACATAAATTTAATCGCGCTCTATTTAAAAGTCTATGGTTAAAATCTTTGACTTAAATTGATACTAATAAAAAACATAAGGAAAATTACCATGTCACAGAATCAAGCACAAAATCAATCACAGAATCAGTCAAGCAACCAAACCGAGATTCAAAAAGCGACAGAAAATGTGGATCCCAGTCAATTATCAGAAAATTTGGACAAGCAAAATAGCGTGAAAGGTGAGCCACAAGACTTAGACAAAAGTGAAAACACCCCTTTTATTGACGAGTCATTGCGTACTGACAACCGCTAGAATTTTAATTGTTAAGCTTTTGAATACTAAGCTTTTAATCATTAAATTTTGATTGACTAATTTATATAGCTCAACCTGTAAAAATAATAACCAATTGAGCGATAACAATTAATTAAAGGAATAAAAAATGCAAAATCAAAATAACGTAGAAATTGTAGATCCAAAAACGGGTGTTGCTGTGACCCCCCAAGCCGTTGTAGTAGAAGACAGTGTCACTCACCAATCAGGGGATGGTTTGACCACAGGCATGTCACCCTCAATGGAAACGCCTGATATTTTTGATAATACTCCACAAGCGGCGGTAAAAGTCCAATCCGCAGAAGACGTGGCGAATGGCGAATTATCGGATGAAAATGTGGCACGTATTTCTGAGGAAGAGGCGCAGAAATTACAGCAAACTGCCCAAGCCAATCTTAATGCAGAAAATTCACTGCATACATTATCAGATGGTAGTGTAGATATCGACCGAGATCACTAATTTTCGATATCACTAAGTTAAGTTTAAGCATTTTATTGGGTTGATATCGAAAAAGGAATGACCATGAATTCACCAGAAGCACAAACCAAACACGTTAATTTAGGCGATAAGTCTGCCGAGTTTGTCGATCGTCGTAACCAACCGGGACAAGCGTTTGATGATAATGTTAATGAACATACCATTGGCGGGGACGCGGTTGGTAATGAACAGCTAAAAAGCGACACCATTAATGAGCGCAATCTTTATAGTACCCCAGAAAATGCCCAAAAACGCACTATAAATCCTGATGGCTCTATTCCAAGCGTTGGTAGTGAGTGACAGTAAATGGCAGTGAGTCAGTTTAAGGATTAAATTGTAATTGTAATAGCTAACCATCCACCCCATTTGATGGTTAGCTTTTTTTATCGTTACAGTCTACAAAAACCTCACGCAATCCAACCTCATGCAATCCAACTGGGTACCCCACTATGAAAGCGTAATTCATCATCGGGTTCATTGATGAGCTGCGTTTCTATTTGACGAAAAAACGCCACCCGCGCATCAATCGGCTCGTGACTGATACTTTGCGCCAATGCCAAATAATCTTCGAAATGGCGACTTTCTGATCTTAGCAAATAGCGATAATATTTTGCCAAACGCTCATCCTCAATCACTTGTGACAGTGCCCAAAAACGTTCACACGATCTGGCTTCGATGAAAGCACCAATAATTAACGTGTCTATCATCGCTTGCGGCTCATAAGTGCGTTTATGTTTGAGCATACCCGTGGCGTAGCGACCTGCAGCAATATGTTGCCACGCTTGTCCACGCTCTGCCATCAATCCCATCACTTGCTCATAATGGAGCATTTCTTCTCGAATCAGCTGAGCAAGTTTTAATTGCAGCTCGGTATGCGACATATAGCGAAAAATCAAATTCATCGCCGTGCCTGCGGCTTTTTTTTCACAATTGGCATGATCTTGGATGATGGTCGGCAAATCTGCCATTGCGGCTTTTAGCCATTTATCCGACGTCGTACAACCCAAAAACGCCAAAACAGGGGTGATATCAATGGGTTTTGGCTGATAGACAGAGTTATCGTTATCCAAGTCGATGACGGCTAATTCATCAAAACTGCTGTCCGTTTGTAGTGGGTTATTGATAAGAGCGGAATTTGACAAGGGGTTACTCACTTATTCACAAGTTAATAAAGTGATATTTTACCAAAAATCAGCGATAAAACCCTTAGCACAAAAATTTATATATAACGATTATTTAAAAAATAAATAGTTTTTATTTCTTTATTTTTATAAATGATGTTCGTATAATCAAATGTGAATTTTTTGCTATTTTAGGTCATAACATAAGGAAAAATGCCATGTCACAACGCGTTCAAAAGGGTAGTCTAGCGATTGATACAGAGCTTTATAACTTCATTGCCAATGAAGTTACGCCAGTCGTGGGCATCGATAACGAAAAATATTGGCAAGAATTTGAAAAAATTGTCAAAGCATTCCAACCCCGTAATAAAGCATTGTTGGCAAAACGTGACGAGATTCAAACCCAAATCGATGACTGGCATGACAAAAACCCCGCTAGCAACGGTCAAATCGATAAAGCCGCTTATACCCAATTTTTAAAAGACATCAATTACATCGTGCCAGAAGGCGATGACTTTTTGGTTGAAACCCAAAACGTGGATGACGAAATCGCCCATATCGCAGGCCCACAGTTAGTGGTACCCGTACGCAATGCCCGTTATGCGCTAAACGCAGCAAATGCGCGTTGGGGCAGCTTGTATGATGCGCTATACGGTACTGATGTCATCGATGAGACCAATGGCGCAGAAAAAGGCAAAGGCTACAACCCTGTTCGTGGTGCCGAAGTCGTAAAATACGCCAAAAACTTCTTGGATGCCAACTTTGCCTTAGCTGAGGGTAAATATGCTGACGTTACCGGTTTTAAGGTTGAAGACGGTAAATTAGTGATACTTCAAGGCGATAAAACTACCTCATTAGCCCAGCCAGAAAAATTCGCAGGTTTTCTAGGCGATGCGGCAAATCCAACGGGTATTTTACTGAAAAACAACGGCCTACATGCCGAAATCCAAATCGACCCATCAAGCCATGTGGGTAAAGATGACCCTGCAGGCATCAAAGATGTCTTGATGGAAGCCGCGGTTACCACCATTCAAGACTGTGAAGACTCAGTCGCTGCCGTTGACGCCGAAGAGAAAGTAGAAGTATATCGCAACTGGTTTGGCTTGATGAAAGGCGACCTGAAAGACACCTTTGAAAAAAATGGCAAACAAACCACGCGCGCCATGCACCCTGACCGTGAATATACTGCACCAGATGGTGGTAAAATCACCTTGCACGGCCGTTCAGTGATGCTAATTCGCAACGTCGGTCACTTGATGACCAACCCCGCGATTTTAGTCGATTTTGAAGGTCAGCAAGAAGAAATTTATGAAGGTATCATGGATGCGCTAATCACACCACTGTGTAGCCTGCCAGATATCTTGGGTAAAAACAGCTTAAGCAATTCACGTACAGGTTCAATGTATATCGTAAAACCAAAAATGCACGGTCCAGAAGAAGTGCAATTTACGGTAGATTTATTCTCAGCGGTAGAAAAAGCGTTAAACCTACCCGAGAATACCTTAAAAGTCGGTATCATGGATGAAGAGCGCCGTACTACCGTTAACTTAAAAGAATGTATCCGCGTTGCTAAAAACCGCGTTATCTTTATTAACACAGGCTTTATGGATCGTACCGGTGACGAGATGCACACCAGTATGAAAGCAGGTCCCTTTGTCCGTAAAAACGACATGAAAAATACCGATTGGCTCAATGCTTATGAGCGTTGGAACGTAGACATGGGCGTCAAATTGGGCTTACCTGGTAAAGCGCAAATCGGTAAAGGCATGTGGGCAAAACCTGACAACATGAAAGAAATGGTTGCCACCAAGTCCAATCATCCAAAATCAGGCGCGACTTGTGCTTGGGTACCATCACCGACAGGCGCGACGCTTCACGCCATGCATTACCATGAAACCAACGTCATGGACGTGTTAGATAATATCAAAGACCGCGAGCCCGCCAAGCTTGATGACATTTTGACCGTGCCACTTGCTACGGATACCAACTGGACAGATGAGCAAAAAACTGCCGAGCTTGAAAACAACATTCAAGGTATCTTAGGATATGTAGCGCGCTGGGTTGACCAAGGCGTTGGCTGTTCTAAGGTACTGGATATTGACGACGTTGCCTTGATGGAAGACCGCGCTACCTTGCGTATTTCTAGCCAGCACGTCGCCAACTGGCTAACGCATGGGGTTGTGACGCCTGAGCAAGTGGATGACGTACTCAAACGTATGGCAAAAATGGTCGATGAGCAAAGTAAAGACGATCCTGCTTATATCCCAATGGCAAATGACTATAACACTTGGGCATATAATGCAGCTCGCGATCTTATCTTTAAAGGTACAGTACAACCCAGCGGATATACTGAGCCATTGTTACATCAAGCCCGTCTTAATCTCAAAGCTAACTAGATTTTAGCCATTCAAACCTATCAATTATTCAAAAAACCATCAGATTTGTAACTGGTGGTTTTTTTATGGCATAAAAATATTGCAAAATGTTTCAGAGTGAATTACTCTAATTTCACAAAGAAAGTTTTAGATTCTGTTAACTTTTTCATTGTTTTGTAACAAATTGTTGGCAAAATCTATCTATACAAAAGAATTGCTACGCATCTGTGTAGTTTCACCTAGGATACTGTGGAGAAATCCTTATGAAAAAAATCGCTCTAGCTTCTGCTATCGCTCTAGTTTCAATCACTGCTGCCCATGCTGCACCGACTGTATATGGTAAAGTCTTATTAACTGGCGAATATACAGATGTTGATGATAAAACTGCTAAAAATGATGATACTTCTAGTACAAAATTAGTTTCTAACTCTTCACGTATTGGTTTTAAAGGTGAAGATGATCTTACTGATACTACTAAACTTGTGTATCAATTGGAATACGGTATTGATGTTGATGCTGATAGCAATGCCCGTAAAACCAACCAACAATTTTACTCTCGTAATACATTCATCGGTTTAGCTCATAACACTATGGGTACTTTACTTGCCGGTCGTCACGACACACCATTTAAACTAACTAAAGGCAGTGTTGATGTATTCAATGATTACGATAACGTAGCGTTAGGTAAGCTAATGGCGGGTGAACAACGCGTTGACAACGTGATTGCTTATAAATCACCAACATTGGTAGGTATGCCAGTTACCTTTTTAGGCGCGGTGAGCCTCGATGAATGCTCTAAAAATGATGATGATAAATGTGTAGCTACGCCAGCTGTTGCAGCCGTTGCACCACAAGCGATTTATGATGTGACTGGTAAAAACATTATTGGTTACACTAAAGGTACACCAGCAAAACCTGCCGTCTATCGTGACAAGAAAAATGCTTACTCTGCAATGGTAAACTATGACCAAAATGGTGTATATATCGGTTTAGGTTATGACAATTCAGTATATGGTAAAGATACAAGTGGATGGCGTTTAGCGGGCTCAGTAGATATGGGCAAAATGAACATGGTTGATGGTCTAACACTGGGTGCGCTATATCAAGATTATGACTTTAACACTGATGATAATGAGAAATCATGGCTGTTAAGCGGTAAATACAAAATTGGGGCAACGCCATGGGCGGTTAAAGCACAATATATTGACACTTCAAACCAAAATGGCGTGAAAGACCGTGATGCTACTGAAGTTGCGTTAGGTGCTGAATATAGCTTTAACAAAGCTACCAAAGGTCACTTGTACGCTGCACAAATCGATACTGATAATGTTTCAGATAGAACAATCGTGGGTGGTGGCTTAGAATATAAGTTCTAATATATCTAACTTTTAGATTGCTGTAAAAGCTAACTAATTTTTTAGTTAGCTTTTTTATTTTCATTAACGCTAAAAAATTAATTAAAAAAAATATGATTTAATACTAGAAAGAATATTATGTCACTAAGATTAAAAATAAACTTACAATCACGTAAAAATTAAAAAAACTATTGCAAAATATTTCAAAATTGTTATCCTAGTAGTTAGAAGTATGTTTTTAGTAATTAGTACGAATAAAATGTAAATATATTCATACTTTATTGCTAGACTTATACAGTTAATAGTTGACGCTATTAATAATAATCAAAGTAAAGATTTTCTTGCTTTGGTCGTTCGGAGAGGTAGTGGTGCTGACAAGTCACCAGTTATCTAAAATTTGTTTTTCCTGATAGAGATGTCCTATGAAAAAATTACTTTTAGCCACAGCCGTCGCTGCACTTTCAGTTTCTGCTGCCCATGCTGCTCCAACTGTTTATGGTAAAGCGTTAGTTACAGTTGATTATTCTGATTTTGACGATGAATCAACTACTAAGTTGAATTCTACTGCCTCACGTATTGGTTTTAAAGGTGCCGAAGCACTAACAGCTAATACTGACTTGGTATACCAATTAGAGTATGGTGTTGAAATTGATAGTGACAACGGTGGCACTGTGAAAGGCAAATCACAAAATCAATTTCATTCACGTGACACTTATTTAGGTCTATCTAACAAACAATATGGTACTTTGGTTGCTGGTCGTTTGTCTGCAATCGATGACAACATCAATTACGTTAGCCAAACTGTAGGTCAATACGACGGTTTCAATGCAGCTTATTGGGATGGTGACCGTGTAAACAATGCGATGGCTTACTTTTCACCAGCCTATAACGGTCTTCAATTCATGGGTATGTATGCATTTAAAGAGGATAACGCATCTGATTTACCCACAGATGCAGAAGCGTTTGGTGTAGGTGTGAAGTATGAGCCAGCAAATCAACCATTCCGTGCTGGTGCAACCTACATCAAATCAGGTGATTTCAATACTACTCGCTTAAGCGGTGCCTATGACTTAAATAACCAAATTGGTCTTGGTGCATTGTATCAAATCAGTGATTTAGACAAAAGTGACAAAGAAAACTTGGCTGCAGTAAGCGCAACCTACAAAACTGCAACGCCTTGGACAGCCTACGCGCAAGCTGAAATGACCTCAAATGTTGACGGTGTTGATGGTAAGGACGCACAGCGTTTAGTATTAGGTGGTAAGTATGCATTCAATGCCAATGCAACGGGTCATGTATACGCTGGCTACTCAAATCTAGAGCAAGAAGGTCAAGATGATAGAGACGGTTTTGGTATCGGTACTGGTATCGAATACAAATTCTAATCTTTACTAGAATTTGTTATAAAAAAATCCACTCAGCGATGAGTGGATTTTTTTATGAGTGAGCGATTTATTGATAAAAATAATTTTTTGCTAAACCTAGGCATTTTCGAGTAAAATTCTTTTTTACCAACGAGCGAAATAGATAACATGACAAAATTCATCTTTGTAACTGGCGGTGTCGTTTCTTCACTTGGCAAAGGTATCACCGCTGCATCGGTAGCCGCGATTCTTGAGGCACGTGGTCTGAAAGTCACCATGACCAAAATGGACCCTTATATCAATATTGATCCAGGTACAATGAGCCCGTTTCAGCATGGTGAAGTGTTTGTTACCGAAGATGGCGCAGAGACTGACCTTGATTTGGGCTATTACGAGCGTTTTTTGCGCCACTCAAAAATGACGCAGCGCAACAACTTTACCAGCGGGCGTATTTATTCAACGGTGATTGAGAGAGAACGTCGCGGTGATTATTTGGGTGGCACGGTACAGGTCATTCCGCATATTACCGATGAAATCAAAGCGCGTATCCGTGCCAGTGGCGAAGGCTACGATATTGCGATGATTGAAATCGGTGGTACTGTCGGTGATATTGAAAGCTTGCCATTCATGGAAGCGGTGCGTCAAATGCAAGTTGAACTTGGCCGCAACAATGCGATGCTGATGCATTTAACCCTCGTGCCTTATATCGCGAGTGCAGGCGAGAGCAAAACCAAACCAACCCAGCACTCAGTCAAAGAATTACGCAGCATTGGCTTGCAGCCTGATGTATTAATTTGTCGTAGTGAACACGCGATTAGCGATGATAATCGCCTAAAAATAGCCTCGTTTACCAATGTTGAGCAACGTGCCGTTATCCTTTGCCCAGATGCCAAATCCATTTATCAAATTCCAAGTATCCTGCACGCGCAGCATTTAGATGATTTGATTTGTGAGCGCTTTGGGTTAGATATGCCAGAGGCGGACTTGAGTGATTGGCACCAGTTTACCCAAGCGTTGTTAAATACCCAAGAAACCGTCACTGTGGCGATGGTGGGTAAATACGTCGAACTACCTGATGCTTATAAGTCAATCAATGAAGCCTTGCTACATGCGGGCGTGGCAAACAATGTCAAAGTCAATATTGACTATGTCGATGCCGAAAAACTTGAAAATGATGACAGCCTGTTTGAGCATATTAAATCCGCCGATGCTGTGCTCGTCCCTGGTGGATTCGGTGAGCGCGGCACCTTGGGTAAAATGAAAGCGATTCGCTATACCCGCGAAAATAATGTGCCTTATTTAGGGATTTGTTTGGGCATGCAATTAGCCGTCATTGAGTTTGCGCGCAATGTATTAGGTTTAGACGCCAACTCAACGGAGTTTGATAAAAAAACCAAGGCGCCATTGATTGGTTTGATTACAGAATGGTTTGATGAAAAAGGTGAACTACAAGTGCGTAGTGACGCCTCAGATTTGGGCGGTACCATGCGTTTGGGTGCCCAAAAAGCCGAGCTTGTGGAAGACAGCAAACTGCGTCAAATCTATGGCAGCCCTGTGATTACTGAGCGCCATCGTCACCGCTATGAAATGAATGGTCGCTATATCGAACAGCTGGAAAATGCCGGTATGAAAATTTCTGGTTATTCAGCCAAACAGCATTTGGTTGAGTCGGTAGAGATTGCCAATCATCCTTGGTATGTCGCGGTACAATTCCATCCAGAATTTACCAGCCAGCCACGCGGTGGTCATCCATTGTTCAATAGCTTTGTTGCAGCGGCGAAACAAACCAAAAAATAGTATTTATGATGCACAAAAAACCATCTGTTACAGGTGGTTTTTTGTTTTTAGCCATTGGCTATAGCCAATTATGCTATAGTGACAATCAATAACAACTTTAACAACATACTGAGAGCCCTATGACCACTAACTTACCGACACCACAATCCCATATTCAGCTCAACGATATCACCATCGGCAATGATCAACCGTTTGTGCTGTTTGGCGGCATGAATGTACTAGAAAGCAAAGATTTGGCATTTGAGATTGCTGAAAGCTATATTGAAATCTGTAAGCGCTTAAATATCGGCTATGTGTTTAAGGCAAGTTTTGATAAAGCCAATCGCTCAAGCTTGTATTCATTTCGTGGTCCAGGTCTAGAAAAAGGCATTGAATGGCTAAGCGATATCAAAAAAGCGTTCAATGTGCCCATTATCACTGACGTACACGAGCCGTACCAAGCTGAGCCTGTGGCAGCAGTGGCGGATATTATCCAGTTGCCCGCGTTTTTGAGTCGCCAAACTGACTTGGTAGCAGCGATGGCAAAAACCGGTGCGATTATTAACGTCAAAAAAGCACAGTTTTTGGCACCCCATGAGATGAAGCATATCATCAATAAATGCCTTGAAGCCGGTAATGATAAAATCATCTTGTGCGAGCGTGGCAGCGCGTTTGGCTATAACAATCTCGTTGTCGATATGCTGGGTTTTGACACTATGAAAAAAATGCAGGTTCCCGTGTTTTTTGATGTGACCCATAGCCTTCAGCAGCCAGGTGCGCGTGAAGATAGTGCAGGCGGTCGCCGAGAACAGATTACCACGTTAGCACGCGCTGGCATGGCAACAGGATTGGCAGGATTATTTTTGGAAGCGCATCCAAATCCTGATGTTGCCAAATGCGATGGCCCTTGTGCGCTGCGGCTGAGTCAGCTTGAGCCGTTTTTAGCGCAGTTAAAACAGCTTGATACCTTAGTCAAAGGGTTTGAGGTGTTAGATACCCACTAATTTTTACTCAACCTTTTAACACAAATTTGCAACGCCTCGTTATTAAAATGCTATCAATCGATAACGAGGCTTTTTTTTGGCTATGGTATAGTGCTAGGTTATAGAACTAGAACAATATTTTATCACCCACCGCATAAATACAGGAATAACCATGGCAATTCAAACAGTCGCGTATGATTTAAAAGGCATTCATGACCCTGCAGGCTATGAGGAAGTCATGAAAGCTTTAACCACCATCGGCGGGGTGCAGGCAGTACATCTTGAGCCTGAAAATCATCGCGTGATTGTCAGCTTTGATGATACACAGACGTCAGTTTTTGCCTTCAAAGCTGCGCTGACCAATGTGGACTATATCACCGAGCCGTTCCCGATTGAAGCACCTGCCAACCCTGCCAACAATCGCACTTTAGCGGGTGATTTGGCAAAAGATGGTAGACTTTCCTAAATTGTTTGTTCAGTGGCTACGCTCGATGTGGCAAGCGTGCTTGGTCACTGAACCATCTTGTACGCCATCTTGTACGCCATCTTGTACGCCATCTTGTAAGCCCTCTAGAATACTACAGGTAGGCGAGCCATCTCCCAAACAACTATCATGCCATCCTTGCAGGGTGGTTTTCATTGATTGTAACCGCTGTATTTTATCGCTTAGTTCATCGATGTGATTGCGGGTTAATGCTTTGACTTGGGCATTGCTACGCTGCTTGTTGTCTTGTAGAGCCAATAACGCTTCAATTTGCGCTAACGAAAATCCCACATCACGGGCATGTTTGATAAATTTTAGACGCTGTAATTGGGTATCGCTAAAGACACGGTAACCACTGTCCGTGCGCTGGATGGTCTGTAATAAACCGAGTTTTTCGTACTCACGAATTTGTCTGGGCGATAACTCAGTCAATTTAGCGACTTCATTAATATTCATTTTTTGCTTGACCTTGACCTAATGTTAAGGTTTATAGTAATACCACAGTGTGATAAATCAATATTTTTTTCAAAGAAAGTAAAAAATCAACCTGAAGGATATTAATATGAATAACATCATGGGTTTGTCATGGGTGGTGGCATTGGCGCTAGGTATGACGGCTTGTACAAAAAATGACACTACCCAAACTGCAACGACAGCATCAAGTACCGATTCAATGAGTACCCATGCGAGTATGACCCAAGCGCAGTCAATGCATCATATGGCTTCGGCAGCGGATACGCAGTCACAATCACAGCCGCCGCATATCATGGCTTATATGGATATCATGAATAAAATGCACCAAGCCATGTCAGCAGGGGTGCAAGCTAAGAATGCCGATGTCGGGTTTGCCAAAGGCATGATACCGCATCATGAAGGCGCAATTGCGATGGCAAAAGTGGAGCTGCAATATGGCAAAGATGCCGAGATGAAAGCCCTTGCGCAAAAAATCGTCGATGCCCAGCAAAGTGAAATCAGCGTGATGCAAAACTGGTTGGACAAGAACGAATCAAGTCAGCTAGCAGCGAGTAATGCCAAAGAAATAACGCAAGCCTATCAGCAAAAAGACATGAGCAACCACGATGCCATGATGCAGGGGACTATGGACGCCAATCCTGATATTGCCTTTGCCAAGGGTATGATACCGCATCACCAAGGCGCGATTGATATGGCAACGATAGAGCAAACCTATGGTAAAAATCCAGCGATGCTAACACTCGCCAAGCAGATTAAACAAGCGCAAACGCCAGAAATCAAACAAATGCAAGATTGGCTTAGCAAACAAGCCCATTAATTAAAAAAATAGCCACCTAAAACCACCTAAAAAAGGAGCGTAGTATGACAACCCAAACCATCACATTAAATATCGAAGGCATGACTTGTGGCGGCTGCGTCAAAAGCGTAACCAATGCCCTCAATCAAGTGGCAGGGGTGCAATCTGTCGATGTCAGTCTTGACCATAACAACGCAACCATCAACTTTGATGACGGCCAAGTACAACAAAGCACGCTTAAAGAAGCGATTGAAGACGCTGGCTTTGACGTAGTATAAAGACGCCACATAAAGACACCATACAAGGACTCCATACAAGACAGACACTATCATGACTACCCAATCGATCACCCACGCGTCAGACAACGCCCATACTGAGCAAATCATTCTTGATATCGATGGCATGACTTGTCAAGCCTGTGCCAGCCGCATCGAAAAAGTGCTTAATAAAAAGCCTGCGATTGTGCAAGCTGATGTCAATTATGCCAATGAAGTGGCGCAGGTGCAGTTTGATGCCTCACAAACCAACGCTGAGCAGATTGTAGCATGGGTGAAAAAGACGGGCTATGAGGCAAAAGTACAGCGGCAGAACGCGCTATTTGCGCATGAAGCCTATGAGCAGAAAGTGCCCTATACCTTGATTGCGGTCTGGATTTGCTTGCTGCCTTTTTTGATTGGCATGGCAGGCATGATGATAGGCAGTCACGCACTGATGCCGCCGCTGTGGCTACAATTTGTGTTGGCAACTATCGTACAGTTTGGCTTGGCGATAGCGTTTTACAAAAGTGCGTGGGCGAGTATCAAAGGCGGTCTTGCCAATATGGACGTGTTGGTGGTGCTGGGCACACTGACAATTTGGGCGTATTCGACCTATAGTTGGTTGAGCTATCTGCAAACCACAGCCCAAATGGGGCATGATGGGATGGCGCATAGCATGCCCCATGTGTATTTTGAAGCCAGTGTGATGGTGATTGCCTTCGTCAAAATGGGGAAATACCTAGAAGCCCGTACCAAAAAACACAGCCTAAATAGCATCAATTTGCTATTAGCGCTCACCCCTGAGCAAGTAGAAGTTAAAATTCCCAATCCACAAAGCCAAGATGCGCAGTGGCAAACCCTGCCCCTCGAGCAAGTCACGGCTGGTCAAATTTTACGTGCTAAAGCAGGTACTCGCATTGCCACTGATGGCATTGTCACCGCTGGCGAAGGCTGGTGTGATGAGAGCCATTTGACGGGTGAGTCGGTGCCCCTATCTAAACATATTGGCAGCACGGTGCTAGCAGGTGCCATGGTAGAAAACGGCAGCTTTGAATACCAAATCACCGCCAAAGGTAGCCAAACACGGCTCGGTGATATGATAAAAGCGCTCAATGACGCACAAGGCAGTAAAGCCCATATCGCCCGTATTGCAGATAGAGTCGCGGGTATCTTTGTGCCGGTGGTGGTTGCCATCGCTTTGTTGACTTTTTTTGCCAATTATTGGTTCTTAGGCGCGTTTGACACGGCACTCATGCGTGCGGTGTCCGTGTTAGTGATTGCTTGCCCCTGTGCATTGGGTCTGGCGACGCCGGCAGCCATCATGGCGGGCATGGGTGTGGCAGCACGCTCAGGGGTTTGGTTTAAAGATGCGCAAGCCTTAGAAGCAGCAGGCGCAATTGATACGGTAGTACTCGATAAGACAGGCACCATCACCCAAGGTAAACCCCAATTATCTGCAGCGTACCTGATAGATGACAATCTAAAACTGTTTAACTTAGATAAAGCAGCACTGCTGCAGCTCGTTGCCAGTGTCGAGCGTCATGCGAATCACCCGCTTGCGACCACGCTAGTGAACTATGCTGAATCTTACAATAAACAGACTGATACGCCTCAAAGTCCAGCGGCATTTACCATAAGCCATGTGGAGACAGTGCTCGGGCAGGGGATACAGGCACAGGTAGCAACTATTGGGCGGGTGAAAATCGGCACGCCAAGTTTTGCCAATCTTCAGTTGCCTGCAGCGACTACCCAAGCCAATCCCATTTGGCAAATTGCCAGTCAAGTGGCAGTAAGTATCGATGACACCCCTGTGGCAGCCTTTGCGCTAGCCGATGAGCTTAAACAAGACAGTGTTAAGGTGATTGCGTCGCTGCAAGCCCATCATCTAGATGTGGTAGTGATGAGTGGTGACAAGCAATCGGTGGTAGATTATGTGGGTGAGCAGATTAACGCCAGCAAGGCACTTGGCGAGCTGTCACCACGTGACAAAGCGCAGCGCATTGATGAATGGCAACAACAAGGCAAAAAAGTAGCAATGGTGGGGGATGGGGTGAATGATGCGCCTGCAATGGCAACGGCGACTGCAAGTTTTGCGGTAGAAGGCGCAACCGATATTGCCAAGCATAGCGCCACGGCAAGGCTAATGGGCGAGTCGCTCAAACATGTCGATTATGCGGTCACAATTGCTCGCGCAACCCTGCGTAATATCAAGCAAAACCTATTTTTTGCGTTTATCTATAATTGTCTTGGTATACCGTTAGCGGCGTTTGGGCTACTCAATCCGATGATAGCGGCAGCGGCGATGGCGCTGAGCTCGATTTCTGTACTACTCAATGCGCTGCGATTGACTCGATTTAAAGTGTCACATTAGCCATACTTTTTCGACTTTGCAATTGATTTTAGGTTGTGGCTGTAGAGCTGCATAAGAATATTCACCCCCACCAACGGACATAGTATCGCCTAAACGGTATTTGGTTTTTCTTATAGTTAGAATTTGGTTTTGCGCATCCCAGCTCGTGGTTTCAGCTGGAAAAACAACCGCTTGATCACCTATCATCAAGCAATTATCTTTTAGATTAAGTGGACCCGTCAGTTTTGCCATCGGTGCAATACGATAACCCTCTTTAGTAAGAACGCTAGGCATAACAACTAAAGGGCTAGAAAGATTAGGCTTATTTATATCAAGTGATTTTTTGACTTCAGGATGAGTAATGACCATTGGTGGTGGGTTTGATAAAATTTTTGATTGACAACCCAACAAAGTCAGCGTCAAAAAAGTGCATAGGGTTGTGATGGATAAAGAGGTTTTAATCATTACGATTTTCGCTTATATGAGTAGATATTTATTACGATGAGTCTAACAAAATATGGTTTTCTATCCTACTAAAAAAACTTACCAAAATATGCTATTATGGCGAAAATTTTACTTTTACTGAATAAAAACAGGAAACGCCATGTACGCTGAAGAAACCACCACCAATAACCAAATCAAAGATATCATTGCCCGCGAAATTTTGGACTCACGCGGCAACCCAACCATTGAAGCCGATGTGATTTTAGCGGATGGTACTATCGGTCGTGCAGCCGCGCCATCGGGTGCATCGACAGGCTCACGTGAAGCGCTTGAGCTGCGTGATGGTGACGCATCACGCTATCTAGGTAAAGGGGTCAAAAAAGCCGTTGCCAACGTCAATAGTGAAATTCGTTCATCACTGGTTGATATGGATGTATCAAAACAACAAGACATTGACAACAAATTATTAGCGCTTGATGGCACAGAAAACAAAGAAAAATTGGGCGCCAATGCGACCTTAGCAGTATCTTTAGCAGCAGCCCGTGCCGCCGCACAATCACAAAAACTGCCACTTCACCAGTACATTGCTAACCTACGTGGGCAAACATCACTATCGATGCCGGTGCCGATGATGAACATCCTAAATGGCGGTGCCCACGCGGACAACACTGTTGATATCCAAGAGTTTATGATTGAGCCTGTTAATTTCACCAGCTTCGGTGAAGCGTTGCGTGCGGGTACAGAAGTGTTTCATAGCCTAAAATCTGTGCTAAAAAAACAAGGCTTGAACACCGCCGTCGGTGATGAAGGTGGCTTTGCACCAAACTTACGCTCAAACGAAGAAGCGATTACTGTCATCATGCAAGCGATTGAGCAAGCAGGATATACCGCAGGTAAAGACATTTACTTAGCGCTTGATTGTGCCTCATCAGAGTTTTACAAAAACGGTCAATACGTACTTGAAGGCGAAGGTAATAAAGCCTTTAGTTCAGAAGGTTTTGCGGATTATTTAGCAGGTCTTGTGAGCCAATACCCAATTATCTCGATTGAAGATGGTCTAGATGAAAGCGATTGGGATGGATGGGCGTACTTAACGCAAAAATTGGGCGACAAAGTACAGCTCGTGGGTGACGATTTGTTTGTGACCAATCCAAAAATCCTACAAGAAGGTATCGATAAACACATTGCCAATGCGATTTTGATTAAATTCAACCAAATTGGTACTTTATCAGAAACTTTAGATGCCATTTATCTAGCGAAGAAAAATGGCTATGCCACCGTCATCTCACACCGCTCAGGTGAGACTGAAGACAGCACCATCGCTGACTTAGCCGTGGGGACAGCTGCAGGTCAAATCAAAACAGGCTCACTGTGCCGTTCTGACCGTGTTGCCAAATACAACCAACTGCTTCGTATCGAGCAGATGGTCACTGCAAGCTACCACGGTGCTGACGAGTTTATCGGTTTACGTAACCCAAAAGCCTAACTTTAAAAGCCTAACTTTAAAAGCTTAGCGCCAAAAGCTTAAATCCAAAAGCTTAAATTTTGCAGCTTGATAAAGCATTGAAGTGATAAAAACCTTAACCCATGACATTGAATTTGCTACAATGCGTGGGTTAAGGTTTTTTTATGCCAAAAGTTTTTATTATTGAGTGCTGTCATGACTTATTTGCGTCAACTGTTTATGATTATTTTTGCGGTGATTGTGTTGTTATGTCTACAATACCAGTATTGGTTTGGCACCAATGGTCGTGGCGATTTGGCAGCGTTAAATAAACAAATCAGCGAACAGCAATCCATCAATACCGATCAGCAAAAAGCCAATGAGGTATTGCTTGCCGATGTCAAAGACTTAAAAAACGGACTTGAAGCGGTGGAAGAACATGCTCGCTCCGATTTAGGTTTAATCAAACAAGGTGAAACTTTTGTGCAAATGTCGACCGCTAGCAGTGTGTACAGTACCGATGTGGTCACACCGACCGCCCACAATACCGCCACGCCTCAACCATAAAAACGCATAAAAACTGCCAAAGTTATATTTGTCTCAATTTTTACTGTCAACTGTTTACTTTATTGTTGAAAAGACGCCATGTCAGAATTTAACGCGATAGCCGCCAATTTATCTAACAACCTTACGATTGACGTCGTGGTCGTCGCTGCAGGCGTTGGCAAACGCTTTGGTAGTCAGATGCCAAAACAGTACACCCATATTGGCAGTCAGACGGTGCTACAACACAGCATAGCGGCGCTAAGCAAAGTTCACCAGCTAAGCAGTTGCTATTTGGTGATTTCTGAAGAAGATACGATTGCCAAAACACTGGGCTTTAGCATGCCAATCGAGTGGGTGATAGGTGGCAAGGAGCGGATGAATTCGGTGTTTAACGCCGTGCAAACGATTTGGCAACAATATCAAAATCCCCTCAGTGACAAGGCCTTCAGTGATAAGGACAGTCATCATGCGTATGATAATCATTGGGTGCTGATTCATGATGCTGCGCGTCCTTGTGTCAATCCGAGCGATATAGAAAAATTGATCACGCAGACTATGCAGCAATTTTCGCAACAGTCGCATCGACAGTCACAGCAAAAGCAAGGGCAGGAGTCGGCGGGTGGCTTATTAGCAGTACCGGTGCGCGATACGGTCAAACAAATCATCCATGCACAAGACAAAGTATTGGCACAAAAAACGCTTGATCGCAGTCAGTTGTGGCTAGCACAAACCCCGCAGATTTTTCCATTGGCAACACTGTATGATTATCTAACCCAAGCCATTGAGCAAACGATTGCGTTTACCGATGAAGCCAGTTTATTTGAGCATTTTGGCAAACAGCCGTTATTGGTGGAAGGCAGTCATAGCAATATCAAACTGACGTTTCCAGAGGATTTGCAGTTTGCGCAGGTGTATCTGGCAAAATCTTAGCAAAAATGGCTTGGCAACAAATTGAGGTTATTGAGGTTGCCGCTAAAAACCGCATAAGAAAAGAACTGCATAAGCAAAAAAGGCAAAGAAAATTTCTAAGGCCACAAAAACAAAAAAGCCATACTAAATTAGCATGGCTTTTTAACTGTATTTTTTAGCGTTAACACTAAAAAAATTGGCGTCCCCACGGGGATTCGAACCCCGGTTACCGCCGTGAAAGGGCGATGTCCTAGGCCTCTAGACGATGGGGACACTAGCACGCTTAGTTGATAGCGTGACCTCGACCGCTTTCACCGTTAATGTCGAAGTGGAGCGTATAATATATATTTTTATTTTTGCCGTCAACTGTTTTTTATGTATTTTTTTATATTTTTAAAAATTAGCCCATGATACAGTGACGCATAATACTTGATAGAGCGGCATGCTAAGCGCATTAGCCAACTAATGCGCTTAGCATGTTGCTAAACATTTGACGCCTTTCTTATGAGTGATTATTTGGCGACTCAGGCGTTGTATTAGCATGCTTTGTATGAGATTGCGGCGGCAGCTTAGCGGCTTTATTTTTTAAGTGATAGCGAATCCAAAAATGGGTTACGATGCTAATCACAATCGATAAACTGATAAAACCTAAAATGGTCATCCAAATTTGACTATCTACTTGCATACTTGATCCTTGTGAGACAATCTAAGTTAACGCTGATTATCGATGCGCTGGCTATCAATACTTTGATTAGCTCCCATTGTTTGATTACGAATCGCATCATCGCGCTGTTTTTTCTTGAGTCGGAACGTTAGCCATAAATATGTTAATATGCCTAAGATTACGGCAGCAATCATATACATAATAATAGTAGTCCAAATACTGTTATCTACGCCCATGAAAGAGTCCTTTTTATTATTGTTAGCATTAGTGTAACAGGTCTTAACAGCTATTTTACGTCATTCACGTAATGATGTGTGGTAGCGATGTTACTGGCTATTTTCAAACACTGTAATAAGCGTCTACAAAAGCACTTTTTTTCACTTTTTCATATTTTTACGTTAAGATAATTGTCTAAAAAACGCTTTGGCAACTGATAGGGTTGCAGCAAGGAAAATAATTATGAAAGTAGTCATCAGTGATGGCATCGAATACGCCCTAAATCTTAATTATCGTACCATCGATATTGAATCGACCGACTATACCAATATTGCAGCAATTGTAGTCACGATGACAGACTTGCCGCGTGTGTATCAAGATATTGAAGATTTAGGTTTTGCCATTCCGATATTTGTGGCGATTGAATATGGTGATGTAGTGCCTGATGAATGGCTACCCAATGTGTATGGTGTGCTAGAGCTGGCAGATGATCAAAAGTTTTATAACGGACAATTGGTCAATGCGGCAGCGGCGGATTATATCGCCACGCTCGATCCGCCTTTCTTCCAAGCCTTGATGGACTATACCGACTATGGCAATGCGGCGTTTGACTGTCCTGGGCACCAAGGCGGACAGTTTTTTCGTAAGCATCCTTCGGGCAGACGTTTTTATTTATACTTTGGGGAAACGCTGTTTCGCGCCGACTCCTGTAATGCCGATGTCCGTCTAGGCGATTTGCTAATTCATGAAGGCCCAGCTTTTGAGGCACAAGCGCATGCGGCGAAAGTGTTTAATGCGGATAAAACCTACTTTGTGCTCAACGGTACTTCCTCTTCCAATAAAATTGCGATTGGTGCCTTAGTGGCGCATGGTGATTTGGTGCTGTTTGACCGTAACAATCACAAATCTGTGTACCAAGGCGCCTTAACCATGGCAGGTGGTACGCCTGTGTATTTAGAGACTGACCGTAATGCTTATGGTTTGATTGGCGGCATTCCTGCCCATTGTTTTGATGAAGCCGAAATCCGTGAGCGTATTCGTGAAGTTGCGCCCGATAAAGCCGATGATGCCCGCCCATTTCGCTTGGCGGTAATTCAGCTGGGCACGTATGATGGCACTATCTATAACGCTCGCCAAGTGGTGGATCGCATCGGGCATCTGTGTGACTATATTTTGTTTGACAGTGCTTGGGTGGGTTATGAGCAGTTTATCCCGATGATGCGTGATTGCTCGCCACTGCTGCTTGAGCTGGGTGAAAATGATCCTGGGATTTTGGTCACCCAATCGGTACACAAGCAACAAGCTGGCTTTTCTCAAGCCTCACAAATCCATAAAAAAGATAACCATATCAGCGGGCAAGCCCGTTATGTCAATCATAAACGCTTTAACAACTCGTTTATGATGCACGTGTCGACCTCGCCGTTTTACCCGTTGTTTGCCTCACTTGATGTCAATGCCAAAATGCATGAAGGTAAAGCCGGTCAGCGCATGTGGCATGAGTGTGTCATCGGCGGTATCGAAGCTCGTAAAATGCTGCTAGACACTTGTACCATGATTTTGCCGTTTGTTCCGCCTACAGTAGATGGGCAAGCTTGGCAAGACTACGATACTGAAACCATTGCCCATGATATTCGTTTTTTCCGCTTTGAGGCAGGGGCGCGTTGGCATGATTTTCAGCATTATGCCGATGACCAATACTTTATCGATCCCTGTAAACTACTACTGACCACGCCAGGCATTGATATGCAAACCGGTGAGTATGAAGCGACAGGGATTCCTGCCGCGATTTTGGCGCATTATCTGCGTGAAAGCTCGGTCATTCCAGAAAAAGCCGATTTAAACTCGATTTTATTTTTACTGACGCCTGCCGAAACCTTGGCAAAATTCCAGCACTTGGTCGCCCGTATTGTCAGTTTTGAAAAGCACATTCGCGAAAACAGCCCCGTCACCCAGGTGTTACCGACACTGGCTAAGGCATATCCGCAGTACCGCAAACTGACCATCAATGAACTATGCCAACTCATGCATAACTTCTATGCCAAACATCAGCTCAACAAACGACAAAAACAAATGTTTGAGCGCGAACATCGCCCCAAGGTTGCTATAAGCGCGTTTGATGCCCATAACGCCTTTATCCGTAATGATGTCGAGCTGGTATCGCTGCATGACATCAAAGGCAGAATCGCCATGGAAGGTGCACTACCGTATCCACCAGGGGTGTACTGTATTGTACCTGGGGAAGTGTGGGATGGGGCTGTGCTGGACTACTTCTTGGCATTGCAAGAAGGGGTTAATCGCTTGCCAGGCTTTGAACCAGAAGTGCAGGGCGTGTACTGGGAGTATGACGACCAAGGTAAAAAGATTGCCTACGCCTATGTGTTAAAACAGTCTCACCAAATTTGATTGACGGTTTTTGATTCATAGGCTTTCTCGGTGAAGTCTATATTTGGCGCGTTTGCAGCAGTAACCAATGGCGCAAAAATTGGTCTGTATAGGTGGGTGCGATGTTATCTAATTAAATGATAATCATTATTATTTACATTCTCAATCTATTATTGGATAATGACGGCTCAATTTTTTAAGAGGCAGTCAAACAATGACAATGAAAGATTTTCGTATCTACATGAGGCTTGGGCACCGCTATGTTGGATTCTTTATGGTTGGCATTATGCTGGTCTATTCGCTAAGTGGCATGTTGCTGGTATTTCGCGACACTGATTTTTTAAAATCTTCAGAAACTGTCAAGCAAGTCGTGGCAACCAATCTTGATGAAAAAAATTTAGCCAAAACCCTAAAAATGAAAAACATCGATTTTAGGGAGCAGCAGGGTGATATACAGCTTTTTAAAGACGGACAGTACAATACTAAAACCGGTGAGGTGACTTATACCAGCAAAAAACTGCCTGTGGTATTAGATAAAATGGTGAATTTTCATAAAGCGCCCTCTAAAGGTAGCATGGGTGGGCTCAATGTATTGTTTGGCTTGAGTTTATTGTTTTTTGTGGTATCGAGTTTCTTTTTATTTGCCCCAAGTTCCAAAATTTTTAAGCGTGGCTTGGCGTTTGTTGCCGTTGGGGCGGTGTTGTCGGTGATTTTGCTGCTGTTGTAAATTACTCTAACAAAAAGTTTTTTAGCAGCGTTTTGGCGCCTTCGGTGGCGAAGGATTCTGGGTGATATTGCACCCCTTGAATTGGATAGTCACGATGGCGAATGCCCATGATTTCATCGCCTGCTAGACTAGCGTCTTTGAGGTTTTTATCACTATGTTGCTCACTAGATACCACGCTGGTTACCATCAAACAATCGGGGAGTGAGGCGGCATCGACCATCAGTGAATGATAACGCATGATGTCAAGCTGCTGTGGCAAACCTTGATATACGCCTTGACCATCGTGGCGAATCGGTGACGTCTTGCCATGCATGGGCACATTGGCTCGCACCACTTGACCACCAAAAAAATGTGCAATCCCTTGCATGCCAAGACACACGCCTAGCAGCGGTATGGTTTTGCCAAGCTCAGTAATGACCTCACCACACACGCCAAAATACGCAGGGTCATCGGGCGAACCTGGACCGGGCGAAATGATAATGCGGTCAGGATTCATGGCTTGGATATCCGCTAAGCTAATCTCATTATTGCGTTTGACAACCACGTTAAAAGGCTGATTGTCTGCGGCTAAAATCTCACCAATATATTGGTATAGGTTAAAGGTAAAAGAATCGTAGTTATCAATAATTAACACTTGCATAGTCAACTCTAAAAATAGGTTATGGCGGTTGTTCTAAATGTTTAAAATACTGCTGATATACATCGCTATCATACGTATGATGGAGCAGACTTTACTGCACTGGCGCAAAATTGGACAGCACAACTTTCATCGCAGACAGTTTTCGCACAATTTCTTCATACTCATCTTCAGGATTGGAGTCATACACATTGCCGCCGCAAGTTTGCGCATACGCTTTTTCGCCATTGATAAACAGCGAGCGAATCGGAATAGCAAAAATACAGTCCCCATTAAAACAAAACTGACCGAGTGCGCCACCGTAAGCGCCGCGACCATCGGGTTCGAGCGTATTTATAATTTTCATCGCTTCAATTTTGGGTGCGCCCGATAGCGTGCCTGCGGGAAAATTACTGGCAAGTGCGGTGAACATATCATGATTAGGGTCAAGAATACCGACGATTTCACTGGAGATATGCTGGACATGTGAAAAGCGCTTGATATCCATTAAGTTACGCACTTTCACCGTCCCAAAGCGTGCCACCCGTCCGATATCATTACGATGTAAGTCCACCAACATATTATGTTCGGCGATTTCTTTGGGGTCATTGAGCAAGGCGCGCGCTAATTGGCGATCTTCGGTTTCATCCTTGCCGCGTTTGGTGGTGCCTGCCAGTGGGAAGGTCTCCATCTCACCATTGCGCAATCGGAACAACAACTCAGGCGATGCGCCGATGATTTTTTGGGCGCCAAATTTGACATAGTACATATGCGGTGACGGGTTGACTTCGCGCAGTTTACTATAAATTGGCATGCTATCGCCTTGAATGCGATAATGCGACTTGAAACCCACTTCACACTGGAAAATCAGCCCAGCTTTAATGTCTTCTTTGACTTTCATCACCGCTGCCGCATGTTGCTCGCGGTTCATGCCATCGCCCAAGTGCTCAGCAGTCGGCTGCGTATAGTCAGGTGAAATAGCGTTCAATAATGACTTGATTTCATCAATACGATTGCTTTGGTGATCGGTATCGTAATAATAATAAAAAATTTCACCGGTCATCTTATCAAGGCTTAACCCATCTAAGTACATACCGAATTTGAACGGCTCGAAATCATCACTGGTTTGAATATTCAGGGTCGGCTCAAAAAAATTGACACTATCAAATCCCAAAAAACCGACCAATCCGCCGGTATGGCTACGTGAAATCACATGCTGTGGGGTGATTTCGCGCAGTAGTTGGTAAGGATTGTCACAGGTATAATCCGTGCTTTCCCCCGTGCGATTGTTGGTGATAGTCAAAGTATGGCGGTCTTTTGCCAACACTGTCATCGCAGGGTCAAAGCCGATGGCATGATGACGTGAAATATAGCTTTCTTCGCCCAACGATTCCAGTAAAAAACAAGTAGCGTATTTGGCTTCGATGCGTTTAAAGAGTTCAAAAAAATCAATGTCTTGTGCAAGTTTAATCAGGCTTGGTTTGCTGGCAAGGGCGATTTTGGGCGGTTTGGCGTGTGTAGTCATCATGGTGTCTTAAATTTATAGTGTCCTAAATTTACATTATCTTAAATTTATAGCGGCTTAAATTTACCCTATCTTAAATTTTAATCAATGTTTCAGTGTTCTAGTATGATGATACATTGTAATTAGATTAACCCCTGCTTGCAACTCTTTTATGGCATGCCAGTTATTTTCTCACGGATTTTCATCGCCCTTCTACTCACCCCAAAGTATGTCACCCCAAAGTATGCTACTGTGATGGGCTTATTCACGCTTGAACCCATTATCAAAAATTTATAGGTTCAAATGACTCAGATTTGGCAGTAATTGGTTGATATCGTGCTGACCATACGCTTTGGCGCCCCGTGATACCGTCGCAATGCCCACCCCCAAGCGCTCAGCGATTTCGCGTTGTGGTAGCGCTTGCTGAAACAAGGCAAAAATCTGAATGCGATTGGCGATTTCTTTTTGTTCTTTTTCAGTCAGTAGCGCTGCCAAAATTTCGCGGATAAAGTCACTATCATCGGTTTGGCTCAGTAGCTCAACCAAATAATCATAGGCGGGCAGGGATGATGGCGAAGTGTGTGGCATAGTAGTTTTTTTGAGTAAAAGATAACAAGTAAAGCATTTCAGTGTTCTAGTATAGTGATACATTTTACGGCGTTTAGCAAATGAACTCAATCTATTTTTATCCCTTTAGAAAACTCAATAGGTGCGATAACTGGTTACGTTTGATTACAAAAGCGCAAATAACTGAATATTTAATCAAAGGTTATTCGACACAAAGTCGCTTTAGCGAGGTTCTATAATGTGGTTATAATAAAATTGCTTAGTTAAAAATCTAAGTGAGTTTATTAATTATAAATAATGATTATCAATCATAATTATTATAACCGCGCCGTTGTCTTTGGTTATTGTGTAGCAGTCTTAATGGGCAATTAAGAATGGGCAGTTAAGGTCAATGTCAAAAGGTAGCAGCGCGGTTTAATGAGTTAGCTAACGCTAATGTTATTCAATACTAATCTTATTCAAAATAGGGCACTTCATTATGACAACCAACGCTAAGAACAACAGTGAATTTTTGAACAATCTGGTTTTTAAAAAGGTCGATCATCAGCCACAGCGGGCGGATTATCAATCTAATCAACCTGGCAATTCGATGCCGTTTAGCGATGCCCGTGGTAACTATCAGCGTAATATCGGCTTTAATACCGGACGTTTTAAAGACAGTAAAGTCTATATCGTCGGTGGCGGTATTGGCGGTTTGGCAGCGGCGTATTATTTTATCCGAGATGCCCATATCCCAGGCGAGAACATTACCTTTTTAGAAGAATTAGCGGTGCAAGGCGGCTCACTTGATGGCGCTGGTAATGCCAAAGACGGTTATATCATGCGGGGCGGTCGCGAGATGATTACCACCTACGAGAATTTTTGGGATATGTTCCAAGATATACCGGCGCTAGAGTTACCAGAGCCTTATTCAGTGCTTGATGAATACCGCCTGATCAATGACAATGACCCCAACTATTCTAAAGCACGGTTGATTCATAACAAAGGCCAAATCAAAGATTTTCATAAGTTTAATCTCAACAAAGCCGACCAACTTGCCATCGTCCGTTTATTACTAAAAAATCAAGACGAACTCGATAATCTCACCATTGAAGATTACTTTAGCCAAAGTTTTTTGGACAGTAATTTTTGGACGCTATGGCGTAGTATGTTTGCTTTTGAAAACTGGCACAGCTTACTTGAGTGCAAACTTTACATGCACCGGTTTTTGGAAGCCTTAGATGGCATCAAAGATATGTCGACCCTGTTATTTGCCAAATACAACCAATACGACAGCTTTGTGGTACCTGCGCAAAAATTTTTAATCAATAAAGGCGTTAAACTACAAACTGACACGTTAGTCACAGCGGTTGATTTTGAGCAGCAAGGCGACAAAAAAATCGTTAAAGGGCTGACAACTATCCAACAAGGTCAACAAGTCCATATCCCTGTACGGGACAATGATTTTGTGATTATTACCACGGGGTCAATGACGGAAGATACGCGCTATGGCACCAGTGACACTGCACCTGATATCCATCTGGCTGATGATAAAATGGGAAAAACGAAAGGCTGGGTACTGTGGAATGACCTTGCCAAACAATCGCCAGTGTTTGGTCGTCCAGAAAAGTTTAACCGCCATGTACCCAAATCTGCCTGGATGTCAGCAACATTAACCTGCAAAGACTCGGCGCTTTTACGCACAATCAGCGAAAAATACTGTGTTAATCCGCCGCTATCAGGCAAAACAGTCACAGGCGGTATTGTTACCATCACCGATTCCAACTGGCTTATGAGTTTTACTATTAACCGCCAACCGCAATTTCCTGACCAACCCAAAGACGTGGTGGTGATATGGGTGTATGGGCTATTGATGGATAAAAAAGGCAACTATGTGCCAAAAACTATGCCAGAATGTACGGGGCATGAAATTGTGACGGAGCTACTATACCACCTAGATTTGCTCGAGCAAAAAGATGATATTTTAGCCAACACCATCGCCAACACCGCCTATATGCCGTATATCACTTCGATGTTTATGCCACGTGCCAAAGGTGATCGTCCACAAATTGTACCCGAAGGTTGCACCAATTTAGGTCTCATCGGTCAATTTGTTGAGACCAACAACGATGTGGTGTTCACCGTTGAAACTTCAGTACGCTCGGCGCGGGTCGCGGTGTACACGCTAACAGATTGTAATAAGCAAGTGCCTGATATCGTGCCAACCCAATATGATATTCGCAACATACTCCGCTCTGCCAATACACTCAACGATGACCAAGGCTTTATCGGTGAAGGCTTATTGCGCCGAGTGCTCGCCAATACCTATTATGAGCACATCTTGCCACCCCTCGCCAAAAAAGCGCACAAAGACAGCTCCTTGATGCAGACGCTTGCCGAGCAATTTGAAGTAGTCAAAGCCTTTTGGCATAAAGAAGGCCATAAAGATGAGCAAAAAGCGCAGGATAAAAAATAAGCTTTGATAAACATTTGTTCTCAAACTGAAAATCCTCCTGCTGTCAGGGGGATTTTTTATCAGCAAAATTTCCTTTGCGCCTAAAAACCCTATTTCGTAAAACGGTGGTTTCAAGTATATTAAAGGTAAAATCACACATCATAAGGAACAAGTGATGAAACTATACACCATGAATGCCCCGCCAAACCCGCGCAAGGTCGACTTATTGTTAAAAGTCAAAGAACTTGATATCAATGATATTCATAATTTACAAGTCATCAACGTGGATATTGGCAAAAATGAGCAAAACTCACCGGAGTTTTTGGCGGTCAATCCACTCGGGCTGTTGCCTGTATTAGTGCTTGATGATGGCACTGTGCTCAATGATTCACATGCCATTTGTGAATATCTGGATATTCGACTTGCAGGCAATGGTAAGCAAGTGATGGGCTCAGACCCTATACAACGCGCCAAAATCACCGCAATGTCACGCAATGCGGAGTTTCACGTGCTGTATAACATGATGCTGGCTTTCCAGCATGGGCATCCATCTCGCGCATTGATGGGAAACCAAGTGCCTGGTATGGCAGAAGAGAGTATCAACCGCGTCAAAAAAGCATTGCCGTACTTTGACGAGCTATTATCGAGTCACAAATACTTGCTCGGTGATCGACTCACCTTCGCTGATATCGTGTTGTATGTTGGCTTGGATTTTGGGCGAGTAATGAAGTTTAATCCCAAAGATGCCAGTGTAGTGGGTGAACATGTGGCACGTTTTTATGCGCAAATGAGTGAGCGTTTTGGTAAAAAATAACGGTTGTTGATATAAAAAAGGGCAAGCTAGATGCCCTTTTTTATTTGTAGTGGTTATTCATTGCTTTTATCCACCGTTTCTATTTACTGCTTTTATGCCTAGTTTTTTTCAATAGCGCTAGGGTTGTCATCATGACTGATTGTTAGCCATTAATGCACTGATGCCATCATATAGGGTGTCGTTGACCGGGGTGTCAATGCCATGCTTATCCCCCAATTCGCGAATCGTCCCTGCAAACAAATCAAGCTCACAGCGTCGCCCTGCTTTTAAATCCTGTCGCATCGAGGGCATGCCTTTGGGATCCAGCGCATCCATAATCGCCAACCATTTTTTGAAATCTTCCTCAGTTAAGGTTACGCCTTCAGCGTGTGCCACTGCCATCACTTCACGCATCGCGGCTTTGAACATGTCGCGCGCTTCACCCGCTTGTTGCACGGTATCAAAGGTGCCTTGATACAATGCCACGGTTTGATTGACGCCGGTATTTAACATCAATTTGCCCCACAGCTGGCGCGGCATGTCATCGCTTACTGAGTGCGGGAAATTGACTTGATTAAAGAGGGCATCGACTTGTTGCACGCGTGCGCGTTCAGCGTTATCAGTTGTCATCGCGCCAATGACCAATTGTCCATGATCGCGATAAATCAGTTGGCTAGCATTTTCCCCATTTTTTTCATGCGGCTCATTTTTCATGGCGTCCATTTGCTGCGCCACACAATACACAATGCGCTCGTCACCAAAGGCGTTTGCCAATACTTTTTCGCTGGCGATACCGTTGAGGGCAGAAACAATCAGCGTATTGGCGCCAAGTTGACTTTTGATGAGCGGTAACACCTCATGTAACTGATAAAATTTGGTACACACCATCACCAAATCGGCAGGACTTAGGTTTGAATGAGGGCTTTCATTTGGTGTGACATAGTTGAGTGTTAATGGCTCGCCATTTACCAATAAACCTTGCTGTTGGTAGCGGTTGACACGGTCAGTATCGGCGACGATACGCAAGTTCTCAAAAGGCATGTTTGGGGCTAATAGACTTGTAAATAACGCCCCTAATGAGCCAAATCCAACAATGGCAATAATCGGTGAATCGTTCATTTTTTTTCCTGTTATTTTGCGACATTGATTAAAGTTGTGATAAAGTTTAGCAGAAAATATAAGGCATGATAAAAAAGGAATCACAATGAAATTATTAAAAATGGCTGTGTTCATGGGTTGTTTATAGGCTGCTTATGAAAAATCAGCAACAAACTTTGCAAGAACTCATGCCAGCGTTTGAGCAAAGAATTGAAAAAATCACCCAATCAGCTCAAAAAACCACCCAAACCATTAACCATAAAGCAAGTAAGAAATAATGAATCTATCCAATGTTAACGATGCTGCATCTTCACTAAACGGCGCGTATTTTGTCACAGGTACCGACACCGAAATCGGTAAAACCACCACCACCGCGCAATTGGTCAAGAATATAGCCCAGCAAGGCAAAAGTGTCTATGCCATCAAGCCAGTCACCGCAGGTCTAGAAACCGATGACAACGGGCAAACATATAGCGATGATGCAAGGCGCATCAATCAATTTGCCAATGTCAAACCACCGCTGTCTGCCATTGCGCCTATCCAGCTGGCGACTCCTTGCTCACCCCATATCGCTGCCCAAATTGATGACGTGACACTCACCAAAACCCAATTGGTCGATACCATCAATAACGCCATCGCAGCCTATCCTGCCGATGTGATTTTGGTTGAAGGAGCAGGCGGCTGGTTTACCCCTATTAACGAGCAAGAAACGCTTGCTGATGTGGCAGCCGCGCTCAAATACCCTGTCATCCTGGTTATCGGTATCAAGCTTGGCAGCCTTAATCATGCCATGCTAACCCTACAAGCAATTTGGCAAGCAGGGCTAAAAGTCGCTTTGGTTATTTTTAACCAATTACAGACCGACACGCCTTTTGTCGATGCGCAAATTGACTGGTTAAGTGAGCAAATTTTACGCCAGTCTGCTGGGCATCAAAACAAGCCACCCTTGATGGTCAAACAAGGCGTTTTAACCCATTAAATTTTTATCCAATCACATTGCATTTTGGCATAAGTTATGGTATAAATAGCGGCTTTAAATTTACTAGCGATTTTTTGACGCTTGCTTAAAATGGTTTTGATTGACGCAAGTCAAGTGACTAGCCGTGAGTAGCTAATTTTAAGTGCGCCGCCAAAAGATTAATTATTGATTCAAACTGAGATACTCAACACTAGAATCGTTGAAACCCTAGCTTTTTTAGCTTCAATGATATGCGAGATGTGCGAGTATCAGTTGTGACAGGCATGAGCAGCCCTCATGCACACCGATTAGGAGTAAGCCATGTCTCGAGTATGCCAAGTGACTGGAAAACGCCCAGCGGTAGGTAACAATGTTTCTCACGCAAACAACAAAACCCGCCGTCGTTTTCTACCAAATCTACACACCCATCGTTTTTGGGTAGAGAGCGAAAACCGCTTTGTTAAGCTTCGCTTGACTACCAAAGGTATGCGTATCATTGATAAAGTTGGTATTGACCAAGTTTTAACTGATATGCGTGCTCGTGGCGAAAAAATCTAATTTTTGCCTTTTCATATTCTTAGGGAGCAATTGCGATGCGTGATAAAATCAAATTAGTTTCAACTGCAGGTACGGGTTATTTTTACACCACGACCAAAAATAAACGTACCATGCCAAACAAAATGGAAATCAAAAAATTTGATCCAGTGGTACGTCAACATGTTGTATTCAAAGAAGCTAAAATCAAATAATTGACTGACACAGTCTATTTGACGCGCTATTTGATAAAAAAGTGGGTAACTCAGGTTAACCCACTTTTTTTATGTGCAAAAATTATAAAATCGCTAAAAAATTGGCAGAAAATATCAATTGTTCCTAATCGCTACCGCGATGGATGGTAAGACGAGTGGCAAGGCATCTTGGCAGCTAAAACAGCCGAAACGGTCTACGTTATTTGTGCAGTTGGTGGCTACTTAAGGTATGGGCATCGCTAGTAGCACTGGCGGCAGTCGATGGCGCTATCACAACCGCAGGTAAGGGTTTAAGACTGTTTTCAAATTCTGGCAATATCGCTTTAATAGCATCACCCATCACCAATTGTGGCTCAGACGGTTCAAACCCCATCATTTTTTCCCGTTCAGCAATGCGTTTACTGGCGGCTTCAAACGCAGGTTGAAAACGGCGAAGCTTGGGTAAGCTTTCAGCAAAAAATGCTTGTCCAAAGTATGTATATTCGGCTTCATTAGAACAGCCAAACGATGATTTGTTCGCAGCTGAGGCGGTAATCACGAGGGTATCTGGCGATTTTAACTCATTGATAAATGAGCCAGAATAACAGGCGGATACCACAATGACGCGCCATTTAATGCTAGATTTATCCAATGATTGGCGTAGCCATTTGGCATCGACATTATCGAGCGCTATCGGTGGGTTGGACATCTCAATCACCTCGTCACCCCCATGCGAGGTTAAGGTCAAAAATAGCACGTCTTCATTGACATCCATTTTTTTGGCGATACTTTGCAAAGTGCGTTCAATACTGGTTTTACTGGCAATCGGTAGCGCAGACAGGGTATTGGCGTTGTTAATGAGTGCCACCGAGCGTCCTGCTGTGCCAAATTGATGGTCAAAGTATTCTTTGGTTAGCTCAATTTCTGACCGGAAAACATCTTGCTCGCCATGACCTGCGACTCCCATAAAGTACCAATCATGTATAGTCGGGCGTTGCGGCTGCACGTTATTTAGCATATCAGCCAGAAGCTCAGGCTGCGCATAAAATGCCGCTTCAGTGACCACGGGTTCGACGGGGTCGGATTGAAAAATCGGCTCAGATTGCACGTTTTTTTGCCACACACTGAGTACGGCAAACGCACCTAGCATAATCAGCACACGCTCAATCCATGACCAGCGTAATTGATTGCCAAAAATCCATAGCAGCGATAATGACTGCCAGACAAACGCCAATACGAACACAATACCAATCGTATCAAACGTCCATTCCGGTAGCCAGCCTAAGTCTGAGATAAACTGAATCAGGCTTTGCACCAGCATCATAAAAGTGTCAGCACACAGCCACAAAATCGCCGGCACGAAAATCAGCATGGCATTAAAATGACGTTTGGCAAGAATCAATCCCGCCACCAACATCACCATCGGCCATACCAAATAACTAATCAGTCCTTGTGGATTAAAATGGGTGGCATCTTCAGCCACCAACCACGAAAACAGCAAATTACTCGCCAGTGCCGTCAATCCAAACAATAAAAACTGCCATACGGTGGGCTTGACCCAATAAAACGCGCGTTTCGAACCTATTAGCATGTGACCCGTGGCACGGATATTGGCGATGACGTTATGAGAAAAACGTTTGAGCGGGGTTAAATCAAGATCGGTAAGAGAAGTTGGCAAAATATCCACACTATTGAAAGGCTGATTCTAAATCGGTAGGCAAGTAGCGATAAAATAATAATACAAAATAGGCATGGGGTGTTAACAACTTTCTCAATCATTCGGGTTTAGAATGTTAACTATCAACGCTAGCAAATCATACACCTAAAAATTAATTTATCTAAAAAAGCTAATAAATGAATAAAATTTTCTATTAAATTAAAATTATGAAATTATTTATCATAATAATAGATTATATGATATAATAAAATATATGGTATGATGGTATTGTAGGCTATTTTGCTTGGTTTAAGTGTGGTATATTTCATAAATAAAAGATGGTATTAAAAAGAGTTTTAGACAGATGATAGTATTTAACCAATTTAAAAAATTTTTGGCACACGATATGGCTGCGGGTATCGTGTTGGCGTTTGCCGCTGTGTTGGCGATGGTGGTAGCAAACTCTCCGATGAGTGACATATACGAGCACTTTTTGCATCTGACTATTTCGATAAAAATCGGCTCTTTTAGTATCGATCATCATTTATTACACTGGATCAACGATGGCTTGATGGTGGTGTTTTTCTTTTTAGTGGGACTTGAGCTTAAGCGGGAAATGCTAGTGGGTGAGCTATCAGAGGTCAAAAAAGTCGTCTTGCCTGCGATTGCTGCGGTCGGTGGTATGATGGTACCTGCGATTTTTTATGCCGCATTCAATTATCAGCACGCAGAGTTGATGAAAGGTTGGGCGATTCCGGCGGCGACAGATATCGCGTTTGCCTTAGGTGTGCTGACGTTACTGGGCAATCGCGTGCCCGCCGCGCTCAAAGTATTCTTGGCATCGATTGCTATTTTTGATGATATCGGTGCGATTATCATTATTGCGTTATTTTACTCATCGGGTTTGTCGATGGCGGCACTGGCTTGGGTTGGGGTATGTTTGGTGATATTGTGGCTGATGAATCGCTTTAACATCACACGCACCACCGCTTATATAATGATTGGCGTTTTGCTATGGGCGGCCATGTTAAAGTCGGGGCTACATGCGACGCTTGCCGGTGTGCTGCTTGCGCTATTCATCCCAATGACAGACAACAAGCACCCTGAGCATTCACCCCTCGAATCGGTTGAACATGACTTGCAGGACACAGTCAGTTTTATTATTTTACCGATTTTTGCGTTTGCTAATGCGGGCATTTATCTCGGAGGTACGGGGATATCCTCGCTATTGCATACGGTACCGCTCGGTATCGCACTAGGACTGCTGCTAGGCAAGCCGATTGGGGTGATGCTATTTAGTTGGCTTGGCGTCAAGCTTGGGTTAGCTAGCTTGCCTACCAATGTTGACTGGCGACAAGTATTTGGCGTGGGGATTTTATGTGGTATTGGCTTTACCATGAGTTTGTTTATAGGTGGGCTTGCCTTTGCAGGGCTTGAATTTAAGCCATTTGACGAGCGGCTCGGCATTATTTTAGGGTCATTATTGGCAGGTATACTAGGGTATTTTTATCTCAAGAAAGTCTTACCAACCCAAGCGCTGACACAGCCGGTGACTAATCCTGAGGACCATACCTATATTCGCTAAACTATTTACCCAAGGGTATGGTAACGATAAATAAAATGTACAAATGATAGCAACGAATATTGCTATCATTTTTTTATACCAATAATTTTGTGATCAATAATAAGGAAAACACCATGCTAACTAACAAGATAAAGGGTAAAAAAGCCGCATGGTTGGGCGGTGGTGTGGCGATAATTGGCTTATTGGCAAGTTGCGCCGGCGTGGCTTACCAATCGCTGCAAAATGGTAAATTAAGCGATATCAAAGAAAGCATTGATAGTGTGCCCAAAAAAACGGTGACCCTAAAAGGCACATTTACCCAAAGCTTAGAGCAATCTGAATTTAATGACGGTACCACCAAATACCATGTATTTGACCCAAACAACCTGTTAGCCGAGTATGCCAAAGCGCAAGGTCAAACGGGCGTGTCGATTAGTTTACCTGTCTGCATTGAAGGGCGAGTGACTGAAAAAGGACGTTACGGACATTTAGGAAAATATCCGTATGAGCTTTGGGTGGATAAAATTTGCCAGTCCTAGACCAGGCCTAGATAAGCAGCTTGTCTGACCCTCCCTCTCATTGACGGTCAGGATCAATTTCAACCAAATCAATGGGCTGGGTATGCAGCGAACCATCTTGAATCGCGGTTTGGAGCGGATACTTGATGCGCTCTTCGGCGATGATTTGTCGCGACACATGTTGAATCAACTGACGTAACCAACGATGCGCAGGGTGATGCTGTAATAGTGGCGACCATGCCATCGTCAATTCAAACTCTGGAATAAAAAATGGCGGCTCTTTAATTACGATATCATCATTATTAGCTTGCATGCGCGCCACCCGAGTCGGCAGCGTAGCAATTAAGTCTTTATTGGCGGTGAGCATGGCAGGCATCTGATAATGACGGGTAAAGACACTGATTTGACGTTTTTGACCGAGGCGCTGCAACGCCGCATCAATCGAGCCAAGTCCACCAGATTTTTCGGGATTCACCCCAAAACCCACCCCCATCCCTGTTTTAGAGACCCAAACGTGCTGAGCTTTAAGATAATTTTTTAGGTTAAAGCGATTGACATACGGACTATCAGCCGACAACAAACAACTAAAAGTATCACGCCAAATCAGCACTTGGTGAAAGCTTTGCGGTACCTCGTTAAAACGATTAATCGCCAAATCAACACGCCCTTGCTCCATATCTCGATACGATACATCCGATGGCGTCAAAAAGTCCAAAATCACGTTTGGGGCTTCACTGCGCAGCGCTTTGACCAACCTAGGCACTAGCGTTGCTTCGGCATAATCTGACGTCATAATCCGAAACACACGACTTGAGGTATAAGGACGAAACTCAGTACGCGGCTCTAATAGCTGGGTTAAATCCGCTAACAATTCGCGTACGCGCGGCTGTAATTCAAGCGCCCGCTCCGTCGGCGTCATGCCTTCAGATGAGCGAATCAACAAGGGATCATTAAACAACTTACGCAAACGACGTAAAATATTACTCATGGCGGGCTGGGTAATGCCGAGTTGCTCAGAGGCTCTGGTGACGTTTTTTTCTCGAAGTAACACATCAAGATGCACCAAAAGGTTCAAATCCACACGTTGTAAATCCATAAATTACTGTTTGTCTAGTTAAAAGTTAAGAAAAAAAGGCTAAAACCGCTAGTTTTAACAGGGCTAAAACCTAGCAATAAAACTTAAGTTATTGATTGTATTATACTATATTTTAAATAAATACTAAAGATACGAATCATTAAATAGCTAAATTATGAATTAAAGGGTATAGTGCATTCATTCCATTATTTAAGCCAACTTAAAGCTTTATTAGTGCCAAAATAGAATTCTTAATTTTAACAGACTATTTAATATCACTGTAAGAAATATCACGTATTTTGTTAAAAAAATTGTTAGACTATTTTGGATATTTAGTTTGTGTCTTAAACATTATTTATATTTTCGGTGTTTAACGCTCACTAAATATTGGCTTATTTAAGACTTTTACTTTTATTACAACACAACAATCATCCTAAGTTTTTTTATCCCACCGTCCTCAACAGGAGACTGCTATGTCAACTTACGTTTCAGCGATTGACCATATCCGCGAACTAAAAGCCAAATATGGTAACTGGAAAAACATCAGCGAAAATGATGCTGCGCGTTTGGTTATCCAAAACCGTTTCAAAACAGGTTTAGAAATCGCTCAATACACTGCCGACATCATGCGTCGTGATATGGCAGCTTATGATGCTGACAAATCAAAATACACCCAGTCTCTTGGTGCATGGCATGGCTTTATCGGTCAACAAACCATGTATGCGGTTAAAAAATACTTCGGTACTACTGAACGTAAATATATCTACCTTTCAGGTTGGATGGTTGCTGCGCTTCGCTCAGAATTTGGTCCACTACCTGACCAATCTATGCACGAAAAAACCGCTGTGCCAAAATTAATCGAAGAAATCTACACTTTCTTACGTCAAGCGGACGAAAAAGTATTAAACGATTACTTCCGTGAATTAAATGCGGCGCAAGAAGCAGGTCAAGACACTAAAGCTATCTTAGACAAAATTAACAACTTTGAATCACACATCGTGCCAATCATCGCTGACATCGATGCAGGTTTTGGTAACGAAGAAGCGACTTACTTGCTCACCAAACAAATGATCCAAGCCGGTGCTTGTGCTATCCAAGTTGAAAACCAAGTATCAGATGCTAAACAATGTGGTCACCAAGATGGTAAAGTCACCGTACCACACGAAGACTTCATCGCAAAACTCAACGCGATTCGTTATGCGTTCTTAGAGCTTGGCATTGACAACGGTATCATCGTTGCCCGTACTGACTCTGAAGGTGCATCATTAACGCAAAAACTTCCTGTGTCACGTGAGCCAGGCGACCTTGCTTCACAATACTTAGACTTCTTAGAAGTTGAAGAAGTGACTTTAGAAAATGCAAGCGAGTACGATGTTCTATTAAAACGTGATGGCAAATTGGTTCGCCCAACTCGTATGCCAAACGGCTTGTACTCATTCCGCGAAGGCACCAACATTGACCGCGTGGTACTTGACTGTGTGACTGCCCTTGAAAACGGTGCTGATCTACTATGGATTGAAACACCAACACCAGACGTCGCGCATATCAAATCAATGACTGACCGTATCGTTGCGCAAGTGCCAGACGCTAAGCTTGTTTATAACAACAGTCCATCATTCAACTGGACGCTTAACTTCCGTAAACAAGTCATCGCAAAATGGGAAAAAGAAGGCAAAGACATCTCAGCTTACGACAAAGCGAACTTAATGTCTGCTGACTACGACAACACTGAGTTGAATACCGCTGCTGATGAGCTAGCGCGTACCTTCCAAGCTGATGCATCACGTGAAGCCTGTGTATTCCACCACTTGATCACCCTACCTACTTTCCACACGGCGGCATTAAGTACGCACCAGTTGGCAAAAGGTTACTTCGGTGACAAAGGTATGCTAGCTTACGTTGAAGAAGTACAACGTAAAGAACTCCGTGAAGGCGTTGCGGCAGTTAAGCACCAAGCCATGGCTGGTTCTGACATCGGTGATGACCACAAAGAAATCTTCTCGGGTGAGAACGCATTGAAAGCGGGCGGCGCCAAAAACACTGCCAACCAATTTGGTCACTAATGCTTCATTGACTGATTGATTGATTAATTAATTAGCAAAAACACCTCACGGCATGTGGGGTGTTTTTTTATGAGCAGATAAAATTAAATGGTCTGTATGATTTCTTGAAAGCTAGATAGTCTGCATAATTTCTTGATAGCGAAGTTGGAATTTTTTGATAAAATCAATGGTGGTCTGAATACCCATAAACAAAATAATATACGGGTTTAAACTATTTTCGTTCGACAGCTCAACCGCTTTATCACTTGGATATTCGCTGATAAGTAACATGTCTTGCTGGCGTTGGGCTTGGATATCCGCAAGTTGTTGCTCAAAGTTTGGCTCCGCCAGTACATAACTACTGGAATCATAGGATTTGATATCACTTAAATATTGAATACAAATCGACTCCAAATCTGCCCAGCGATAAGTTTCGGTTTCACGTACCAAATTTTCAATACTATTGACCAATTCATCCAAGGCTTGATAATAGTACCAAATCAAAGGCTTACGCGGGTCATCGGTCAAGCGCGCTGAGGCATTAAATAAATGCTGTAAATTAGTAAATTCTAACGCTTCGGGAATAGGCTCATGAATACCAATAAGCTGCTGGGGGACTTTGGCGTCAGGCGCCGCGGGCAAATCAGGCGAGCTAGTTAAATTAGCGCGACCCTCACAGTCAGATTGCGCCACCGGGGTTTGCTCTGATTCTATGCCCAACAGTTGATTAACCCGGTTTAGATAAGTATTCATGTTAAGCGTAATCAAACTATCATGACTGTGCAGGCGCGCAAAGGCATAAGAGATTTCTTTTCTCGCTTCATAGGCGTCCATCAGATTGCTCATGTTTTCTTCACGCTGATAAGTAATCGCATTTAAAAACAAACCTGCAGACACCACCCCAATGGTCGCTTCAATCATCACAAACGCCCGCGTAAAGGTGTTGGTTGGTGTGATATCGCCAAACCCGGTGGTGGTCACCGTGATGGTACTAAAATACATGGCTTCCAAAAAGCCCACGTTTTCATGGTTAAACTGCATATTTGGCAAGGTACTGTACAAAAAGCCAAATAGCGGAATCAGCGTCAAATAGATAGTGCCATACACAGCAGGCGGCAACGAAAAAATATCATTGCCCACGATAGGTTTGGCAAGCTTATTGAGGGTAAAGGTTTGCGGCGTGTTACGGGTTGATATGGTTGGTTTAGGGGACTTTTGCGCAAGTGGTTTCATAAGCTGCCTGATTTTTTTTTGCTTTAGACTAGCATAGCCATCCAAAAAGAAACATAGTATTGTAGTAACCCCTGATGGACGATAGGGTAAAAGAATCAAAGCAAAAAAATTGCCGCTATTGGGATAAAAAATTGGGATAAAAATGAAAAACACCAACTTGCTTGTTATCGAATCAAAGAAAACTAGGCAGGTAAGGGATGAATGCCCAGTTATCCTAGTAGGTGACGCCAAACGTATCAATCATGCCATCGCTATTCATCGCTTGAGTAGTGTTGAATTAGGGTTGCAATAAACACAACCCTATTAAAGCCAGTAAAAAAGTTACGGCCACTATCAATTGGCTAGATTAACTCCCGATGCTTGATGGGAAGTCTAAAATATGGGAAGTGTAAAAATAAGCAGTGTAACATTAGTGCTGACCTAGCAAATCCTTTTTCATCTCAAGTGATATAGGATTATCGCCTAACCAAGCACGAAGAATAGCTTGGTCAAAGCCTTCTTCTTTGATATAAGGAAGATCGCCAACCTCATCATAATATAAACGAACGCCATGCTCTGGCGAAAACTCAATCGTAAACATTGCCCCTTCTTTGATGGTGTTGGTTTTGAACAACTCACCGAACACGTCATCAATCACTGAGGCGATTTTCTGATATTCTTTTGCGCTACTATTCGCTCTAATGCCGTCTTTGAAGGCATTCTCCAGTAACGAGCCTTTGATATTGCGGCGAGACACCATGCGCAATTGCTTGGCATAGCGTGCAGTAATGGCTGTTTCGGCATCTTCAGTCATTTCACCCAAGTATAGGGCAATATCATAGATACCAATCATAAATTTACTGCGAATGCTCATACCATTTCGCACGCAGATTTGACCATCTAGTTTTAGGGTAGGGGGAAATAGGGTTTCAAGATCGTTGGTTTTTCCTTTAAATAAAATCATCCTAGCATCCTTATCGTTCCTTGACGTTTTTTTGTCCCTGGATAATGTCGCAATATCCTTATCTCGTTTCATTGTGTAAATATTAGGCCAACATGTAAAGTATTATCAATGAATATCAAGTCACAGAGTGATGAGCGGTTAAAAAAAGGGTTAGACGACCACGTACTAACCCTCACCGCTAAACTTATCCTTGTAACAAACCTACGCTAGTAACAAACTTAGGCTTGCAACATCGGTTTTAAGAATCGCCCTGTGTGTGAGCGCGCGTTTTGCGCCACCTCCTCTGGCGTGCCCTCGGCAATAATCTCACCACCGCCCGAACCGCCTTCAGGACCCAAATCGACAATCCAGTCGGCTGTCTTAATCACATCGAGATTATGCTCAATCACCACCACGGTATTGCCTCGGTCACGCAGCGTATGCAAGATGTCTAAGAGCTTGGCGATATCGTGGAAATGCAAACCTGTCGTCGGCTCATCGAGCACATACAAGGTCTGACCGGTATCACGTTTGGACAGCTCTTTAGCAAGTTTCACCCGTTGCGCCTCACCACCCGATAAGGTTGGCGCAGACTGACCCAAGCGAATATAACCCAAGCCGACTTCTTGTAAGGCTTGCAAACGGCGATAAATTGCCGGAATCGCCTCAAAAAATTCTGCCGCATCTTCCACCGTCATATTGAGCACGTCATTGATATTTTTGCCCTTATAGGTGATTTCCAGGGTTTCACGGTTGTAGCGTTTGCCTTGACACGCATCGCAAGGCACATACATATCAGGCAAAAAGTGCATCTCAACCTTAATCAAACCATCGCCTTGGCAGGTTTCACAGCGCCCGCCTTTCACGTTGAAGCTAAAGCGCCCTGCTTGATAGCCACGAGCTTTGGACTCGGGTACTTGGGCGAATAGGTCACGAATCGGACTAAATACCCCCGTGTAAGTCGCAGGATTGGAGCGAGGGGTACGCCCAATCGGGTTTTGGTCGATATCGACGACTTTATCCAAATGTTCTAGCCCAGTGATACTGTCAAACTCTTCGGCAACATGCGTGGTAGCGTTATTGAGCTGTGTGGTCGCTAGTGGCAATAAGGTGCGGTTGATTAAGGTCGATTTACCCGAACCCGACACGCCTGTGATGGCTGTAAATACACCAATCGGCAAGTTTAAGGTCACGTTTTTAAGGTTGTTACCTTTTGCCCCTGTCAAGGTCAGCATCAAGGGTTTGGCTTCGACTTTACCTTTTTTGGCTTTTTCTTTTTTCTCGCTTTCCGCTTTTTTCGCTTGGTTTTTGGTTAACGGAATGGCGGAGTCTTGCATTTTTTCATATTTATCGTCATTGGCGATTTTGGCTCGGTGACGCACGGTTGGCACTGCGATTTTCTTTTTGCCCGATAAATATTGCCCCGTCAATGATTCGGGATTTTTGGCAATGTCTTTTGCCGTTCCTTCTGCAATGATACTGCCACCATGTACCCCAGCGCCCACGCCCACATCGATGATATGGTCGGCTAGGCGAATGGCATCTTCGTCATGCTCGACGACAATCACGGTATTGCCCAAATCACGTAAGCGAGTCAACGTTTGCAGCAGTCGGTCATTGTCACGTTGGTGCAAGCCGATTGATGGCTCATCGAGTACATACATCACGCCCATCAAACCTGCCCCGATTTGGCTAGCAAGGCGTATGCGCTGAGCTTCACCGCCCGATAGGGTTTCGGCAGAGCGGGCAAGGGTGAGATAATCCAAGCCCACACTCACCAAAAATTCCAACCGCTCACGGATTTCTTTGATGATTTTGGCGGCGATTTCGCCTTTTGCGCCCTCGAGTTTTAATTGCTCGTAATACGCCATCGCTTCGCCAATCGATAGCTTGACCATTTCGGCAACGGTACGGTCGCTGACTTCGACATGGCGAGCGATTTCGTTCAAGCGTGAGCCGTGACAGGCATCGCAGGTGGCATCGGCAAGGTATTTGGCAAGCTCGTCTCGCACGATGTTGCTTTGCGTGGTGCGGTAACGACGCTCCATATACGGCAACACCCCTTCAAATGGCACGGTTTTGGTGGACTTGCGCCCGCGTTCATCGACAAAGTTAAAAGTCATTTTGTCTTTACCAGAGCCATGTAAAATGACATCTTTGTGCTTTTTATCCAGTTGTTGCCACGGCGCTTCCATATCAATACCGTAATGCTCGGCAACGGTAGTCAGCAAGCCAAAATAATAGGCGTGGCGTTTATCCCAGCCTTGAATCGCCCCTTGGTTGAGCGATTTTTCAGGATGCCCGATGATTTTTTCAGCAGCGAAATATTGGCGTTTGCCCAAGCCATCACACACGGGGCACGCGCCATAGGGGTTATTAAAACTAAACAATTTTGGTTCAAGCTCAGCAACCGAGCGATCACAGACAGGGCAGCTATGTTTGGCGGACAAAATTTTATCTTCAAACTCAGCGTCCATGTCATGCAAGATGGCAATGTCGCTACCGAGTCGTAAGGCGGTCTCCAAGCTTTCGGCAACCCGATTACCCAAGTCATCCCGCACTTTGAAGCGGTCAACCACCACATCAATGGTGTGTTTAAAAGTTTTGGCAAGCGGTGGCACATCGTCAATGTCATAAATCTCACCATCGACCCGCAGCCGCACAAAGCCTTGCCCTTTTAGCTGTTCCATCAACTGGATATGCTCGCCTTTGCGGTCATCGACGACGCGCGCGAGAATCATCAACTTGGTATCTTCGGGCAATGCCATGACGGTATCGACCATTTCGGTGACGGTTTGCGCGACCATCGGCAGGTGGTGTTCTGGGCACATGGGCGTACCGACACGGGCGTACAGCAGACGCAAATAGTCATAAATCTCGGTAATGGTACCTACCGTGGAGCGGGGATTATGGTTGGTGGATTTTTGCTCGATGGCGATGGCAGGTGACAGCCCTTCGATGCTATCGACTTCGGGCTTTTCCATTTGTGATAAAAACTGGCGAGCGTAAGCCGATAAGCTCTCGACGTAGCGGCGTTGTCCTTCGGCGTATAAGGTATCAAAGGCTAGGCTAGACTTGCCCGAGCCTGATAATCCTGTGATGACGACGAGTTTGTCGCGGGGGATGTCGATGTCGATGTTTTTGAGATTGTGGGTGCGTGCGCCACGAATTTTGATTGCGTCGTGCTGTGCCATATTGAGCTTCTTATTGTGTGTTTTTGAGTGGGAAATTTGGGTAAAAAGATGGGGTTTTAATGGGGGAATTGGATGGGGGTTTCAAGTTTAATTTTGAAACCTATTTCAACAAATTTGACCAAATATTACGAGAAACTATCAACTGATTAAGTTATCAATTCTGTTAATCATAAATTGCTTTTGGCTCACTGTCATCCTTGTTTTATACTCGTAAAATTAACATAACTAGATAAAACATAGCGTTTATTGCAAGCGGTTGCAAACGTGCGGACAATGAAGCTGATGATACTATTAACACAAGCGTTGGAAATATCTTAAATAAAATCATCACTCACATGAGCGATTTTTTATTTTTTATAAAACCCTTAAACCTTGCTATACTGGATTGAATCAAGAAAAAAGAAAATTTGTGACTGCAAAATTTGAGACAATAACATGGCAACGTTAACCCAAGAACAAACCGACTTCTTAAAAAGCCACCATATCCCAATGGACAAAACCTTTGACGCCAGCGGACTATCGAGCAAAGAATACAAAGCCAAAATGAAAGAAAATGGCGCGCTCGTTGCTTACGGTGTACCGCCCTGCCCAAAAGGTCACACCCTCAAAAACAAACAAGCAAACTGCCTACAATGCAACCCCCAAGCCATCGCATCGCTCAAACGCCAAGCTACCCCAGGGGAGGTGTATATCGCCGTCTCACCCAGTCAGTTGCTTGCCAAAATCAGCCTCGTTGAAAACGCAAGCGATATCATCCCGCAATTAAATAGCGAAAATCATGCCGAAATCAACGATTGGGTATTAGCGATGACAGGTCGCACCGACTCCATCGGACAAATGGAAAACCACTTGCAGCAGCGCCTTGCCGATTACCAAGTACCCAGAAAACTCACTGCCGATGGCAAAACTACCAAAGCCTCGGGCGTGTACGACGTTGATGTGCATGATGCGCTTGAAGTAATAAATGAAATGCCTTTCACCTTAAGCGAAATTGATAACGCCGTGATGGATGATTTTCACGCCCGCTATAGCGATAAACAGCTCCGCGAGCAGCAGCAAGCTGAGCAGTTAGCCATCGAAGAAGCAGCACGTAAACAAGCAGAACTTGCCGAACAAGCGCGACAAAAACAGGCTAAGCTTGAAGAACAACGCCAACTACAACAACAAGCCAAACAGCAAAAATTGGCACAAAAACAACAACGCCAACAGCAACTTGACGCCAAAAAAGCGCAAAAACAGCAAAAAATCGCCACCCAAGTGAAGCATAGCCCGTTAGAGGGCGCGCTAGTGGCTACCCCAAAATCATCATCTATCAAGCAGTCACCGCGAGGATTTTTTGACAATCAAAAAAATGTGATGTGGCTGATGATTGCTATCGCAGTGATTTTAGCCATCATGGTAACCGCTTACGCAATGCTAAAATAATGGGGCTAAAACAATAAAGCCAAAATAATGGGGCTAAAATAATTTTTATTGCCAATAAATTCTCTGTGATAAAAATTAGGCATATAATAAGCCGTTTTTGGCAAAATTTTGTGAGCCACCATGTCAGTAAAATCAACGTCAGTAAAATCAACGTCGAGAAATATGAGTCACAACTCCTCCATGAATGCATCCGAAAAGAAAGCGATTGCCGGGTTGGGCGGTATCTTTGCCTTGCGCATGCTCGGACTATTCATGATTGTGCCTGTGTTTGCAGTGTATGGGACACAATATGCACACGCCACGCCGTTTTTGATTGGATTGGCGATTGGTATCTATGGCTTAGGGCAGGCGATTTTTCAGATTCCCATGAGTTTTTTGGCGGACAAATATCCGCGTAAACCGATTATCATTGCAGGGTTATTGGTGTTTGCGCTCGGGGGAGCGATTTGCGCCTTATCAACAGACATCTATATGGTGATATTGGGGCGTTTGATTGCCGGCAGTGGCGCGGTTTCAGCAGTGGTGATGGCACTACTCGCGGATGTGACCCGTGAAGAGCATCGCACCAAAGCGATGGCAACCATGGGGCTGACCATTGCCATGTCGGTAATGGTCGCATTTGGGCTCGGTCCGATTTTGACGCATGTGCTCGATATTTCAGGCTTGTTTTGGGTGACAGTGGCGTCCGCTATTTTCGCCATTGGCTTACTGTGGATTGTGCCCACCCCAAATCGGGTACTAAAGCACAATCTCAATAATCACTCAGTTAAAGCACAGTTTGCTGAAGTATTAAAAATTGCCGATATTAACCGGTTGCACTTGGCGATTTTTGCGCTGCATCTGTCAATGACAGCGATGTTTACCTTATTGCCGCACCAGTTTCATGATGTGCTCGGTTTGACGGTGGCGCAGCAAGGTTTTGTGTATTTGCCGCTACTATTATTGGGTTTTATCATTGCGGTTCCGCTGATTATCATCGCAGAAAAAAAACGGCAAATGCGCGCCGTGTTTTTGGCGTCTTTAGCGACCTTGGTGGCGGGATTGGTATTTTTGGCGGTGGCTAGTCAGACCATCGTGGGTTTAATTATTGGGCTTGCGGTTTATTACATTGGCTTTAACAGCCTTGAGGCGACTATTCCGTCTTGGATTTCCAAACGCGCGCCCGTCGCCAACAAAGCGACGGCGATGGGTATTAACTCATCTGCACAGTTTTTGGGTGCTTTTGTAGGCGGTGCCATGGGCGGTATTTTGCTCACCAAACCGATGTGGTTGTCGTGGACGGTGCTCGCCATCGTGACCGTTATTGCGCTATTGTTTATTCTGCCGATTGCATCCCCACCGTATTTGACCAGCCTAACGATTACCCTGCCAACAGGTATTGACACAACTGCATGGTCACAGCAAATTTTGGCGATTGACGGCGTGGATGAGATAGTGATGATGCCAAAAGAAAACATTGCTTATCTCAAACTGGATAAAGAAAAATTGACCGATGACACGCGACAGCATTTGTCACATCTTACCGGTCAGACGCTAGCAATTTGATGCAAAGTTTAGTAAAGTAATGGCATTGTACTTGCGCTAAATCTGCAAAGATTTGGCTAAAAACACTAGAAAACTATTAAGAAAGGCATCAAGAAAGTTATCAAAAAATCCATTAAAAAAGTTATCAAGGAAATTCTATGCGCGGCGTAAATAAAGTAATTATTGTAGGCAACCTTGGTTCAGATCCGGAAGTCAAACAATTTGCCAATGGCGGTAGCGTGACGCGTATCGCCGTGGCAACAAGTGAGCAGTGGAACGACAAACAAACAGGTGAGCGCCGTGAGCAAACCGAATGGCACCGTATTTCATTGTTTAATAAACTTGGTGAAATTGCAGCGCAATACCTGCGTAAAGGTAGCCAAGTCTATATCGAAGGTAGCCTTCGCACCAATAAATACACCGATCAAAATGGCGTAGAGCGTTATGCCACAGAGATTCGTGCCGACCAAATGCAAATGCTTGGTACCGCAGGCGGCGTTCAAGGCGGTATTGCTAATAACAATACTGCAAGCACAACCTACCAAAACCAGCCCCAAGGTGGTTATAATCAAGTTGGCTACAACCAAGGTGGCAACCAAGCGCCCAATCATTTTGGCGGCTATCCAAACCAAAATAATACCCAAGCTGCGCCACAATCGGGTCAAAATGCAGGATTTGGCAATAACCCATTTATGAATGGCAACCAAGCGCCACAAGGGGCAAATACAGGAAATAATCCGCCTGCCCAAAATCCCCAACAAAATCCAGCCATGGCAATGCCAAAACCAGGCGCAGTTGATGATGATATCCCATTCTAGACTTTAATTTTTACTAGGTTTAAAAAAAATCCTTGCACAGTCACACTGTCGCAAGGATTTTTTATCCTCTGTTGCCGTAAAACCACCGACTTCAGGCGGTGGATATAAGGCAACTCCGTAGGTATGCTTACACACAGAAGTTGTTTAGTGTTGTATTCTTACATTTTCAATGATAAAATGTAAGATATGAAACATTGTGCTTATAAATTCCGCTTCTACCCGACTGACGAACAAACTAAACTGCTTGCTCAAACATTCGGCTGTGTGCGGTTTGTCTATAACACGATATTGCGCTGGCGTACTGATGAGTATTACCAAAGCAAGGCAAAAATAGGCTACATTCAAGCCAATGCAAAATTGACTGAGCTTAAAAAACAGCCTGAATTTTCTTTTTTGAATGATGTTTCTAGTGTTGCTTTGCAGCAGGGCATCAGACATCAACAAACGGCTTTTAAGAACTTCTTTGAGGGTCGTACCAAATATCCAACATTCAAAAAGAAAACTCATAAACAATCGGCAGAATTTACCAAAAGTGCCTTTAAATTCACTGACGGTAAAATCTATATAGCAAAAAGCAAAGAACCGCTTAATGTGCGTTGGTCGAGACAACTGCCAAGCGAACCAAGCACTATTACCATTTCCAAAGATTGCGCTGGGCGTTACTTCGTGTCGTGCCTGTGTGAATTTGAAAATCAAATCTTGCCAAAGTCTGATAGCAATATCGGTATTGACGTTGGCATTAAGCACCTGTTTGTTACCGATAGCGGTATCAAAATCGACAATCCCCGTCTGACAGCTAAATACGTCACTAAACTTGCCAAAGCACAACGCGCCTTGAGTCGTAAAAAACTCGGCTCGGCTAATCGTGCTAAGGCTAAGCTTAAGGTGGCTCGTATTCACGCTAAAATCTCCGATTGTCGATTGGATAACTTACACAAGTTGTCCCGCAAATTAATAAACGAAAACCAAGTTATTTGTGTTGAATCGCTACGTGTAAAAAACATGATTAAAAATCCTAAACTTGCCAAGCATATCGCCGATGCCAGTTGGGGTAACTTTGTTAACCAGTTGGAATACAAAGCAGACTGGGCGGGTCGGACTATCTCTAAGATAGACCAATTTTTCCCAAGCTCTAAACGCTGTTCTAATTGTGGATATATCTTAAATTTTTTGACGCTTGATACACGCTATTGGGATTGCCCAGAATGCAAAACTACCCATGACCGTGACGTCAATGCCGCCAAAAACATTTTAACCGCAGGACTTGCGGGGTTAGCCTTTGGAGAGAATGTCAGTCTTGTGTAGTTAGTCTGCATAAGCAAATCTCGTTGAATTAGGAAATTCTCGGTAGCGATATCGGGAATCCCCGAACGATAGGGAGGGGAGGAAGTCAAGCCGTTTTTTCTGATAGTAGTTTGCTAGTAAGGTGCAGGGTGTGAGGTATAGGATTTAAGTTACAGGGTTTAAGGTGCAGGGTTCGGGTGTAAGGTCTGCACGGCTTCTATATCAGCCAATACCTCTTGGGACAATATCAAGTCTACGGACGCGATATTGCTGGCTAGTTGCTCAATGGTGGTTGCCCCAATGATGTTGGCAGTCACAAACGAGCGGCTATTGACAAACGCCAGTGCCATTTGTGCCATATCTAGATGATGTTTTTTGGCGACCTCGGCATAGGCTTGGGTGGCTTGTTGCGCTTGCTCATTTAAATAACGGGTAAAATGGCTATAAAGGCTCAAGCGACTATTGACAGGCTTGTTACCTCCCAAATATTTGCCTGATAACACCCCAAAGGCTAGCGGTGAATAGGCAAGTAGCCCAATTTGCTCGCGGTGACTGATTTCTGCCAGTCCCACTTCATACAAGCGATTGAGTAGACTATATGGATTTTGTATGGTGATAGGTCTAGCAAGACCATGTTTATCGGCTTCTGCTAAGTAGCGCATGACGCCCCAAGGGGTATCATTGGATAGCCCATAAGCACGAATGCGACCTTTGGTGATTTCATCATTGAGGGCTTCGATGGTTTCCAAAAATGGCGTCAATTCTTTGGTGTCTTGCTGCGCCATACTTTCTGTATAGCCGCGTTGACCAAAAAAGTTGGTCTGACGCTCTGGCCAGTGTAGCTGATAAATATCGATATGGTCGGTTTGCAAACGCTGTAGATTGCTATCTAATGCCGCACGAATGGTTTTTTTATCAAACTTGGTATTGCCATCGCGCAAAAAGTCATTGCGAGAGATTTTACTCGCCAATACGACATCGTTTCGTTTGCCTGTCTTGGCAAACCAGCTACCCATAAAGCGCTCGGTATCACCCTGTTTGTCTTTATCAGGGGGTGACGGATACATCTCAGCGGTATCCCAAAAGTTCACACCTTGGGCAAGGGCATAATCCATTTGTTCATGGGCATCCTGCTCGCTGTTTTGCTGTCCCCAGGTCATGGTGCCTAAGCAAATTTTGGAGACGCTATCGCCCAGTTGTGGCAATGTATCAAATTGCATGCTATTTTCCTTGTGTTTTGCATTATAGTTTTAACCAGCTTAGTGAGGTGATTGTAGCAAACTCATGGTGATAAAGTCGGTTGCAAATTGTAGTAAGTGCGGCAGGTAGCCGCAATAAACAGTCCGCCCAAAACAAGCCTGACAAAATTTTGATTTTTTATGGATTGACATTACAACGCAATAAAAATCAGTTATGATAAAGCGTTTCATTTTAGTTAGAAAAATATTCGAGTGTTGGCGCAGAGTGGGTTCAAAATTTTGCGCTAATGGCAATTTTTATCCTGCATGAATTATTTGATTGTTGATTAATCTGCTTGTGGATTGCGTCACTTTATTGATGTCAAAAATATTGATGTCAAAATCATTGTAAAAGGTATTCAAGTTTGGCAAGTGTTAATTCATTACGTCCGACAAAACTATGGTGGCTGGTAGGTCTAGTTTTGCTTTGCTTAAGCTTGTTGATTCAGCTACCTGCAGCGTGGTTGCTGCAAAAATTTGCCCCAAACAACCCTTACTTGCAGCAAATATCAGGCAATCTTTGGCAAGGTCAAGCCAATTGGCAAATCAATGCGCGCCCCAATACGCCGCTAGCGGGCAGTGTCGATTGGCGCTGGCAGCCGTGGCATTTATTGATGGGCAAACTGGGTCTAGCGGTCGATATCCGCTCTGGCAAAACCGACTTGCAAGGGGTGGTCAAATTCAATAAAACCAGCTGGCAAGCCAATGATTTCAACGGCAAAATCAGCCATGACACATTGGCGCAGTTGGTCAGTTGGCAATTACCCGACACACCGATTACCATCAAAGAAATGTCGATTGAAAAAAATAAGCAAGGCTATCAAACCGCCAAAGGCAACATGAACTGGGCAGGCGGTGATTTGGGGTATCCCACAGGCGGCAAAACCTACCTCATCAAACTCCCGACCATGCAAGGCAACTTAAGCGCGGATAAAGCCAGTGTCCAGCCAGTAGCCAACGCCAATGGTATTAATAGTAGCAACAAGGCAGCGCAAGCTAAAAGCTTGCATCTAGCCCTTACTACACCGCAAGCCGAGCGTCTAGGAGATTTTTATCTTGACCAAGATAATATGATAGATGTGTCATTGACCCAGCGGCTGCTCAAAAATATGCCAGCGTACCAAGGCAAAGGGGCTGATGACAGTGTGGTGGTGTCCATTCGCCAACCTTTGACCAGTATGGGTAATTAGAGACGTAGCGATGATAGCAGATATGATAAAAGCCACCCAGCGCCCCTCGTTGAGCCGTAAAACAACGACTGGTAAATTTGTGCCGATGGCGGTGGTGGAAAAACTGTATCCTTGGTTGCTACTGGCAGCTATTTTTTGGTTGGTGTGGCAATTAAGCCAAGCAATTTGGCTGGTGGTTGCACCGCCCAAAGCACCCGCACTCACCCCAGTGCCCTTACAGCCGAACTTGGTCGCACAATCTGCCAATAGCAATGCGTTGGATTTTTTTGCTCAGCCAACTGCCCCGCAAGCACCGGCAGCGACACCCCCAGATATTAAAGTGGTGGGCGTGACCATTGCCACCCCGGAGAGTCAATCGTATGCAATTTTGACCGCCAATGGTAAAACCTTAAGCTATCGTATCAACGACATGATTGATGGCAGTGGTTATAAATTGGTCAAAGTCGCAGCCGATTTTGTAATAGTGGCAGATGCCAGTGGTCAAACCAGTAAGGTGCCATTTGGGCAACCGTTTTTTCTTGACCAAAGCGATGCTATCAGAGCCAAAGCGCAAGCCAACGGTGCTGCAGGCGTTGGTAGTGGCTCAAATATGGGACAAACTCCCACACCGAGCTTAGGCGGCGCTGCGCCACAAGCGATTGGCGGCGCGCCAGTGGCTACAGGCGACCCCCATGATCGAGAGGATTCTGCGCCCAGTATGGCGACGTCAAATGGTGCCAATACCTCGCCAAGCGGTGCATCGTCAGCCATTGGTGGGGCGATTCAAGGGCTTCAGCAAAATGCATCAGGGTATCTAAGCCAAATGGGTGTGGCAGCGACAGGGCAGGGCTATTTGGTGACCGACGCCATGTCCGCAGGACTAAAAAACCGATTGGGGCTACAAACAGGGGATAAAGTCCTCTCCGTCAATGGACAAAACGTGGGTCAAAACCCAACACAAGATGCCCAGCTACTACGTCAAGTACAACAAGCAGGACAAGCGCAAATCCAAGTTCAGCGCGGCGACCAAGTCGTGACAGTACGCCAGTCATTTTGATAAAAGATAGTAAAAAGTTACAGACGTCATCGCTACGTGAGACACAAGTCGGTGATATGCGTTAAAAATTGATAAGGTAAATTATGAAATACCCAACCATGCTAAAGCCACTATTTTTGAGCACGACACTGGCTATGAGTATCAGTTTGCTTAGCAGTGGTCTGTCAGCTGCCCATGCAGCCACTGGCTATAAAGTGCATTTGCAAGACGCTGATATCAAGGCGTTTATCGACCAAATTGCCACCATCACGCAAAAGAACTTTGTGCTAGACCCACGCATTAATGGCAATGTGACGGTGATTTCAAACAAACCCTTATCCCGTCAAGAAGTGTATGACTTGTTTTTAGCCGTGATGAAAGTCAATGGCATTGTAGCGATTGATCGCGGGCTGACCACAGAGCTGGTCCCTGATACCGTTGCCAAGCAAGCAGGGGTGGATGTGGACTTGCGGGGTAATACCGCAGGTAGCCAAATGGCGACCCGCATCTATTATCTCACCAACACCAATGCCAATGATATCTTAAACGTCATCCGTCCGATGATGCCGCCGTATGCCAATGCCGCTGTGGTGCCAAATGTCAATGCGATTATCCTATCTGACCGCGCCGACAGCCTCAATCAATACGCAAAATTGATTAGCGATCTTGACAGCAATATGAATGACAAGCTGACCATTATTCCGCTGCGTCATGTCGATGCCAAGCGCATGATGGATTTATTAAGCTCACTGACAGGTACGGGCGGTGGTACAGCGCCAGCTGCTGCGGGTCAATCAGGGCAACCTGCTGTGGCATCAACCGGTGGCAGCCTGATCAATATCATTGCCGACCCGATTTCTGATAGGCTGCTCGTCAAAGGTAGTGCCGAGATGACAGCCAAAGTACAGCGAATGGTAGAGCAGTTAGACACTGTGCCGACGCAACGTCTCAGTGGGCTTCGCGTGTTTCGTCTAAAATATGCCAGTGCCACCCATATTGCAGAAATGCTACGCGGACTGCTTGCCTATCAATCCATCAATAGCTCAGGTGACCAAACCACCTTGCAAGCAAGCTCAATGTTTCAATCTAGTAGCGATACCAGTAATAACAGCGCAGCCACCACCAATACCGCAGCCTCACCCACAGGCTCACCGCTTAATACGTCCTCCACTAGCAACACAACGACTACGCAAAACAGCGGCTATCAAGGTAGACCTTTTAGTATTATCGCTGACCAAACCCAAAATTCCGTCATCGTCAATGCCAACCCAGAGTTAATGGTAGAAATCGAAAACGCTATTAATGAGCTAGATACCCGCCGTGACCAAGTGTTGATTCAAGCAGCGATTATGGAAATCTCCGGCAATGATACCCAGCAACTTGGCGTACAATGGGCAATGGGCAATGCCAATAGCGGCGTAGGGGTAATTAACTTCAATAACATCGGTGCATCCGCAGTAGGACTGGCATCTGAGATATTAAGGAAAACCCCAGGTACGGCAGCAGCCTCCGTGGCAGGCGCGCTGTTGGGGATTGGTACGAGTAAAACCGATAGTAACGGTAATCGTGAGTTTTATGGTGCGATTTTGCAAGCCATCAATAAAACCAACAATGCCAATCTGTTATCCATGCCCTCTATTTTGACGTTGGATAACGAAAAAGCCAATATTTTGGTAGGGCAGAACGTGCCATTTGTGACCGGCTCTTATACCACGGCAAGTAACTCATCAACCACGCCGTTTCAAACCGTGAGCCGTCAAGATGTCGGTATCAATCTTAATGTCATTCCGCATATTGGCGATAATGGCTCAGTGCGACTTGAGATTTCGCAGGAAGTGTCCTCCATTGTCGATGGCACCCTCAATAACGTGAGCGGTGTCGTCACCAACAAGAATTTAATCAAAACCACCATTTTAGCGGATAATCAACAAACCGTGGCATTGGGTGGTTTGATGCGTGATAACAGCACCTATGGTCAGCAAAAAGTCCCAGGATTGGGTGATGCGCCGATTCTTGGTAATTTATTTCGCTCAAAAAGCAAAAACTCGGACAAAACCAATCTGATTGTATTTTTACAGCCGACCATTTTGCGTAATGGTAGCGCGGTGGCAAGCGTGACCGAAAAAAGCTTAGACGGTATTCGTACCATGCAACTGGTAATTGATAAAAACGGTACGCTCAAACAAATCCCACTTAATATCAATGCCATGTTCCCCAATACCAATACGGTGCAAAATGGCATCAAATTGCCAACAGACGACTTGGTTACCCCAGCCGCGCAAAGTTTATCAAACACGCCAAGAGTGTATGCCAATGGTGTCGATATCGTCACGCCCGTGTCATCAAACGTGTCTCGCACAGGTAGTTCATCGACCACAACCGTGAGTCGCCCAGCGAGCAACACCGTCACCCAATCTACCGTTACCCAATCTACCGTTACCCAATCTAAAGCGCAGACAGGGCAGGGCGCAAAGATGGCTCAAACGCCTGTGGTGATTGCGACCCCGCCTGCGGTGCAGACCATCACCGTGACAAATCCCTAAAAATGTCCCATAATGCCAAGCATAATGATACTATTAAATACCCCTTAGGAGTAGGAGACTTGCATGGATAATCATCAAACTAATGCAGTAAATACGATGAACCTCACCGACAACTCGCAAGGCACTTCATGGCAACTCATTGGACTGTCACCAGCGTTGGCGGATTTAACCATAGATATTGATAAAAGCTTAAGCATCGGGCGTAGCGATAGCAATGATTTGGTGTTAGCAACCTCACAAATCTCTCGCCAACACGCCAAGATTAACCGTATTGGTGAGCAGTTGTATGTGCAAGACTTGGGCTCAAGCAATGGTACCTTTATCAATGGTGAGCGCATCAGTACAGACGCGCATGCTTTGCAAGCTACCGATGAACTTGCCTTTGCTGACTTGGTATTTTTGGTGGTAAATGCCCCAGTTGACGCACTGAATGGTGCTAGTTTTCTCGATAGTTTACAAGATATTGAGAACTTCACACCCACCATTGACATTCATACCCAAACTGAATCGACTGCATCGGTTGAGCCATCATCACTGAACGCTGCAGCCAACGCCGCGCCTGTGATAGATGTCGTTACCACGCAAGATTTTTTACCCAGCGAGCAGCTGAGCAACACTCACGTCGAACAATCCGTACCCTCTACACCGACAACAACAGTCGATGTAGCAAGCGTTGATAACTCACCATCGCCAATACTTAATACACCGTCTCAGCCGCCTGTCGTCACTGAGGCAGTACCATTGCAGCCCGTTGTCCCATCCGTTCAGCCAGCGCAACCATCGCCAGTTAGCACAGTAGACACTGATGCAATGAAGCCTACGCCAATGAAAAGTGAGCCAACAAAACCTGCGGCAAAGAAAAACGCCACAGTCGCAATAATAATCGTGGTAATTATTGCGCTGATTATTGCATCAGTGTTGTTAATGTATTAGGGTTTGGGTAGCAAATAAGCGGCGCAAGGCGCTTAAAATGCGGATTTGAATCAGTAAATTTACGTTTTAGCAAAAAAAATGAAAAAAAAATAAAAAAACGCTTGCAAGATTAAAAATATTTGCTAAAATGCTCACCACTTTCAAGCGATACGCCGGCTTAGCTCAGTTGGTAGAGCAACTGACTTGTAATCAGTAGGTCGCCAGTTCGACTCCGGCAGCCGGCACCATCCTTTAACACATCGTGTTAAGCGTACCTTGAAAGACAACTATGGTGGGGTTCCCGAGCGGTCAAAGGGGACGGACTGTAAATCCGTTGCGAGAGCTTCGAAGGTTCGAATCCTTCCCCCACCACCATTTGCCTGCTATTGTTATCTGAATATTCCCTAATCACGTTAACAGTAAGTCCAGTATGCTTGGGCGGGTCGCATTGCGGGTGTAGTTTAGTGGTAGAACCTCAGCCTTCCAAGCTGATGGTGCGGGTTCGATTCCCGCCACCCGCTCCATTATTCTAAACCAAAGTTTTGCTCATATAGCTCAGAGGTAGAGCACTCCCTTGGTAAGGGAGAGGTCCCGAGTTCAACTCTCGGTATGAGCTCCAGTTTTATAGAAAATACATTGAGATAAACCAAAAAATAGTTGAGGCAGCACAGATGTGTTGCCTTTTGTTTTAGCAATAACAAAAAAGTTTGACCATAAAGATGAAGGCTATGGAAAAAACTTGAAATTTATGTTAAATTTGCTATTTTAGTGACCTAGCAACACTCAAATTGGCAACACCAGCACTGGCAATACAGATACACCAGTTGGTTTATAGCTTTGAGCTAGGGTATTGCTAACAGTTTAACAATGATCAGAGGATTAAATTATGGCAAAGGCCAAGTTTGAACGTACTAAACCACACGTTAACGTAGGCACCATTGGACACGTTGACCATGGTAAAACAACCCTAACTGCGGCGATTGCGACCGTAGCAGCAAAACACAACGGTGGTGAAGCTAAAGACTACGCGTCAATTGACTCAGCCCCTGAAGAAAAAGCCCGTGGTATCACCATCAACACCTCACACATTGAATATGACACCCAAGCACGTCACTACGCACACGTAGACTGTCCTGGCCATGCTGACTATGTTAAAAACATGATCACTGGTGCTGCACAGATGGACGGCGCTATCCTAGTCGTATCAGCCACTGACGGCCCAATGCCACAAACACGTGAACACATCCTACTATCACGCCAAGTAGGTGTACCATACATCATGGTATTCATGAACAAATGTGACATGGTTGATGACGAAGAACTACTAGAACTCGTAGAAATGGAAGTACGTGAACTACTATCAAGCTACGACTTCCCTGGTGATGACACCCCAATCATCAAAGGTTCTGCCCTAGAAGCCCTAAACGGCGGCGAAGGCAAATACGGTGAACCAGCCGTACTAGAACTACTTGACACCCTAGACAGCTACATCCCAGAACCAGAACGTGCGATTGACAAACCATTCTTGATGCCAATCGAAGACGTATTCTCAATCTCTGGCCGTGGTACAGTCGTAACTGGTCGTGTAGAATCAGGCGTCATCAAAGTTGGTGAAGAAATTGAAATCGTTGGTATCAAACCAACCGCAAAAACCACCTGTACTGGCGTTGAAATGTTCCGTAAACTGCTAGACGAAGGTCGTGCAGGCGAGAACTGTGGTGTACTACTACGTGGTACCAAACGTGAAGACGTACAACGTGGTCAAGTATTGGCTAAACCAGGTTCAATCAAACCACACACCAAATTTGACGCAGAAGTATACGTACTATCAAAAGAAGAAGGTGGTCGTCACACTCCATTCCTAAATGGTTACCGTCCACAATTCTACTTCCGTACTACTGACGTAACTGGCGCAATCCAATTACCAGAAGGTACAGAGATGGTAATGCCTGGCGATAACGTTGAAATGAACGTAGAGCTAATCCACCCAATCGCAATGGACCAAGGCTTACGCTTTGCAATCCGTGAAGGTGGCCGTACTGTAGGTGCGGGTGTTGTTGCTAAAGTTAACGACTAATCGTTAGTAAGCATACAAAAGAGTCACTTCGGTGGCTCTTTTTTTATGGAAATAAATTATGACAGTGATATCGATATATAACTTAGATAAAACGAGTACACAAGATAATACTTCGGAGCAGGTATTGGCGCAGCTGGCACAAATTGAATCCGAGCTATTTGTCCACGATGCTTGGTCGGCTGCGCAAATCAATTCACTGCTCGCGCAGCCATTTAACCATATAATTTATGCGACAGACGAGCTAAATCAGCGATTGGTCGGCTATTGTTTTTATAGCCACATATTTGAAGATAGTGAAATTTTAAGAATCGCAACTTGTCTTGATTATCAACAGCAAGGTATTGCAAGCCAATTGTTAACGGCTATGGCGCAGATGTGCAAAGTAGCGGGTGCCGAGCGGGTGCTATTAGAGGTAAGAGAAGATAATTATGCTGCCCTTGCATTTTATCAAAAATATGGGTTTGAACAGATTGCCATTCGCAAAAATTACTACGATAATCATGACATGACCAAAACCCATGCGTTAATTATGCAGCGCAAATTAAATGCTACATTAAACGCTAAGTAGTATTCCACATGTTTAGATAATGCGCTTTTATCGCCTGTTGAAGCAGTGGCTCAACTTGCGCGGCTGTGACAGCCTCATCGAAGCGATGCCACTGTTGATTGATTAATAACTCACTGGGATAAAAACGCGATTTATACGCCATCTTATCCGAATCTGGTACCCAAAAACCTAAATATAAATAAGGTAATCCAAGACGTTTAACATAGTCAATTTGGGTAAGTATCGCAAGGGTGCCCAAACTATTTATGGTTGCATCGGGATCATAGAAAGTATAGACCGCTGATATGCCGTCATCTAATTGGTCGCAAACTGCCACCATGACTAATTCATCGTGAAGCCAAAACTCCATAAAAAATGACTGGGTAAAGCTATATTGTAGAAACTGTTTAAACCCTTGTAAATTGGGTGGGTACATATCGCCATCACTATGGCGAGCGCAGATATAGCGAGCATATAGCATAAAATGCGATTCATCGGCATCATCACAAGCCGTAATTACCACATCCATCTCGTGCGATTTTTGCCACAGTTTGCGCTGGGTACGATTGGGTTCAAACTCGTTAACTACTACACGCGTAGAGATACAGCGTTGACAATGAAAGCATACAGGGCGATATAAATGTTGTCCACTACGCCGATACCCGAGCCGTGAAAACTGAGAAAAAATAGGCGTATCTAAACGTTCATCCTTTGCTAATTCAATCAGTTCTAAACGTGCTGCACGGTCGGGCAAATAACTACATTGATGCAGCGGCGTCAATTGGCTGGTCAATGCTAGACTGGTAGGAGGATGGGGTGGTTTTAACGTCATTGGTGCTTTTAAATGCCTTGAACTTACCTAAGCTTGCGTAGTTGGAGGTAGGTAATAAGTCATAAAATCCTCATTTAACAGTTGATTGAGTGGTAATTTTTGACCGCAAATCGATGACCAATCAATACTAGGTAGCGCTAATTGTTGCGCGAGCCCAGCTAAAAATTCGGCTCTGGGTACGATGGAGGCACCTAAACGCATCAAATGTGGGTTAGGTAACTGACAGTCTACCCAAGCAAATTGGGAATGTGCACACAGCTGCATTAACACAAAAAAAGCCGCTTTAGACGCATCTGTGACTCGATGAAACATACTTTCACCAAAAAATGCTTGTCCTAGCTTTAGCCCATAGAGACCACCAATCAGCTCATCATCATCCCAAATCTCGACACTGTAAGCGACTTGCTCGGCATGGAGCGCTGTATACGCTTCAATCATAGCGGGGCTGATCCAAGTGGCTGATGCAGAAGCTTGGGCATAGGTGCGGGTATCAGCACAGGCGGCAATGACCTCAGCAAAGGCAAGATTAATGGAAAACGTCCAACCTGCATTTTTGATACGCCGTTTTAGGGTTTTACTGGCGCAAAAATCGCTAGGATAAATAATACAGCGCGGGTCAGGCGACCACCAAGCGATGGGCTCGCCTTCATTAAACCACGGGAACATGCCTTGGCGATAAGCACACACTAAGGTATCAGCTGCCAAATCACCCCCTAGCGCAATCAAGCCTTCACCGTCAGGGTCTGCCGCCATCGGGTCGGGAAATTGATAACGGCAACCTAAAGGGCGTTGTAATGGGTGGTGATTTGGCAATGGCATTGTTCAAGGCATTAGCTAAACAGCAGTGGTGTTGGCTGATACCGTGGTATCGGCATTCGCTAGATTGACGATATCTAAATATTTTTCTGCATCCAACGCCGCCATACAACCCGTAGCTGCCGAGGTAATCGCTTGGCGATAGATATGATCTGCCACATCCCCACAAGCAAACACGCCCTCGACACTTGTCGCTGTCGCATTGCCATCTAGACCGCTTTTGACCACGATATAGCCATTATTCATCTCAAGCTGATCTTGGAAAATATCGGTGTTGGGTTTGTGCCCAATCGCCACGAACATACCAGGGGCGTTGATGGTTTTGGTAGATTGGTCTTGGAGGTTTTCAATCACCACACCCGTCACGCCTGCGTCATCACCCACCACTTCTTTGACTTGGCTGTTCCATTCGATGGTCACATTGCCATTTTTTTGTTTTTCAAATAATTGGTCTTGCAGAATTTTTTCTGATTTTAATTTATCACGTCGATGCACTAGGGTGACGTGGCTTGCGATGTTTGATAGATACAAGGCTTCTTCAACCGCTGTGTTCCCACCGCCAATCACCACCACAGGTTTACCGCGATAGAAGAACCCATCACAGGTCGCACAGGCAGAAACGCCAAGCCCCATAAATTTTTGTTCAGAGGCGAGACCCAAGTATTGCGCTGATGCCCCTGTCGCTACAATGAGTGCGTCACACGTGTAAGTGGCGCTATTGCCCACTAAGGTGAAGGGTCGCTGAGTTAGGTTCACTTGGTTGATATGGTCATACACCAATTGGGTGCCAAAACGCTCGGCATGGGCTTGCATGCGTACCATCAAGTCAGGTCCCGTCAAGCCTTGTGGATCGCCAGGCCAGTTATCAACTTCAGTGGTGGTAGTCAACTGCCCGCCAGTCTGCATACCCGTGATAATGACCGGTTTTAAATTGGCGCGCGCTGCATACACGGCGGCAGAATAACCCGCTGGACCTGAACCCAAAATAATAAGCTGGTGATGGATGATTTCTGACATACGTCTTTCCTAACAATCGCTGAATAATAAACTAAATAATAAAATAGGCTAATTTTTGATTCATAAGTAAGATAGGGGCTAACATCGAAAATAGCAAGTAAATGTTATTTTTATAACAGATTCATCGCGCAATCAAAGCTCAATCAACGCTCAAAAATAGCGTTAGCTTGTTATCAAAAAATACCCTACTATCCGGCTTTGTTGGCTCAAACCGCATTTGTCATAGGGCTTGAATTGGCTGATTTAACAAAGCAATTTTTCGCAAAAAAAGCTCAGCAACTCACCACTGAGATTTGATATGATAGTCGATTAAAAGGGTGATTTTAATCAACGTTTTTCCCAAAATCATTGTTTTTTCACCATCATTATCAGTCAGTCATGGCGCAGCAAAGCGTTGGCTTACGGCTTATCCAAAGCAGGTTCAAATTCAAAGGTAAATTGCGTTGTCTTATTATATTCGTCAAAGTGTGCTTACGATTATCTGGCTAATCGTGGCATTGTTGTTAGTCATGTCCCTCATCAGTTATTCTGCCAATGATCCTAGTTGGTCGCATATCAGTAGTGCGGCAAATGAAGTCAGTAATTTGGCAGGCACGGGTGGTGCGTGGCTAGCTGATATTTTGTATGCGTTTTTGGGCGCGGCAAGCTGGTGGCTCATCGTTATTGCCTGTTATGAAGCTTGGAATGTATGGCGCCATGACGTAGAGCCTAATGGCTTGTTACGTTTTTTGGGTTATATCTTTTTAATCATTGCCACCGCAGGGCTGACAGGCGTGTTGTCGTTTGGCTGGTTGGCGCAAGGCATGATAGGGCAAATCGTGGGCAACGGGCTTAGTAGTTTATTAACCTACTGGGGGACTTTGTTGTTTTTATTGGTGTTTATTGCCATCACCGTGACGTTTACCTTTGATTTACATTGGCATGAGATTTTATCAGGTCAAGCCATTCGCAGTCGCCTACACGCTGAAGCCGCAGATGAAGAAGAAACCAATACTGAATTCAAAGCGACTGCTCAAGAGGCAAGCCAAGCAAAACCAAACGATACTGCGCAACTGCCTTTGCCACTAGCCTCCCATGACTCAGAACAAGCGGCTTATGACAGTAGTCATCTAGCGGATGATGAGGATTTTGTCGGTAGTCCACTCGATGCGTTTTTGGATGAAACGGGTTTTAGTGAAATCAAAGATTATGAATGGCTCGAAGAAAACGATGCCACCAATCCATTTAAACCCGTCAGCTCAACCTATGTAGCAAACACCAAGCTGACCAAAAAACTGGATGAAAAACTGCAAAGTGAAATCATTAAAAAACCGTTTAAAATGCCTACCTTAAACAGACCTCATTCGATACAGGTAGACTCGCAACTCACTGAGCCAACTCAGACAAAGCAGCCTAGTGTAGATAGTGTAGACGTATCGCCAGCTATGCCAACTATCGATGACGCATCTATGATGTCTGCCGCAGGCACAGGGGAGCTAGCCGATAAACAAATTTCTGAGCCGATGACGGGTGTAGAGATGGCTGCACAGGACGAGCCTATTGGGTTTTCAGATTTGGATGATTTAGCGGATAGCGTAGATGCTGGATATGACTTGTCACAAAATCCTGTGCTAGAGTCATCATTCGAGGGAATTAAAACAGAGGGCATTAAAACACAAAGCATTGAAGCAGAAAGTATTGAAGTAGAAGGTATTGAAACACCACCCACCTCAGTCGCATCGTTATTGGGTATGCGACAAGTCCCAGCGCAAGCCGTCACCCAGATTACTGGCACCGATATTGATGCCCCCAAGATTGATGGTAATCAGATAACCCCTTCAATACCGACCCACAGCCGTTCGGTGGAGTCTGAGCTACTCGACCAAATTGAACAGCCTATAGCCACGCAGGTCAATCAGCCGCTTGATATCAATGATGATAGCCTATTTAGTCAGAAATCGCGTGCCATGCAAACCGCAGCTTATCGTGCTAATTTAAGCCCGTTACCTGAGTTATCGCTGCTTGATTTGCCTGACCCTGACCGCAAGCCAAGCTACAGCCGCGAACAGTTGCAGCAGCTATCAGCGCTGTTAGAAATCAAGCTACAAGAGTTTAATATCAAAGCAGAAGTGGTCAATGCGCAAATGGGTCCAGTGGTGACACGCTTTGAAGTGTCGCTGGCACCAGGACTTAAAGCAAGCAAGGTGACGGGTATTGCTAAAGACTTGGCTCGGTCGCTATCCATGGCATCGGTGCGTGTGGTAGAAGTCATTCCCGGTAAACCTTATATCGGTATCGAAGTGCCCAATCCGCAGCGCCAAATGGTACGACTCATCGAACTGCTGAAAACAGAGGCTTATCAAGACCCCGATGGCTTAATTAGCATGGCAATGGGCAAAGATATTGCAGGTAGACCGATTATTGCGGATTTGGCGAAAGCGCCACACATGCTAGTCGCAGGTACCACAGGTTCGGGTAAATCAGTGTTGGTGAATTCGCTGTTATTGTCAATGCTGCTCAAATACACACCAGCGCAGCTGCGATTGATTTTGATTGACCCCAAACAGCTCGAGCTTGCCAACTATGGCGATATTCCGCATCTGCTCACCCCCGTAGTCACCGATATGACCGAAGCAGCCAGTGCTTTGGCATGGAGTGTAGCGGAGATGGAGCGTCGTTATCAGCTAATGTCATTATTCAAAGTGCGTAAGCTTGATGAATTCAACAAAAAAATCATGGCAGCCGAACAAAGTGGTGAGCCGTTACTGGATCCGCTTTGGCGACCCAATGACAGTGTCAGCCAAGATAGAGCACCAAAATTAAAACCGTTACCACAAATTGTGATTGTGGCGGATGAGTTTGCCGACATGATTATGCAGGTGGGCAAACAAGCGGAGGAATTGATTACCCGTTTGGCGCAAAAATCGCGTGCCGCAGGGATTCATTTGATTTTGGCGACCCAGCGCCCCTCAGTGGATGTGATTACTGGTTTGATTAAAGCCAATATTCCCGTCCGTGCCGCACTTCGCGTCAACTCAAAAGTCGACTCGCGTACCATTTTGGATGCCGGTGGCGCAGAGGATATGCTTGGGCATGGGGATATGCTGTTTTTAGGACCTGGTCAAATCGAGCCTAACCGTGTACATGGTGCTTTTATCAGCGATGCAGAAGTCAACCGTGTGTGTGATGCATGGCGTGAGCGAGGCGCACCTAACTATATTGATAATATGTTCGATAACTTTGAGCTAAGCTCAGCGCCAAGTGGTGGCGATGCTAGTGGGTCTAGCAATGGCGAAGAAGACCCACTGTATGATGATGTAGTGGCGTTTTTGCTCGAAACTCGTAAGGTCTCTGCATCAAGTATCCAGCGCAAATTTAGTATCGGCTATAACCGCGCAGCACGTATCGTTGATGCCATGGAAGAGGCGGGCTTGGTAAGTGGCATGACAAAAAGTGGTAAACGTGAGCTATTAATGTAGAGGTTAGACAAAATAAAAAAAGGTGCGATTTAAGCACCTTTTTTATTTAACGTTTTAAGCGGTTATGGGTTCGTTTAGTCTATGGTATTTTGCGCTGCGACTACCACAATTTCTAATTTCCACAATGGATCAACCAACTCAGCTTTGACTGTCGCACGGGTAGGCTTTGGGCAATCGGCTAACCAGTCGCCCCACATGCTATTCACCACCGCAAAATCCGCCAAATCCTTGATAAAAATCTGAGCGGTTAGCAGACGTGATTTGTCGCTATTGGCTTTGGCGAGCATGGCGTCGATATTGTCTAGCACTTCTTTGGTTTGTGTGTGGATATCGGCAGTGTCGGTATTTGGCACTTGTCCTGCGAGGTACACCACGTGGTTAAAAATGGTAATTTCACTTAGATAGTCATTGCTATCAAATCGTTGAATTTGTGCGGTCATGGTGTTTTCCTTGTGAATGGATAAATGTTATTTATGCATAGTCTTTACAACTATTTCTGATAGAAAATAGATACTAGGCATAACGCTGTAACGATAAGCCGTCAATGGGAATGTCAGGCGTTTTGCCGAGCACCAAATCGCTGATTAATTTGCCAGAGCCACACGCCATTGTCCAACCCAATGTGCCATGCCCTGTGTTCAAAAATAAATTGCGATACCGAGTCGCGCCAATGATAGGGGTACTATCTGGGGTCATCGGACGTAGCCCTGTCCAAAAACTTGCGTTTGGCAAATCACCGCCTGCGAATAAGTCCTGCGTGACCATTTCGAGTGTGGCACGGCGCTGCGGGTTTAGACTTACATCAAAACCACTTAATTCTGCCATACCGCCTACGCGAATGCGGTTGTCAAAGCGAGTAATGGCGATTTTATAGGTTTCATCAAGCACCGTTGATTGGGGCGCTAAATCAGCGTTGATAATCGGCACAGTCAGCGAATAGCCTTTGACAGGGTATACAGGCAGGTTAAGCTGTAGCGGTTGCAAAAGCGCCCGCGAATAACTGCCCAATGCCAATACATACTGGTCTGCAGTTAATAACTCACCATTTACCATCACCCCTTTAATCGCCCCAGCGTCGACTACTAGCTTTTCGATGGTTTGATTGTATAAAAATTTCACCCCAAGCGCTTTGGCTTGCTGCGCTAATGCTTGACAAAACAAAAAGCAATCGCCTGTTTCATCATGCGGCAAATGCAATCCACCAACCAGCTTATCAGTGGCATTTGCCAACGCGGGCTCAATCTCAGCCAATGCCTTGCTGTTGTCAATCAGCTTAAAAGGCACGCCTGAATCTTGCAACACCTTAATATCTTGCTGTACAGCATCTAGTTGGGCGGGTTTGCGAAAAACTTGTAAGGTGCCTTGCGAGCGGTTTTCGTAGTGAATGCCGGTGTCTTGACGCAACTGCTGCAGACAGTCGCGGCTGTATTCTGCCACTCGTACCATACGCTCTTTGTTGATGGCATAGCGCTTGGCATTGCAGTTTTTGAGCATTTGTAGCATCCATTGCAACTGCCATAGACTGCCATCTAATTTGATGGCTAAAGGGGCGTGTTGTTGGAATAACCATTTAACCGCCTTCAATGGAATACCAGGGGCTGCCCAAGGGGTAGAGTAGCCCGGGGAGATTTGCCCAGCATTGCCAAAACTGGTTTCTTGTGCGGCACCTGCTTGGCGGTCAATCACCGTGACTTCTACGCCTTGCTTGGCTAAATAATAGGCACTTGTCACCCCAATCACGCCACTACCCAGTACCAATACACGCATACTCACCCCCAAATATCTGCTTAATTATCAGTTAATTTTGCTAGTATAAGCAAAGTTTTGCAGTGAATTTTGCTGTTTTTATGCTAGAATTTTGCTGATATTATCGGTTTTATCATGTCAATCATCAAAAAACAGGGTTTTCATTTTGCTATGCGTACTTTAGACCGTACCGACCGTTTAATCCTTGAAATCTTGCAACAGCAAGCCCGAATTTCTATCAGCGAATTGGCCGCCAAAGTTAACCTATCAACCACGCCTTGCTCAGACCGAGTTAAACGGCTGGAGCGTGAGGGTATCATCTTAGGTTATCATGCGCGGTTAAATCCAAATTTGGTCAATAAAAGCTTGTTGGTGTTTCTGGAGATAAAGCTATCTACCAAGTCGGGCGATGTCTTTGAGCAAGTGAGCAAAAAACTGTCAGAAATTCCAGAGATACTGGAATGTCATTTGATTTCGGGTGAGTTTGATTTTTTGGTCAAAGCGCGGCTAAGAGAGATGAGTTCTTACCGCAAGTTACTGGGCAATATCTTAAAACAATTGCCAGCGGCGGTGGAAACCCACAGTTTGATTGTGATGGAAGAGATTAAAGAAAGCTTGCATTTGGATGTGACAATGACCTAACTGTCGTGCAAGCTTTACGATACATGCTTTGCAACAGATGAAAAAAAAGACTGCCAAATCGCAGTCCTTTTATGTTGTCCCGCCTTAGAGCTTTGGAAATTAGAGTTTTGGGAACTCTAGCGACCAGTGGTTGACGAGTGGGTAGCGACGCTCACGCCCAAAGGCGCGGTGGGTAATCTTGGTGCCAATCGCCGCTTGACGACGTTTGTATTCATTGCGGTCTACCATACTGAGTACTTTTTTCACCACGTCTTTATCATAACCGGCTTCTACAATCGCATCATACCCAAAGTCGCGATCGATATACAGCTCCAGCATTTTATCGAGGGTATCATAATCGGGCAGACTGTCTTGGTCTTTTTGGTCAGGGCGAAGCTCGGCAGAAGGCGGACGCGTAATCACACGCTCAGGAATCACCGGCGTTTCTTCTAGGCGGTTGCGATAGTTGGCGAGGGCATATACTTGGGTTTTATACACATCTTTTAAGACATCAAATCCGCCTGCCATATCCCCATACAATGTCGCATAGCCCACGGCCATCTCTGACTTGTTGCCTGTGGTGATGACTAGATGACCAAATTTGTTGGACAATGCCATCAGAATCATGCCGCGCGCACGGGCTTGGATATTTTCTTCCGTGGTGTCGGCGGTGGTGTTGCTAAACATCGGCTCTAGTGTATGACGCATGCCTTCAACGGCGGCATGAATCGGGCACACGGTGTAAGACACGTTGAGCCGGTGTGCCTGCGCCTGCGCGTCTTGCAGGCTGATTTGCGAGGTGTACTCATAGGGCATCATAACCGCATAAACTTTGTCCGCACCTAAGGCATCAACGGCGATACATAGCGTGAGCGCCGAGTCTATCCCGCCTGACAACCCAACCAATACGCCTTTAAAGCCAGAATGATTGACATAATCACGCAAGCCGACAACCAGCGCTTGATAAGTTTCAGCGATTTGGCTAAGTGCAAGCGGTGATTTGCGCTGTTCTGATAATATCACTTGACCGCTTTGGGCATCGTGACGAGCAACCACATACAGGGTATGCTGCAAAAATCTTGGTGCTTCTTGCACGATTTTACCTTGAGCGTTGACGACCATCGAGCCGCCATCAAACACCAAGTCATCTTGACCGCCCACGCTATTGGCATACACAATTGGGATATTGTGCTCAGTGGCACGGCTTTTTAATAAAGCCTTACGTTGTTCTTGCTTGTTTTGCTCAAAGGGTGAGGCATTGAGGCTGATGATGATTTCCGCACCTTTTTCTTTGAGTGCGCGAATGGGAGCGTCTTGCCATAAATCTTCGCAGATAAGTAGTCCAATGGTCAGCCCTTGATAGTCAAACAACACTTGGTTGTGACCGGTATTAAAATAGCGGCGTTCATCAAACACGCCATAGTTTGGCAAACATTGTTTGTGATAAAAGCCTTTTTGCTGACCATTGTGAATGATAGCCACTGAGTTAAACGTGCCATTGGGGTCAATGTGCGGATAACCCACTAGCATCACGATATCTTTGACTGTGTAGAGCAATTCAAAAGCAAGTTTCACACGTGAGGCAAGACTTGGACGTAATAACAAATCTTCAGGCGGATAACCCAGCAGTGATAACTCAGGAAAGACAATGATATTAGCCCCCTTGTCACGGGCATCTTTAGCCAGTTCTACCATTTTTTTGGCATTGTTGATGACATCACCGACAATAAATTGCTGCTGTGCCACCGCAATTTTTAGCCCCACCATAGAATCTGCTTGGCTAATTGCTTGGCTTGATGACTGAGAGGTTGGCTGAGAAACTGATTGAGAAGTTGGCTGAGCAGGTTTTTGAGAAACTGGCTGTGGGTTTGCGGGTTGGTTTGGCGTCGTAGCTTCGGCGGTCATTGACTCACTCGGTAGCTGCGTTGGTACGCTATCATCGGGGGTTAAATCGAGGTGTGACATGAAAAGTCCTTCAGTAAAAATTTGTTATGGGGTCGTCCCTTTAGTCATATCCGTCTAAAACGGTATGCAAGCATCATGCCGCTATTATAATTATGGGTGGCAACAGCGATGGCATTACAAGATAAAATTATTCTACATTATATCGCTTTATGATATGTTTACAATTGCAATCTTTAGACGCTACAACCGAAAAACGCTGCAACTGGTAAAATTAGCTTAAACATAGCATGAATAACCCATCAATGCGCGATTTTTTGCAGTATAATCAAACCTTACAATGCTAATTAACAGGCAGTCATAATTCTTAATTGGCAACGATGATTCGTTCATTAGACAATGAGGTGAAGCGATGTTTACCGCAATTTTTGTGGTTCTGGTGATTATGGGGCTTAGCTGGGTTGGGATGAAATGGATGTATCCACGACCACCGCAAGGCTATTTACAGCCGCAGCCGGGCGAGAGTACCGAGCCACGTGCGTGTGATTTTTGCCATCATACGTTAGCAGAGTGGCGAGGGATTGTAGAAGGGGATAAGTTCTTTTGTAATCAAGAACACCAAGCGGATTTTCATGCCGGCAAACACTATCAGCGCGCTCAAAATTAGTCGAATTTTATTTTACACTAAATACGTTAGGCAAAACGCGCAACGTCTTCTAACATTTTACCCACCAGGTCTTGCGCTTGGTTTTCGTTTTCTTGATAGCGTTGTAAGTTTTCTGATTTTTCAAACAAGGTCAACGCGCACAGTACCAATAATTCTTCTTGGGGTAGCTGAGGCGCTTGGCGGCGTACGTCTTGCATAAACTGGTTAATATAGCTTGCCGCACACTGCAACGCAGGCTCTTCAGATTCTGGGCAATTGATAGTATAGCTACGACCATTGATCAGGATATCAACTTTTTTAATGCTTTGGGCAGATGCCATAAGATTTTCCTAACGTATTCAAATGTTTTAAACATCACTAAGGCTGGCTTAAATAGGGGCGGGTTAGTTTTCGCTGTCAATTTTTGCCAAGCGCTCTAACACAAGCTTGGTATGCTCTGCCGCAACGCGATTTTTTTCAATCAGTTTTTGATTTTGTGCGGTAAAAATCTGTAATTGGTTTTGGGTTTGTTCGTATTCGGTACTTAGCATGTTGTGAGATTCGGCAAGTGACTGATAGCGCTGCTCGAGTGCTTGATACTCTTCGGCTTGTCTGGCAAGTTGTTGTTCTAAATTTTGCTGCAGTTCTTTGCTGCTATCGAGCTCAGCTTGTACCGCCTGCAGTTGATCTGCGGTAATAGTTGGCTGTGCTTTAATACGGGTTAGCTCGCTACTGGCGAATTGATATTTATCGCAAAGCTTAGTCAATGCGGTTTGTAGCTGGGTCAGTTGGTCAATTAGGGTGCTCATGATATGATGTCTAGTCAGTAATCGAGTGAATAATCAAGTAAATCATCAAGAGCGATATGATGGACGCTCATTGACATGAATAGCAAAAGGCTTTTTTTGGTATAACTATAGTGTGAAGGCTTAAAATTTGAGTGATACTTATATTATTTTACCACTTTAATAATGCCATAGTTGACCGCATTAAGGCTAGTATTATCTCAATGTTGATATAATTTTTTGTGAAAAAAGGGTAAAGCGATGGATGATTATATTTCGGGTTGGCAGGATTGGACACAAGCATTTGAGGATTGGCATGACGTCACCATTAGTGAGTTACATGGGCTACTTTCAGGGGTGCTCAGTGTATGTGATGCGCCAACCGAGCAAGAGTGGCAACTGCTACTGACTGAGCTGAGCTTTACCGAGCTTGAGCCAAAAGCGTTAGAGATAGTGACCGAAGAGGGCGAGGATATGGTGGCGGTGTTAACCGATGATGCTGATAGCTATCAGTTTATGCCGTTGTTGCCCGATGATGACCATCCACTGTATGAGCGTTTGATGGCACTTAAGAACTGGTCAAATGGCTTTTTGACAGGCTTTGGCGTCACCGATAGTGCGCTGCGCCCTGAAGAAAATAGCCTATTTAATGACTTGGCAAAAATCGGCGCGCTGCGGATTGATGCGTATGATGAGGCGCTGCAAGGGACAGACAATGCTGAAGGCGAAGTTGAATATATGGAGCTACTTGAGTTTGTGCGCATGATTCCTGTGAGTGTGTCACAAGGGCGAGTGCGTAAATCAGTCGCCAAATTGCCGCTCATCGCAGGATTTGCCATGAATCGCCCTGTGGGCAAAGCCCAAGAGATTGATGAGGAGCATTTGGATTTTATTGAGCAGCTACGGGATGATGAACTCGATTGGGAAGCAGAAAAAGATACCAATGATGATTTTGTTACCCATATGGTTATAGATGCCATGACAGGTAAAAAGCCGAGTTGATGTTAATACCCTATTTCGACTAGATTTACCCCTGATAGGGTGTTTTAATGGTTTAAAATTTGAGAAAAATGGAACGACTATGGGCTATCCATCCAACGCAGTAGACTGGTTAACAAAGCTGATTGGTTTTAACACTGTCAGTCGCTACTCCAATTTGCAATTGATTGAGTATGTGGCGGGCTATTGTGAGCAGTTGGGGTTGTCGCCACGTTTGACCTTTAATGCCGATAATACCAAAGCCAACCTCTTTGTGACCGTACCTGCGATGGGTGAGGGTGATACCGTAACGACAGGAGGTTTTGTGTTTTCCGGGCATACCGATGTGGTGCCCGTTGATGGGCAGGCATGGGATACCGATCCGTTTGTGGCGACCATTGTGGAAGATAAGCTATACGGGCGTGGGGCTTGTGATATGAAAGGCTTTATTGCTTGCGCCTTAACCCTGTTGCCCACTGTGGTGCAAGCAAGCCGCGATAAGAGGCTAGGCAAACCGATTCATCTGGCACTGTCGTATGACGAAGAAGTGGGTTGTTTGGGTGCGCCATTACTGCTTGCAGATTTAAAAGCGCAAGGGATTAAGCCAGACTACTGTATCGTCGGTGAGCCGACCATGATGAAAATGGTCACCGCGCATAAAGGCATCCAAGTGTATCGCTGCCGCGTGCATGGCAAATCAGTACATTCATCGCTGACCCCGCAAGGCGTCAATGCCATCAGCTATGCTAGTAAAATTATCAATTTTATTGATACACTTGCCGAGCAATTGCAACAACGTAACGACCAAGACATGGCGTTTGACGTACCATTTTCGACCTTGTCAGTGGGCACTATTACCGGCGGCACGGCAACCAATATCGTGCCCAACCTGTGCGAATTCACCTTTGATTATCGCAATTTGCCGCATATGAATGAAAGCCAAGTGATTGAGCCAATTCGCGCCTTTATCAAAACCCTTGAGCCTAAGATGCACGCCATTGACAGCGACACGGGCATTGAGCTAACTCGCAACGAAAATGTCCCTGCAATGACCGACAAAGATAGCCAGGCCTTGCAACAGCTCATTGAAAATTTGGTGGATGAACAGCAACGTCACAAAGTGGCGTATGCCACCGAAGGTGGGCAGTTTACCAATGCAGGCATTCCGACGGTGATTTGCGGACCCGGCGATATTGGCAATGCCCATAAAGCCAATGAGTTTGTCAGTCTAAACCAACTAGCAAAATGCGAAAGCTTCCTACAGCAAATTCTTCAACAATGCTGTGACAGCCATTAATTTTTTTGGAAATATCATGTCAAATCAATTAACCATACAGTTGTTGCCAAAGCTTCCCCAAAGCCAATTTGCCAAACGGCGTGCCAAACTTGCTGAAGCCTTGCCAAACAATAGCATTGCGATTTTGCAGACGGCTCCCGCGCATATCCGCAACAACGATGCTGAGTATAAATACCGCGCCGACAGCAGTTTTTTCTACTTAACTGGCTTTGCCGAGCCAGAATCCGTCATGGTTTTGGAAAAAACTGACCATACCGTCAACTACACGTTATTTTTACGTGAGAAAGACAAACTACGTGAGATTTGGGATGGCAAACGCGTAGGGCTTGAGGGTGCAACCGCAGATTTTGGCGCGGATAAAGCGACTGCCATTGGCAGAATTGATGAGGTGATGCCAAATCTGATTTTTGGTAAAAAACACGTGTTTGCCCGCTTTAATAATGAGCTGATTGGCTGGCTTAATCAAGCCAAGCAGCTGCAGCGCGGCGAAGGTGTGATCGATACCATCACCAATATTGACAGCCTTATCAATGAAATGCGGCTGATAAAAGATGAGTCTGAAATTGCACGCATGAAAGTCGCCGCCCAAATCAGTGCTTACGGGCATATTCGCGCCATGCAAAGCGTGGCATCCATGATGCAAAAAAATCAAGGCAATGAAAGCAGACTGGAAGCTGAAGTCAACTATGCTTTTGCCCAATATGGCTGCGTACCCTCTTACAATAGTATCGTGGCGGGCGGCGACAATGCCAATATTTTGCATTATGTCGAAAACGACCAACCGCTGCACGATGGCGACTTGGTGATGATAGATGCGGGCGCTGAATATCAACACTATGCAGGCGATATCAGCCGTACTTTTCCCGTGAGTGGCAAGTTCAGCGACGTGCAAAAACAGGTGTATGATATTGTGCTAAATGCCAATATCGCCGCCATCAACAGCCTAAAAGCAGGCGAGCATAGCAAAATCCATCATGAAACTGCGCTCAAAGTACTGACACAAGGCTTGATTGATTTGGGGATTTTGACAGGTGATGTCGATGAGTTGATTGCTGATAAAGCCTACTTGCCGTTTTATATGCATGGCACAGGGCATTGGCTTGGCTTAGATGTTCACGATGCAGGGCGCTACAATGGCGACGATGGTAAACCCAGAAAGCTTGAAAAAGGCATGGTGATTACTGTAGAACCAGGCTTGTATTTTGCCCATGACAATGCATTGGTACCCAAGAAATATCGGGGTATTGGCATTCGGATTGAGGATGATGTGGTCATTACCGAGGGTGAGCCGCTAGTTCTCACCTGTGACGTACCAAAAACAACGGACGCGATTGAAGCGCTCATGCAGCAAAAAGTTGATTCATAGATAGATTGATAGAGGCACTTCTATATATAGATGCAAAGAAAAAGAAAAATAGAAAAGCCCAAGACAGTTGGGCTTTTTTTGTGGTCAATCGTTCATCGGGATGTTAGGCATCCGCTGATGGATGTGCCAAATGTTCGATTTTATCTTCGGGTAAGTTTGTCAATAAATGAATGCGCTGAGAGAGTTGGCGCAATACTTGGCTAAAGGCAGCTTTTTCCACATCACTATCGGCTGATACACTGTCGGTATCATTGATATGCCAATGAGCAGTCAGTGGGAATTTGCCATCAATGTCCGCATGTTGCTGTAAAGAATTGCACAGCCCAATCACCAAATCAATCTTTGGCGCGTTGTCTTGTAAAAACTGCTTGACGGATTTGGGCGCTAAGCCTGTGACGTCATAACCTTCTTGTTTTAATACCTCAAGCGTGAATGGATGCGCGCTAGAGGATGGCTCAACGCCTGCGCTATAGGCTACAAAACGGTCACTGCCAATTTTATTTAAAATGGCTTCTGCCATTAGGCTACGGCTAGCATTGTGCTTGCACAAGAACAACACGTTATAAGGCTGCGTCATCCATAATTTCCTTGTCATCAATCTGCGAACGGTCAACACGTTGGGACGTGCAATTTTTGAAAATGAAATTTTACCTTCAATGGCAAAAAATTGCTATCAAAATCCCCACACTTGTGCAAGTTAAAACCGTTGACATTAACCGCTTGGTTTTGCCAGCAATTCGATATCAAATAGGTTAAAAAATCATTTATTCCAAAAAGTAATGTTTAGTATAAAAATAATTTACGTTAAATGAATGTTAAAAATAATCATCATAACCCATTGATGTTATTGCGTTTTAGACAATCCTAAAAAAATAATGACTGACTTGTATAACTTTTGGTTGGGTTTTGTGAAAAGAAAGTTTGACATTAACTATTGATTCATGAAAAATCTACATACTGCAAGATTCTCGTTGCAATTTTTTCATTTAATCACATTCGACTAGGGAGGGATTATGAGCACTAATCACAAGTCGTCTCATTCCCAGTGGAGCTCAAAGATTGGGTTTTTAATGGCTGCCGTGGGTTCTGCGGTCGGTCTTGGCAGTATTTGGAAGTTTCCTTACATGACAGGCGATAGCGGTGGCTCGGCATTTGTTATCGTGTTTATTATCAGTATCGCGCTTATTGGTTTTCCAGTGTTGGTCACTGAATGGCTGATTGGTCGCCGTGGACAAAGTAACCCAGCGGCAAGTTTTCGCAAAGCGGCGGTAGCCAATAACACGTCACCTGCTTGGAGTCTGCTTGGCTACTTTGGTATTTTAGCTGCTTTTATGATTTTGTCATTTTATAGTGTGATTGGCGGCTGGTCGCTTAATTACACCTTAAAAGCGGGTATCAATGCATTTGGTGGTCTCAATGCCGACGCCACTGGCAAAATTTTTGAGACAATGTTAGCTAATCCAACCGAAATGACGTTGTGGCACACGGCGTTTATGGGCTTGACGGCGCTAATTGTTGCAGGTGGTGTATCAGCAGGTATTGAGAAAGCATCAAAAATCATGATGCCTGCGTTAGCTTTTATCCTATTATTTATCGTGGGATATAACGCGATTAATATGGATTTTGCCAAAGGCGCAGAGTTTCTGTTTAAGTTTGACTTGCAGCGTATGCAGGAAGTGGGTGTGGGTAAAGTGCTGATGGCAGCGCTAGGACATGCGTTCTTCTGTCTGTCACTGGGTATGGCGATCATGGTGAGTTATGGTTCATACCTAAAACAAGATGTGGATTTATTGGCAACCGCGCGCACGGTGATTATCTGGGATATTATCTTCTCATTGGCGGCAGGTCTTGCGATTTTCCCGATTTTATTTAGCAATCATCTGGATCCAGCGGCAGGTCCCGGTTTGGTGTTTGTGACCTTGCCAATCGCCTTTGGTCAAATGAGCCTAGGTGTGGTGGTGGGTACTTTATTCTTCTTGTTATTGACCTTTGCAGCATTGACGTCGTCGATTTCAATTCTTGAGCCCATTGTCGAATTCTTGGAAGAAAAAACCCCAATGAGCCGTAAAATCTGCACGCTAGTAGGGGCAGTGGCAACGTGGGCAGTGGGTGTACTTGCGTTATTGTCATTTAATAAATTGTCTGATTTTGCGGTATTTACTATCCACAAAAACGGTAAAGACATCCCACAAGGTATCTTTGACGCGCTAGATTATACGTCCAGTAAAATCATGCTACCTTTGATTGGTTTGGGTACCATTATCCTCATCGGCTGGTTTATCAACCAAGAATCGGTAAAACGTGAATTGGGGCTCGATGGCATGAAATGGACTATTTGGCAAATTGTGGTAAAATTTGTCGCACCGATTGGTATCATTGCTGTATTTTTAACGGAGTTACTGGGTTAATCCCAAGGGCTTTATCTCAACAGCTTTATGTAATTAATTGCTCACAATAAAAAACCCCGAATCGTCGGGGTTTTTTGTTTCAATGAAATATTAATCAGTGCCATATTCTTGGCGTTTTGTGGCAAAAAAGCGCTCAAGTCGATCCATCGCTTCATGCAAATCTGATGCATTGGGCAAAAATACCACGCGAAAATGGTCAGGCGCATGCCAGTTAAAACCCGTACCTTGTACCATCAAGACTTTTTCTTGTAGTAATAATTCCATCATAAACTGCATATCATCTTCGATTGGATAAATGTCACGGTCAATTTTTGGGAAACAATAAAATGCCCCTTGCGGCATGGTGCATGAGATACCTTTAATGGCATTTAGGCGCTCGATAGCGATGTTGCGCTGCTGGTACAGGCGACCGGTTGGTGCGGTCAAGGCTTGCATACTTTGATAACCACCCATCGCCGTTTGAATCGCGTATTGTGAGGGCACGTTGGCACACAGCCGCATCGATGATAGCATGGTTAACCCTTCAATAAAATCAGCCGCATGGTGTTTTTTACCCGATAACATCATCCAGCCTGAGCGAAAACCTGCGATACGGTGCGACTTTGACAAGCCATTATAGGAGATAACCAAGCAGTTTTTGGCAAGGGTGCACATCGGTACATGCACGGCATCATCATACAGTACGCGGTCATAAATCTCATCTGCCATCAGCACAAGCCCGTGTTTTTCTGCCAGTGCCACGATTTTTTTTAAATTTTCGGTAGAATAAAGCGCGCCTGTTGGGTTGTTTGGGTTGATGACCACAATGCCTTTGGTGCGCTCATTGATTTTGCTTTCGATATCAGCAATATCTGGCTGCCAGTTGTCGGCTTCATTACACAGATAATGAACCGCTTTACCCCCTGCCAAATTCGTCGCCGCTGTCCAAAGCGGGTAGTCAGGCATAGGAATCAGCACTTCATCGCCGTCATCCAGTAACGCTTGCATGGTCATCACAATCAGTTCAGAGACACCATTGCCCAAATACACATCGGCAACGTCTACCGCTTCTAACAATCCTTTGGCTTGGTAATACTGCAAAATCGCTTTACGCGCGGCAAAAATCCCTTGAGAGTCTGAATAGCCAATCGCATTGGACAAATTCATCGCCACATCTGATAAAATCTCTTGCGGCGCTTCAAACCCAAATGGGGCAGGGTTGCCGACATTGAGTTTGATGATTTTATGACCTTGTGTCTCCATGCGGTTGGCAGTTTGTAGCAAAGGACCGCGAATGTCATAGCACACGTTTTGCAGTTTGTTGGATTTGTTCAAAGTTTTCATGGTAGATACATCACTACTAGGTTTGGGATTGGGTTTGGGATTAGGTTTAGAATGGTTGGGTTGAAAATTGGTAGCAGCAGGCGTCGTCGGTTGAGCCGTTTGACCCTGCCACGGATTCGCTTGATTGGCATCGCTTGATGCTTGTGCTACAGTAGTATCATTGACCGTATTCGCCGCTAACGCTTGGGTGCTGACGCTGACGTTATGACTATGACTTTCCACCCCAGTACCTGATAGCAAATAGCTTTCGCTGCACCCTAACAGACTGGCAAGCACAGGCAGTTTATTGGACACGATGCCATTGGAACCGCGCTCCCAATTAGAAATCGCGGCACGGCTAACTTTAGCACCAGCTTGGGTCATTAAATCGGCAAGTTCGGCAGTGGTCAAACCTTTGCTTTTACGCAGCTGCGTCAAGCGTTGTCCAGCCGATAGTTTAGCGTCAGTGAGCATAGCGGGGGAGTTCCGTTTGAGTATTAATAAATCATATCAGACTTTTGTCAGAAATACTGACATTTTTAGGCGTAAGTGAGGCTGAATAACTGCCAATAGATAAACTACGCTTGTCAGCATAATAATGCAAGAAAAACTTACAATTTTTTAACTAACAACTTTTTAACTAACAACAAGGAGATTTGCTATGGAAGATTTTTACCAATTGTCCGCGACCGATATTCGAGGTCAGCTATTTGATTTTGACACCCTTAGAGGTAAAGTCGTATTGATTGTGAATACCGCAAGCAAATGCGGCTTTACCCCACAGTTTCAGGGCTTAGAAAAGCTATACCAAGCTTACAAAGACCAAGGGTTGGTGGTGTTGGGGTTTCCCTGCAACCAATTTGGTCAGCAAGATCCTGGCAGTGAAGCGCAAATTAGTGAGTTTTGCCAAATCAATTATGGCGTGACCTTTCCGATGATGGCAAAAGTTGACGTCAATGGTAAAGATACCCATCCTGTTTATCAGTTTTTAAAATCACAGCCACAGGGCAAGGGTATGTTGGGTGACGCCATCAAATGGAACTTTACCAAGTTTTTAGTTGATGCACACGGCAGAGTCGTAGATCGTTTTGCACCGACCAAAGCCCCCCAAGACCTTGAGGCGGATATCAAAGCATTACTGGCGCAACCGTGAGAAAAGGCGGAAGAGAAAAAATAAAAAGGATTTAATTGGGGGAATTAAATCCTTTGGGTGACAAGCGATAGAGACATTGTTATTATTGTTATCTTATTATTCTTATTGTTAGCTATGACCTTGCTGGCCATGTAGGTATGATAAGGTTTTTATGTGACAACCACATGACATGCTCAGCAAAATTTTTTAAAAATTTTAATATTTGCCAAAAAAAATCGTTGACAGCAAAAATAAATTCTCTATAATACCCACCACAGACGATGGGTCGTTAGCTCAGTTGGTAGAGCGTCTGCCTTACACGCAGAATGTCGGCGGTTCGAATCCGTCACGACCCACCAATTTGACAAGTTTGGGTCATCGTCGCCAACTACCGTGCAGTGGTAGTTCAGTTGGTTAGAATACCGGCCTGTCACGCCGGGGGTCGCGGGTTCGAGTCCCGTCCGCTGCGCCACTTATTTTAGTGGATTTAAAAACGAAATTTTTAAAGTTTTATGCCTCAAATCTCCCCTGATTTGAGGTTTTTTTTGGCTTAAATTTTACACCAAGCTATTGATTTTAAAAAATATATTGTTTTATAAATTTTTATCTTGATGTGATTAGGAAAATTGATTTTGATTGTTAAGTTGAAAAGATATCTATTTTTAATATTTAAATAAAACTAACGTGACCAAACGCTTGTGACTAAAACTGACCATTTTGTGACCAAAAATTTTGGCTTACGGTCTGTAGGGTCACCCGCCAACTATTAAAACCAATTGTTAAAATATAAAAAGTACAGTAAAAATTCAAAGGCAGATTTCATTACAAGCTGTCAGGCAACCAAAATTCATGCAATCGAACAACAAAGTCTCGCATTTTATGGCATGATCTATACCGCAATATCCCCATCGCCCACTACCAAATTGTCAATGCGTTTTCCCCTAACCCAGTCATTGAAAGCATCCGATTATCCAACGGGGTCATAGCCCAGACGAGGCGTCAGTTAGTTAAATTAAACCAGATAGATAGGTAACAAATGTTGAATTATAAACTTTATAATTATAGTAAATTATTAAATAAAATTAATTAATCCTATTTTGTATATTCTATTAAAATGTTACAGTATGTTAATATATATATCCTTTATAATCAAAAACTTAGTTTTGTTTTTATAGTATATAAGCCTTGTGAAATCTTGCTGTAATTTGAAATATTGTAAATAATTTGTTAAGGTTGCTTTCCAGTTAATCTAATGAAAAGATATCTTTATGAGTTCTGTGAAAGTCGAAAAATTCGGCCCTTTCCCTCGGGTTAATCGTCCTGTTTTTATTGCCTCCGCATTGCTGATTGTCGGATTTATTATTTTTGGTTCGTTATTTGGTGAGTTGGCAGGTGAAGTTTTTAACCAACTGCAGTCTTTTATTACCCACCGTTTTCGTTGGCTTTTTATCATTTTGATGAATGTCGCGGTGGTGTTTAGCCTATATATTGCCTTGAGTCGTTATGGCGATATTCGGCTTGGGCATCAGACAGAGCATCCTGAGTATAGCTTACTGTCATGGTTTGGGATGCTGTTTAGTGCGGGGATTGGGATTGGTCTGTTGTATTGGGGGACGGCAGAGCCCTTGTATCATTTTATGTCGCCTCCCATGGGGCAAGCCGAAACCGTAGAAACGGCTAAACAAGCGATGAGTATTTCGTTTTTGCATTGGGGGATCCATGCGTGGGCGTTGTATTGTGTCGTTGCATTGTCATTGGCGTATTTTCATTATCGCCGTGGCTTGCCATTGTCGATTCGCTCGGTACTGTACCCATTGATTGGTCAAAAAATCTATGGCAAATGGGGGCATGTGGTCGATACCCTTGCGGTGTTTGGCACGATGTTTGGGGTGGTGACTTCCTTGGGGCTGGGTGCGATGCAAATCAACGCAGGCTTTAGCAATGTGTTTGGTATTCCCAACAATGTCCCAGTACAGCTTTGTTTGATTGCAATTATTACCGCGATGGCGACGTTATCCGTGATGATGGGGCTGGATAAAGGGATTAAACGCTTAAGCGATATCAATATTGTGCTGACTGTGTTGCTGCTTGGTTTTATGTTATTTTTTGGTCCGACCCAGTTTATTATCGATAGTTTTATTGAAAATATCGGCAATTATGTCAGCCAACTTATTCCACTAGGATTTTGGAGTGAGGCGTATAGCAATACGGATTGGCAGGCAAATTGGACGATTTTTTATTGGGCATGGTGGGTGAGTTGGTCGCCATTTGTGGGAATTTTTGTGGCGCGTATTTCTCGGGGTCGTACTATCAGAGAGTTTATTTTTGGGGTGTTATTTATCCCAATGCTATTGTTGTTTTTTTGGTTTACCACCTTTGGCGGCAGCGCGGTACATATGGAATTGATGGGCAATTATGGGTTGATAGAAGCAGTCAAAGCCGATTATGGTAGTGCGATTTTTAAACTGATTGAATATTATCCTTTAACCAAGCCTTTGACGCTGGTGATTGTGGTAATGATTATGTTGTGGTTTGTCACTTCGTCAGATTCGGCAAGCCTTGTGATTGATATGCTCACCGCAGGCGGCGATACCAATCCGCCAAAAATCCAGCGGTTATTTTGGGCATTGAGCCAAGGGGTGATTGCTGCAGTATTATTGGTAGCAGGTGGGTTATCTGCGTTGCAAGCGGTCGCGATTATTGCAGGCTTTCCGTTTGCCATCGTGGTGTTTGTGATGATGTATTGTTTATGGCGAGGGCTAACACGAGATAGATTGACCTTGTACCGTAATCAACAATGGTATATCACGGCAGAGTCTGCTGAGCATAATTCAGCGAATGAGTTTATTGATGAGCATTTATTGCTCGGTCCGCCCGTGGTGGCTAAAGATGAGTAATTTCTTGATTAACATAAATGGACGGGTGCAAGCGTGCAAAGCTGATGCCTGTCTAGGCAGTCAACCACTGGGCATTAATTGAAAGATTGACAGCCTAGACATGCGTTACAAAGAAAAACGCTATAACAAATGCCTAATGTATGGCAATATTTGATATGCCCATAAAATTGTATGCCCATCAAATAATGAGGAAACCCCAATGAGCAAGCCTGAAAAACCTTTTATTGCGCTTAATATCGCAATCTTAACTGTATCAGACACCCGCAGTTTAGAAGAAGATACCTCTGGTCAATACCTAGCCGATAGCCTTGTCGAATCAGGGCATACCCTGGCGGAGCGAGCCATACGCACCGATGATATTTATCAAATCCGTGCTATCGTGAGTCAATGGATTGCCGACCCTACGATTCACGCTATCATTACCACAGGCGGTACAGGTTTTTATATACGTGACCAAATCCCTGAAGCCCTAAGCCCGCTGTTTGATAAAGAAGTACAAGGTTTTGGTGAGATGTTCCGCGCGTTATCTCGTGATGAAATCGGCATGTCAACCTTGCAATCTCGTGCGCTAGCAGGCATGGCGAATAATACGGTGATTTTTTGTTTACCTGGCTCCTCGGGTGCCTGTCGCACGGGCTGGGAAGGCATCATCAAAGAACAGCTCGACAACCGTACCCGTCCGTGTAACTTTGTGCCGCATCTGATGCGTGAAAATCCAAAACATGACCATTAAATTGGCAGGGGTGGTGATTTTGGCGGGGGGTGAATCATCTCGGATGGGTTCACCCAAGGCGCTATTAAGCTTGCCAAATGGCGAGACTTTGCTTGATTTTCATATTCGTCATGCCAAACGCTTAAATGTCCCTGTCATGGTGGCGGATAATGGTAAGCGCTTATGTCATGATACAACCGTCAAAATCATTGATGATTATCTGCCAAATCAACAAAATGGCAAAGGGGCAGGGGCGTTATCAGCCATGGCAAGTGCCATGAATCAAGTCATGTCTCCTTACCATTATTTACTGGTGATAAGCTGTGATAGTTTGGTTCATGCCCATCAAGTTTTTGATAAATTGCGTTATGCGGTAACCGATAATGAAGCGGTGATTTATTTAAAAGCTGAAAAGGATTATCCATTGTTGGGTTTGTATCGTACAGATTTATTAATAAAATTATACGATTATTTGGATAAGGGTCAGCGCGCAGTGATGAAGTTTTTGGCGGATAAAAAAATACAAACCGCTGCATTGCCGAATGAATGGATAGCTTTAGCAAATTTTAATACCAAAAATGAATTTGATTTGGCGTTGAACTCACTCAATGAAATAGGATAAATAGGTCAAATTTTGGGAAATTATTCACATTAACAGGATATAAAATAATTTCATCAATTAAGGGTAGGATTAAGGGTATGAGTTAAAATTTAGGCATGGTAATTGCATTTTTAAATTACCTTGTTTGATTATGTTGGAAAACTGCTATGCCTTCAATCAGTAGCCCTGTGAGTGTTGAACTTTTTCCCCATGACAGCGTGAAAGAAAATCGTTTTGACCTTCCTATAACCCCCAGACATGCAAAAGCTGTACAAAATCAGGGCAAAGTGTATCTGGTTGGTGCAGGTACAGGCGACCCCGAACTCTTGACCATCAAAGCCTATAAAACCATCTTGCAAGCGGATGTGATTTGTTATGACAATCTGGTGAGTGATGAGATTTTGGCACTTAACACAACGGCAGAAAAAATCTATGTCGGTAAAAAATGCCACAAGCACAGCATGTCACAGCAAGAAATCAATGGCTTATTGGTCACCCTAGCGCAACAAGGCAAAACTATTGTACGCTTAAAGTCGGGCGACCCGTTTATCTTTGGGCGTGGCGGTGAAGAAATGCAAACCGTGATTAGCGCTGGTGTAGCCTGTGAGTCGATTGCAGGCATTACCACAGCATTAGCAGTCGCCAATAGCGTCAATATTCCGCTCACTCATCGTGACCATGCCCAGTCGGTGAAGTTTGTTACTGGGTTTTTAAAGACTGATACGCCGAATGAGCAATATGCTGAGTTGTTAGCGGATAATCAAACGGTGATTT
>NZ_DAMAAE010000004.1:0-199076 GCF_031986685.1 Moraxella sp. CTOTU47915
GTTGCCTTATATCCACCGCCTGAAGTCGGTGGTTTTACGGCAACAGAGGATAAAACCCCCTAAATCAGTTAGGGGGTGGATAGCGTAGATTGACTTAAATTATTAGTTACTGTTGGCAAGGTCTTTGCACAGTTCAATATTCTCCGCTTTTGGATAACTGAGCGTCCATTGGCGAGTTTCATTCAAAATTTGCTTGTAATCTTGCTGAGAGGATAAGTACTGCACCGCTAAACGAGGATCGCTGATGGTTGGCATTAATTTTTTTAGCTCGACATTATAAGCGGTGTTAAACCCTGTTTGTTGCGATTTATTCAGCATGGGTGGGCAGATTTCTGACAACACTTGTAATACCGCCACTTCTTCTTTGGTGGTCGATAATTCTGACATATCGATTGCGATAGTATCGTTATTTTTATCTTCAGCGATACCACTCACGGTGACGCCCATTAACAGCATGCCTATCATAGCTTGACTGATTTTGCCCAGTTTAATCATACGGAGTCCTAACATTATCTAAGTAAAATACAGCCCATATCATACTAAATAATCAAAAAAAATATAGCGAATAATCACGCTACATAGTCAGTATTTTGTGAACAAGTAAAAATTTTTGAAACAGTTTAGCAATATACGGCTAGATAAAAACTTTCATATCCTCAATGCGACGGCTTAGTTTAATACCTCAATCGCTTGAATTTGCAAAACACTATCTGCTATCTGGCTAAAATAAACATCGACATTTTGATAACGCATGACAAATGGGCTATTAAGCTCTTGCTGTCGATACGCAGGTCTGGGGTCTTGCGCAATGAGTTGCTCGATGGTTTGCCAATCTGCTTGATTTAGCTGACTTTTTATTGCAATATGCGATAATTCCTGCAATAAATCGGGATGCCAATGCACCGACTTGATAATGGGTTTTTGGCTGGCATACCCAGCAATCGCGTCATTGATACTATCGCTATAAGGCAAATACGGTTTGATATCAATGACTGGTGTGCCATCTACCATATCACCGCCAATGATATGCAGCCTCAAGCCCTCCTCAGTGTTTTCAATATGCGAAAATTTGACCACTGACAATCCAATATTTGCCGGTCGATACATACTTCGACTGGCAAAGACCCCTATCTTTTGGTTGCCACCAAGTCTCGGTGGACGGACTGTTGGCTGAAAATTTGACTGATTGGTATTGGCTCGATTTTGATGAAATTGCCATATAATCCAAAGGTGGCTAAATTGGGCAATGCCTTCAAAAGCACTGAGCACATTGTAGGGCGGCAACATGCTGATAGTAGCGTTGACATCCACAAGATTGGGCTGGCGGGGTGCGCCAAACTTTTGCTTAAGCGGGGAGTTCACACTGCCGATAATCGGCAGGGTAATTTGTTGTGGTAACATAATGGGTCGTTAAAATATGATATTTTAAACTATGATTATGCCATTTTTTTACGCCCAAATTCGACTAAATCATCAAAAATTTGCTATCATATCGCCCCAGAATGTCAATATTAACCCGCGATTTTTATTCTTTATCCAGTTTTATTTTTATTTATGACCAATACAAGGTTGGGTGCTATGTCAAAATTTTATGAAGAAACCGTTACCTATGTGCATCATTGGAATGACACATTATTTACCCTAAAAACTACCCGTAATGCAGGTTTACGTTTTAGGAATGGTGAGTTTGCCATGATTGGTCTGGAAGTCAATGGAAAACCTTTGATGCGTGCCTACTCTATTGCCAGCACCAACTATGATGAAGAGCTCGAATTTTATTCTATCAAAGTACAAGATGGTCCTTTGACATCTATTTTACAGCATATCAAAGTGGGTGATAAATTATTGGTGAGCAAAAAACCCACTGGCACCCTCGTGCTTGATGACCTAAACCCTGGCAAGCATTTGTATATGCTAGCAACGGGTACAGGCTTGGCACCATTTTTGTCACTTGCCCGTGACCCAGAAGTGTATGAGCGTTTTGAGAAAGTCATCGTGGTGCATGGCGTACGTTATGTGAGTGAACTGGGCTACCGTGAGATGTTCGAAAAAGCCTTGTTTGAAGATGAGCTGCTAGGTGAATACGTTAAAGATAAACTCATCTATTACCCCACCGTCACGCGTGAGCCGTTCCGCAATGAAGGGCGTATGACCGATTTAATGAAATCAGGCAAGTTATTCCAAGATATTGGATTACCACCCATCAATCCAAGCGATGACCGCGCAATGATTTGCGGTAGTCCATCTATGAATAAAGACGTGGCAGCACTACTCGATGAATTTGGTCTTAAACCATCGCCTCGTATGGGTGGTACGGGTGATTATGTGGTTGAACGCGCGTTTGTCGAACAGTAAAAGTTAAACCGTAAAATCATAAAAAAAGCCCTGCTTGGGCTTTTTTTATAACTCAAAATTAGTAGCTATATTCCAACACCAAATTACCACCCGCATCTTTATCATCGCTGATGCTGTCTTTTTTACCCCAAATACCCAGTTTGACCGAGGTTTTGTCATTGTATCTATGTTTCCAATCGGCTTCGACAATATCCAAATCTTGCTTGGTTGCAAAGGCAGCATTAATCACTTGATTAGATTGATTGACTTTGGCGTTAGCGTATTTGAACCCGAGCTGGTTCTTGGCATCAATATTACCTGATAGTCCCACACTAATGATTTCACCATCCCCACCTATCGGATGACCTAGCGGCAAGCCCTTTTGATAATAACCATCTTTATAAATGCTATGGGTGTAAATAGTATTGGTTTTATCAAGGTCATAGTAAGTATTCGCCCATTCTGCATGCCAGAGCCAAGGCTGTTGAAACAGCGGGATCGTACCTTTTAACCCCCCCAAATAAGCGTGTTTACTTGGCAAACCACCTGCCTCATCTTCCCCAATAAATTCACCATACACACTCACCGGCAAATTCACCAACGGTTTTAAATTTAGCTGTGCATCAATTCCTGCGATTTGGTTTGAAGGATCTTCATCTTCGCCACCATTATCATATTTACCGATTAAAGCCTTACCTAAAGATTTTAGGCTTTCAGACTTATTATCGCCACCCCACATCAAGGAACGCGATGCGCCGATTTGAAACGCTTCATGCGGCTGAAAACTCGCTCGCATGCCAATCAATTTGGTGTGAGGCTCTGCTTTATAGTCTTGCAATTGACCGGCAGTAATCTGGTAATTAAAATTACCTAGTTTTGATAATACAGGAAAATTAATAGGGGTATTATTGGCGCGCTGCATTAAAAAGCCCGTGACAGGTCTAGCCGCATCACTGCGAATTAAACTGCCATCAACCCCGTTGCCCCACCATACCGGAATACTACCAAAGGCAAGGCGATGATTGCCTAATTTGGTACCGATATAGCTGCCATCAAGATTAGATAACTTGCTAGGCTCATCATCATCGACATTTAAGGTGCCTTGAATTTTATAATCAATGTTATCACCTGCATAGCTATGAGAAAAACTAACACCCAAAGGCGTCACCGTATTGCCTTCTGTATTAAATCCGCTAAACACAGCGCGCTCGTCACCATTGATGTTGCTTACTATTTGTAGCTTGGATACATCGTTGGCTTCAAGCTTTTGTTTAACTTGATTTAATAATAGTTTATCATTGTCTGATTTGGGCTGCGCTTGACTCAAGGCTATCTCTATGGCTTCTGAACTAACAGGCCATGTTGATATATCAACATTTAGAACGCCATTAAGTTTTAAAATCTCAAGTGTTTGACGCAGGTCACTATCAATTTGGACTAATTGACCTGCCTGACTAAATTGTGAGAGTCCAAGTAGTACACCCAATGAGAGATATTTAACCGTTTTATTTGTCATACGAGACTCGCAGTTTATGTATTGGCATTGAATAGAGTGGTTAGTACATCAACAGTGGTATTAGCAATCGTTTGCATTTCAGTTGTTGTCAATGTCGGGTGTATTAAAAACATCAAGCTGGTTTCCCCTAATTCTTTAGCAACTGTCAATCGCGCGTTGGGACGTGATGGATGATTGTCAAATGCTTTTTCTAAATAAATTTCTGAACAAGAGCCAGAGAAACAAGGAATTTTTTTCTCATTAAGCGAATTTAAAATACTATCTCGATTGATATTCTCTGGCAAGTTTTCCGGTCTCACATATACATAATATTTATAATACGCATGGACAGAATCGCCACCCATGACTTGGTGAAATTCTATATCTGGTATACGTAAAAATTGTCGCTCACCTGCAAACTGTGTTAGAGCATCACGCAAAATCTTGGCGTTTTGTGTACGAATCTTGGTCCACTCAGCCATTTTTTTAAGCTGAATACGACCAATCACTGCTTGCATTTCCATCATGCGCCAATTGGTGCCAAAGCTGTCATGTAACCAGCGAAAACCCGGTGGATGTTGTTTATGATAAATGCTATCGTAGTTTTTACCGTGGTCTTTATACTCCCACATTTTTTGCCATAATGCTTTGTCATTAGTCGTGACCATGCCACCTTCGCCGCCTGTGGTCATGATTTTATCTTGACAAAAACTCCAAGCACCAACGTGACCAATACTACCCACTGGTTTACCTTTGTACTTGGCGCCATGCGCTTGGGCACAGTCTTCGATGACCCAGAGGTTATGCTGCTTGGCAAGTGCCATAATCTCATCCATGTCGCAAGGCCAGCCAGCTAGATGCACGCAAATGATGGCTTTGGTCTTGTCGGTAATATGTGGGGCAATGGTACGCGCTGAGAGATTGCCTGTATCAGCTTCGACATCTGCAAATACCGGCATTGCGCCAGCATTGACGACCGTTGAGACACTGGCAATAAAACTGCGGGGCGTAACAATCACTTCGTCACCCTCGCCAATACCCATAGCTTGTAACGCAACATCGAGTGCTAATGTACCATTTGCCAGTGCCACTGCGTAGTCTGTTCCTGCCCATGCGGCAAATTCTTTTTCAAACTCTCGACATTCTGTGCCCGTCCAGTAGTTGACTTTATTAGACAGTAAGACTTGCGAGACGGCATCGGCTTCTTCTTGGGTAAAGCTAGGCCAAGGGGAAAATTGGGTGTTTAACATGTTTTATATTCTCATATTTTTGAAAATGAAATTAACGATTTTTTTAGTTTTTAATCAAAGGTCTTGCAGGATTGCCGACGACAGTTACGCCAGCGGGTACATCTTTAGTAACGACTGCCCCCATGCCAACGACAGCGCCTTTACCAATTATTAAAGGCTTATCTGGTGTACCTTGACGTAGCACCGCACCTGTACCAATATAAGCATGGTCTTCAATATGCACATTGCCATTGCAGCTAACGCGTGGCGCAAAAGTGACAAAATCACCAATCACACAATCATGCTCAACATAGCTATATAAGTTAGCATGAAAGCAATGCCCTATTATGGCATTTGCCCCAATAGTAACAAATGGACTTAGTGCAGCCCCATTGCCAATTATGACATTATCCATTATAACAGTTGATTGGGATTTGACAGTCCAAATGTTAATGCCATCGTTGGTGAGTTTTTCGGCTAATTTTTGGCGGATATTGCTATTAGCAATGGCAATCAACACATACTTTTCTTGCGCCTTCATCGCCTTGAACATCTCATAGTTAATGGTTGTATGACCATTGATTTGCTGCTCAGTGGTCACCGCATCATCGATAAAGTAAATCGTTTGGTCATCTGGCACACAATCTCTAGCAACTGGCATCAAGCTTCTGCCACAACCTGATGCACCATACACGGCATAGATTTTATTCATGCACAGTTCCTGTAAATTTTGTCCCTGTAAACTTGGTCATAGTCGCTTCACCCTCGGCGCTAATACCGTCTTTGATAATGACTTTTTTAACGGTTTTTAGCAAGATTTTCATATCTAACCACAATGATTGATGCTCAACGTACCAGGTGTCAAGCTTGAACTTATCTTCCCAACTTAAACTATTGCGACCATTGACTTGGGCATAACCTGTCACCCCTGGACGCACGTTGTGACGTTTGACTTGTTCAGCATTATATAAAGGTAAATATTCCATGAGTAAAGGTCTAGGACCAACCAAACTCATATCTCCTTTGAGCACATTCCAAAGTTCTGGCAACTCATCAAGGCTACTGGCACGCAGTTTTTTACCAAATTCGGTCAAGCGCTGGCTATCTGGCAGCGCGTTACCTGCTTTATCAGTCGCATCTTTCATGGTGCGAAATTTAATCATCTCAAATGGCCTGCCATGCAGCCCTGGACGAGTTTGACGAAATAGTACAGGCGAGCCCAGTTCCTTTTTAACCTTATGCGCAGTAATCGCAAGCACGGGCGATAATACTATAAGGGCAGACGCAGAAGCGGCAATATCAAAGGTACGTTTTAGCATTTACACTCCTAAAATTTTTAGTAGTCGCTCATTGACTTTTCGAGCATCAAATTTTTCTTGGGCTATTTTATAACTTTGTTCACCCATTACTTGAATTTGTTTTGGATTTTCGATGAAATAAATCATTTTCTCGGCTAAGGCCTGCGGATTCCACTTGGGTACAATAAATCCATTTTTGCCGTCTATCACAGTTTCACGACAACCGGGTACATCCGTGGTGATAACTGCTCTGCCCACTGCCATCGCTTCTTGGGTACTGCGTGGCACACCTTCGCGATAGTATGACGGCAATACAAAAACATGGCTATTAGCTATCCATTCAGACACATTATTCACCCGCCCCGGATATTCTATAATATTCGATTGGACTAATTCATCTAATTGAAATTTTGTCATTGCCCCGTGTGCGTGCTCATCAATACCACCTAACACTGTGAAAATAGCATTTGGATAGATTTTTTTAACAAGTTTAGCAGCTTCGACAAAATCAAAAATTCCTTTTTCTCGTATCAATCGAGCAATAAATAAAAATCTTGTTTGAGATTCCAAACTAATCGGCTGATATGGATATTCTTTTAGATTCAAGCCAATGCCACCCAAAACCTCAATTTTTTTAACACCAATGTGGTGTGATTTTAATAAATCAATCGGGTCATCTGGGTTAAGAAAGATTACTTTATCGGCTAATGGCAATGCCAGTTTAAATAGAGCGACTTGCACTCGTTGTACGATTTTGGCTTTTCTTGAGTAGCCATTTGGTTGCTCGGTAAAGGCAAAGCCTAAGCCTTCTATCATAGCGATTTTTTTAGGTACTTTGGCAAGCTTGGCAGCGAGCGTGCCATAAATAACAGGTTTGATAAAATAGCTAAGGACGATATCGGGCTGAATTTTTTTGATTTGTTGATAAAGACTTATTGTATTGGATAAATCTTTATAAGGATTAAGACCGCCTCGGCTGAGTTTATAATGGGTAGGAATAGCGCCTATGTGGGCAATTTTGGCAAGCTCCGTTTTATCACTGTCTGACGTGAAGGCATATACGGTATAGCCTTTATCAATCATTGATAATATAAGGTCTTTTCTGAAGGTGTATAAACTTGAAGCAATAGTACCTATAATAACTATTTTCATGATTTATTACTCAACTGCTGAATAATATTTAATTGCTTTTCATACTCATTTCGAATAACAGTAGAAACCTCTCTCTTGCTTCTACGATTCAATATGATATGCATCATCTTCATTGCATCAGCAATGTTTACAATCATTTTTTTCGCAGCAAACTTTCGCATGATATTTTGATAATCTTTTTCAGAAAGAATACTGTTGTAATATTTACTAATAATTTGCATTTGCGTATTATAACCCTTCAGCATTTTCTTCTTTGTAGCACTGCTTTCTTCTCGATAGTAATATAAATATTCTGGCAAAAAACCAACTTTTAAATCATTGTTAATGGCAGCAGATAGCCAAAGTTCATGATCTTCTGCAAGTGCATTAACTTCATTGTATAAATTACGTTCGCACCATGCTTTTTTAGCTAATATAGAGGCATGTAAAATACCCGACTGACCAAGTAAGGCATCTTTTTTTGTAATTTGCTTTGGAAAATAAGTCCTAGTACCGATAATTTCATTACTATTTTTAATGGAAATCATAGAAGTAGAAACCAAGTCAAATTGTGGATTGCATTGCAAAAAATTTAATTGTTTAGCTATTCGTTCTGAATGCATCATATCATCGGCATCCATTCTTGCAATGTAATCCCCTTTGGCTTCACGGATAATTTGATTTAATCTCGCAGGTAATTTTTTATTTATACCATCTGAAATCACCCTAATCCTGCTATCTTGTTTTGCGAAATCTTTAGCAATCTCGAGTGAGTTATCTTTTGAGCCGTCATTAACTAGAATAAGCTCAAAATTTTGATAGCTTTGAGCTAATATCGATTTTATGGCATCTGCTAGGAAATCTTCTGCATTATAGATGGGAATACCTATAGTAATGAGTTTCATAATTTATTCTCCTTGACCTCTTTGGCAAAATAAAACACTACTATTAATATCCAAAAAGCTAATGTTCTTGCATTATAAGTTGAGAATCCGTAAAACATAGGTCCTAAAAGAATTACTTTTTCTGCAAATGTTAATCTTTTAAAAACTCTGCTTAAGAAATACAAAAATAATATTAAACCTGTTATTCCATAATAAAAAGCAATACCAAACCATGTAGAATGTATTTCATGCCCTGTTTCAGAAAACCTTGAGTAGCCACCTTGACCTGCTCCCAAAATACTATATTTTGGATAGTTTAAAAGATGGTCAAGACCTCTATCAGAAATTTGTTTATCTTCTTCATCAACACCCTCTGTAAATCTAGTGATGATATTATCTAAGTACCCATACTTATATAAAATATATCCTGCAATTCCTACACAACAAGCAGCCAAAAGAACTAAAATAATTTTCTGTTCAATTCTACCTTTTTGTTGCAATATCAGCCCTAATGTTAAAACCGCTAATCCAATAGTTGCAGACCTTGACATTGTCAAAAGAATTATAAACACGGACAAAGCATATATGATTATTTTGATATAATTTTTTTCAAAAATTATAAAACTCATAGCACATGCTGATAATATCCAAAATGCCATTTGATTTGGGTCATTGAAAAAACCATTATATCTAGGTGCAAAATCATATCTACCACCACCAATAGCCCAAATTAAAATACTCAAGACTAAGCTTAAAGGTATAAAAAATTTAAGATATTTAATGAATGCTTGAATAGAGACTTCATCTAAGCTTGTCATTACTGCAAATACCATTAGATTAAATATCCAATACAACAACGAAACTATGTATGAAGTATCTCCGAATTCTATAATAAGAAAAGCCATGTTTACTACATAGGCATATGTGGAAAATATTGCTAATGCTTGTAGCGCTGATGAATACTTAAGCTTTTTATATTTTGAACAATATGCGATTATTGCCAAAATTATTATAATATGTGATGGCTGAGGTAGACCACTTGACCAAAGGTAAAACTGGCTTAAGAAAAATCCTAACGCGATTAATAGAGCAATATTCATCTAATCAACCAAATTGAAAGTAAATATTAGTTAGTTCTTTAGAATTTTTATGAATATTAAACCCTTTGATCGACATAGAGCTTAGAATTTTATCCTTTTCTATTTTTCTGGTATCAAATTTAGTTATCTCACAAATCCAAGAATTAACTTTATCTAAATCTTTAAAATTGATTAGATTTAAACCCAAATCAACTTCTCTTGATATATTGGCTGAAATTAGTGAAGGTAAGCCTATTGCTTGACTTTCGACTAACACAACTGGAAAACCTTCATGGAGCGACGGCATCAACATTAAATCCGCTCCTGCCATTAACTCTGGCACATCATCTCTAACGCCTAGTAAATGTACTTGTTCTGATAACTCATATTCTATTATTAAATCTCGAATTTTACTTTCCAAACCGCCTTGCCCAACAATAAAAAAAGTAAATTCAAAACCTTGTTCTCTCAACGCTTTGGCAATTTTCAATGAAAATTCATGATTTTTTACTTCAGTTAATCTGCCAACTTGGATAAGTCTAAGCCCTTTATGTGGCAATACGTTATCCCAGTAACTTTTTTGAGTTGTTGCAACATCGGCATATTTTTTTAAATCTATCGCATTATTTAATATCAAGACGTCATCTGCAGTGCCATACAGATATTGGGCAGCTTCAACCCCACAAGCTATTCGATAAGTTGCTAATTTTTGAATGGTCTTTTTAGCCCAAATTTCATATAGTTTTTTTAATTTTGAATCTGCGCCATTACTTGTGTTGTGAGAATGAGAAATTCTATGCTTGATTCCAGCACTTTTAGCAGCTATTAAATGAAAGGCATTATTAAGCAGGACATGAGAATGTATTATTTGATATTCGGGATGGGATTTTAAAAATTTCTGTAATTTAAACATGCGACTTATAGAGTCTTTAGCCACGATTGGAATAATCTTGCCACCCATTGCAATGATTTCATCATCATAATCACCTTTGTCATAAGTAAAAGTAACAAAGTCAAACTGTACTTTTGAACGGTCAATCTGACGGTATAGATTCATGAGCATGGTCTCAGCCCCTGCTCTGTCCATTTTACCAATGATATGAAGAATACTTTTCATTTTATGACTCTATAATTAATTTTTTTATCTAAGCAAACTTGTGTACTAAAGATTTTAGTTAGTGGATATAAAGGTTTCTAAATTGGTACATAAGTACTAATTCAAAATTATTTTAGTATACGATTTAACTTCTTAATTGAGCTAAAAAAGTAATTATATACTTAGATTTAAATTTAATTAACATAAAATAGATTTTATCTTGCATGGTAATAGGCTTATAAAATTTATAAAACTGTCTTAGATCATTGTCATTCAACATTTTACTTACATATGCTAATTTTTGATTAAATCTAAATTGATTATTAAAATGAAATAAATTTAGTACACAGTATCGTAAACCGCCGATTAAATTTGTCGCTAATATCTCTTTTTTATTAATAAATGACCATGTATCAATAAATTCTAATAATGCTTTATGTTTCAACTTTACCCAATCAAAGCTATTTTCATGAAATTGTTTTGTCAGTGTTTCCACTGGCCTTTGAATATAATGTACATAGGCTTTCTTGTTAAATAAAATTCTATCTGAATGTTGGTATACCTTGGCATTAAATAGTATATCTTCAAATAATGATATTCCATTTATAAAGCTTATATTATTTTGGTTTAAGTACTGCTTACGATAAATTTTATTCCATGCATAACCTAGAATATTTAACATATAAGGTGATAGATGAATAGCTTCACCATTTAGCCAAATATTATCTTCAGGTAAATGTTTAACTTGTTTAATTAATTTTTCCTCTTCATCTACACTATCTTGATAAAAGCCAAACACCAAAAAATCTAATTGCTTATCAACCATAATTTCTATATTTTCTTTTAGTAAATTATTTTCAATCCAATCATCAGAATCTAAAAAAAATATATATTCACCCGTGGCTATGTTAAGACCAAAGTTTCTAGCATCTGATATACCACCATTTGGTTTAGTGTAAACCTTTACTCTATTATCTGCTTTTTCAAATTCTTTGGCGATAGCTTCACTATTATCTTTTGAGCCATCAATCACAATGATTAACTCAAAGTTTTTATAGGTCTGATTAAGTACAGACTTAATAGAGGATGCTATATAATTTTCTACATTATACACTGGCATTACAATTGAAACTTTCTGCTGTAAATACATGATTGTTCTCACTAACTTCTATCTATCAATAATAATATTTTTCAATGAAGGTAAATTAATTTTTAAATAATAATTCATTAAATAATACTTTATTATACAGTTGAGATTACTTAGTACTTTAATTAGCCATTTTTTGCTTCTTTAGTTTATGATGTAGCCAAATCCACCCTATAAATATGAAACCATGTTGATAAAAGTTATGATAGCCTTGACGTTGTATCAAATTTAGATCAACCCTATTTTCCAAATCTCTTAGTGGAAAATAATTTTTCATTACTTGTAAAGGTTTCATGTTGAATTTGTTAACACTGTCAGTAATATAATCAGCTAAACAATATATATAAGTTATTGCATACAGCTTATTACTCAGTATTTTTTCATAGGAGTAATTAATCACAAATTCATAACTTAATTTCTGTTTCTTTATATTACTTAGATTTACAGCTCTGAGACTACTTTCAGCATTACTTCGATAATAATAACTTACCATTTTAGAAAAATATAAGTTACGAGCTCTAATAATTACATCCGTCATAAATATAATATCTTCAAAATAAATACCTGGGATAAATCTTTTATCTGCAAATACTTCTCTTTTGAAAATATATAACCATGGGTACCAATTATGCTGATTAAAAATTCTTTGTTTTACTTCTTGAGTATTTTCAACATAACCCTCTTGATCAGATAAATAAATTCTAAAATTAGTATCGTTAGGTTTCCTTAGAAAACGCTCTGCTTCACAGCATATTACATCAGGTTGATAAGTATCAATTATTTCTACGACCTGTTTAAAATAATTTTCAGGTAAAATATCATCAGAATCTACGAAAGCCACGTAACTACCGATAGCAATATCTAAGGCGGTATTTCTGGCGACACTCTGCCCTTGATTTTTTTGACTAAGAACTTTAAATTGATTAGATTTAATTTTTGGCAAGTTTAAAATAATATCATCAAGTACTTTTTTTGAATTATCCGTTGACCCATCATCAACAATAATTACCTCAACTTCCTCAGTAATCTGACTTTTTATACTATTAATACACTCTACAATATAATTTTCAACATTGTACATTGGTATTACTAAACTTAATTTAATCCGTGACATCTTCCTACCTTATCTGTCATTATATTTTACTAGATTTCTAAAACCCTTTTTAACACTATTAATTAAAAATGTTTTATATTTCTTATTTAGACCAAATATACATGATATAAAAGTGTAATCATTTTTCTTAAGTAGAATTCATACCCATTCTCTATAATTAATTTAAAAATTTTTAAAGTTTTTTGAATAAGTACGTTATCATACGCAGTAAAATTTTAATCATTAAGTTATTTAGCGCTACTAAATCCAATTGTTTGCAATAGTATTTCTTTTGCCCTCAAAGGTTTATAAAATAGATTAATTATAAAGCTTGAAATAAACTCAGTGATAATAATTGCGTAAGCGCCGCCAATAACGCCATAAAGTCTTACGAAAATATATGTAAGAGGTACATTAATTACACAGGAAAATACCATCTTATTAGCTAAGAATTTATAACCTCCATATTTTAATGTCAATCTAAAGAAGAAAAATCCCATGACTGAAAAGTAATTTGCTAAGAGTAGATAGTAAAATATCTTAATTGAAGGTATAAACGCATCACCGTATAATTTAGTAATAATGAATTTACCGAATAAAGCTAACATTGTAATAATAAAAATACAAAAAATACTAATACTCCTAAACAATCTTACTGATTTTTTTAGTGATTTTTCCTCATCCCTTTCATTATAAATGCCTGATAGATAAGACATCATAAGAGTAACAGGTACAAAATACCAACAACCTGCTAGCGTTGAGGCGATTGAATAGTAACCAACTTCTTTAGTACTTTCGAGAGAAGCTAAAATCAAGTTAGCACATTGCGTATAAATTGTGACTGATAAACTCGATACAACTAACGGAATTCCAACTTTTAAAAAATATCTGTAATAACTAATAAAATGAATAATCTTTAATTTAGGATTTTGCAATTTAACTTTAGAACTAAAGATTAACTGTCGTAATACAAACGGTACAAAAGCAGTAAGAATTATTGGAATTGATAATAATTCAATAGGCAAGTTAAATTTTACTATCAGATATCGTGAAATCAAGCTAATTAGGATACCAACTGAATTTGCCATTACATTATACTTAGAAAGCAAAATAGCATCCAAATGAATAGCTCTAATATCAATGACACCAATATACACTGCTAAACAGGTTGCCACGAAAAACACTGTATGCTGACCACTACCATAAAAATAAAACCAGCCCAACGTTAAGACAGAAAAAGGTATATAGATACTGCTTATAATATAAATTGCATTTACAATTAATTGGCTATTTTGATAAGATTTTTTGCTTGCCTGCTTAAAATAAATTTGATCTATCCCTAATATTGCTACCGCTCTTACAATAGCAAAAATAGTACCTGCAAGTGCTAGCTCTCCATATACCGAAGGCCCTATATATTTTGCCACTAAGGAAGTGACAAATATTAAGCCAAAAAAACTTATACCTTTTTCACTTACCATCCATAAAGAATTTTTTAATCGTCCATTTAATATCTTCTTTAGACTATTTTTCATTAGCGTTTCTTATCTTTATATAATGAGCCGTAAATACTATTTGCATTAATTAATTTACTTTGTAGTAAATACTTTAAGAACGTACGTTCAATGGACGTAATCTTGACAATTGGTAACCCCTTGGTCTTATGTATGTTTTTAAATGCTAAATAGCTATTTATCTTAATAGCATCCCATTTCACATTTTCATGAATCAAAAAAGCATTATTTTCGCACTTTCGAAGATAAAAATTGTATTGAGTGGGATGGTTTAATAACACTAATTGGGCAGCTAAATAAGCCAAGAGATAATCAGGTCTATCTATAGATTGTGAAATCTGAGTATAATTTGAATTTTCCTTTAATTTAAAAAAATATTTTTTTGCTCCCATAGTCAATAAAGGCGCTAATGCCTCATACCATTTTTTTATAAATTCACTATTTGGCGGGGCAGCCAAAAACCAATTTTCTATAATCGGTCGAGAAAAATCAGTCGTTGATTTTTCACGATAAAAAGCAATCAAATCAAAATTATTAATATTATCAATTTGTAAAAACCAGGAAAGCGGTTTTAATAATATCGTAGTAATATCTAGCCAAATACCCCCATACTTATAAAGCAGCGCCAATCTAATTACATCACTTTTATTGGCAATAGGGATTTCAATATTTTCATCAAATACTAACTCATCTAAATATAAATTTAAATTCTTAAAAGTTACTAAATTTAATTGATATTCAGGATTATCAATTTCTATACGTTCTTTAAATAGATTAACCTCTGCAGGAATATTTTCACTATCCCAAAACATCCAAATTATTTTTGGTATATCAGCATTTTTTTTATTATTATTTTTAATGATAATATCTTTCTCTAATTGCTCATTATAAACTAGCTTAGAAAACTCATTAAAGTTAAATGTCATTTTCTCTTTTAAAAAAAGTGCGTATTCATATAGACCTAAATTTTTTAACAGTTGAGTTTTATTCATTGGGGTTAAACCATAGTAAATAGATAGACTTTTAGAAATGAATACATATTTCATTAAATTAGATAGGCTAAAACCATTAGTAATTTTCTATATTACAGATGCCTATTAGCTAGGGGTTAATTCTATTCCTATATCCCTCGACAAAATACTCAAATCTCTGTCTTAGCCAATATAAATCTTTTTCATTATTATATTGTTCAATGATAAGATCTATGAAATTATCAAGTTCAATCTTAGCAAAACTACGTTCTCTTGCTTGCATAATTAATGGATGCTGGGTCTTCTCTATATTATCCCCATCGATGATTAACTCTTCATACAGTTTTTCACCAGGTCGTAAACCCGCAATGACAATTTCAATATCACCATTGGGGTTATGTTGGTCTTTGATTTTAAGTCCACTTAACGTAATCATGCGTTTAGCAAGATCTATTATTTTAACAGGCTCACCCATATCAAGCACGAATACCTCGCCACCATGCGCCATCGCACCTGCTTGGATAACGAGCTGAGCAGCCTCAGGAATCGTCATGAAATACCTTGTCACGTCTGGATGTGTCAGGGTGATAGGCCCGCCAGCTGCAATTTGCTTATTAAACAGCGGTACGACAGAACCTGATGAACCTAATACATTACCAAATCTCACCATACTGATAGTGGTTGTTGATTGGTCTGCAGCCATCGCTTGACAAGCTAACTCTGCCATGCGTTTGGTCGCGCCCATGACATTAGTTGGTCTAACGGCTTTATCCGTTGAAATCGCAACAAAGGTTTCAACACCCGCGCTGACTGCGCCTTGTAGCGTATTAAACGTACCGACAAAATTATTGATTACACCCTCGTATTCGTTACTTTCGACGATAGGGACATGTTTATAAGCCGCTGCATGGTAGATGGTTTGAACGCCGTACTGGTTGCATAGCAGTTCAATAAGTTTTTGATTGGTAACACTGCCTAGATGAACATAGAGCGGCGTCACAGTTGTTAGTTGTCTTTCCTGCTGCATATTTTTGGCAAGTTTTTGCAGTTCACTGTGTATAGCGTAAAGCGCATACTCCGACAGTTCAAATAATACCAAGGCTTTGGGTTGCTGCTTTAAAATTTGGCGACATAACTCACTGCCGATTGAACCGCCCGCCCCTGTCACCATCACAACTTTATCTTTGATATTTTTGGCAAGTAGCGATGTATCTGGTTTAACCGTATTGCGTTGTAGCACATCTAGCACATCGACAGGTTTAATATCTGATAATTTAATTCGACCACTGGTGATTTCTTCCAAACTTGGAATTTCACTAATTTTAACTGGTACGTTTTCTAATTGCTTGACAATACGCTCTTGGATATGACGCTGATGGCTGGGTAATACAAAAAACACATGATTAACTTCTAAGTCTGCAATTAAAGACTCAAGGTTATCTTTTGGATACACCTTAACCCCTAATACCCTAGCCCCAATAAAATTATCATTGACATCGATAATCCCAACTATTTTAAATTGGTGCGTTTGATGAAGCACATGCATCAAATCTTTGGTTATGTGACCCACACCATAAATTAATACATTTTCTTTTTTTTGTGCATAGAATTCAGGATGCAATGTTCTTGAAATAATAAATTGCAAAACAATTCGGCTATTCCATATCCATAAATAAAGCAAAAAAACATGGATAGCGGTCGCCGCTCTAGGAATATCAGGTGTTACCCCTAAAAAAATCAGTATTTGACTAATTAATAGATAACCTAGCAAAACTACAAGCGCCCAGCGCATACGCTCATCTTGAAAAACTCGAATAACATGCGAGTAAAACTTAGTAACCGCTAAAAAGATAACAGGTAAAGCGCCAAGTAGCATAATTGACAAGATATTGGTATGAAAGTCAAATTTTGCATAGCGTAGGGCAATCGCTAAAATCAACGTAATAATAGATGCAATATAATCTATCACAAACAGACTTACTACTTTTAGCCAGCGAGGCTGCTCAATCGCATTGGATAGTACAGTAAAAGCTAAAGGCGCTTTAGTAGCGTTAGTTGTATTGCTCATATAAAACCTAGTAGATGATAGGGCTATGATTCATCTTTATATCGTTAATTTTTTGATTTATATTCATAACCATAATGATAATTATAGGCGCCAATTAAAGACTGCTTAGCATCATTGAAAATAATCCCTTCTACTTTTACATTCGCACGTTGTAGTTTTTCGACTGCATAATTTACCTGTTTTAGGTTTGAAACGTCATATCGTACCACGAATAAGACTGAATCAACCAACTGCCCTATCGATAGCGCATCTGAAGTGCCCATTACAGGTGAGGTATCGATAATGATATAGTCATAGAATTGACGATAAAAATCTAGAAGCGCTTTCATTTTTCCATTTAATAATAATTCTGAAGCGTGACTATGGCCTTTGCCCCTAGGTATAAAATGCAGATTTTCATATAGTGTGGTTTGAATCATATAGCTGCTATTAGCCGCATCAATGGTATCATCAACCAAATAATCAACCAATCCATTGATATTTGGCAAATTAAATCGATCTTGCAGATGACCTAACCTAGCATCCGCGTCAATTAACAGTACACGTTTACCTGTCATTGCCATTGCTACGGCAAGGTTGGCGGCAATAAATGACTTACCAATACCAGGGCCTGCACCCGTCACTAACAACGTATTGCCCTCGGTTTTTGTTGCATTAAACAATAAATGAGTGCGAATGGACTTAAAGCCTTCACTGACCATCCCTTCAGGTTCAATTTGCTCAACCAAGGGAATTTTAGTTGATTTACTTTTTAACAACCGCGTTAATCGAGGCGAATGAGGAATGACACCAATCACCGGAATATCCGTATTGTTCTCTAATTCTTCTAAATCTTTCACGCCCGCGAACAGCAATGATTTTAAAAAGGCTAGCCCGATGCCTAACATCAAACCTAACAGTGTCGCGATTAGGACAATTTGCGCTTTTTTTGGTGCAATAGGTTCATAGGTGTTAATAGGTAAATCTATGATGCGTACATTACCCAATTGTCCAGATTTGACAATTTGCAATTGCTCATAGTTTTTGAGCATATTTAAATAAATTTCATTGCTAATCTTAACATCACTCGATAATTCTAAAAATTGACGTTGAACCTCTGGAATACGGGTAATATTTTGTTTAAGAGTATCTTCTTTGTCTTTTAGCTCTTGTATTTGCATATTTAATTGCTTTAATACCGGATATTCATCCGTATAGCGCTCGGATAATTCTGCTCGTTTTAGCTCAAGTTCACGAAGATTGGTTTCAATCTCCGATCTTACTTTGATAGCTAATTCAGCTTCTTTATCAATATCAACTGTCGCATTTTGTTCACGAAAATTATTAAATTTTGCTTCCGCTTCTGCAAGTTTTGCTTTTAATTTAGGCAGTTGTTCTTGCATAAATGCAAGGGTTTTGGTCGTTTCCGCGCTACTTTTATCAAGATTTTGCGTTTCATACATTTTAACGATGCGCGTTAAGGTATTAGTGATTTCATCTTGATTAGCGCCTGTAAGTGAAGCATCTAAAATCCCTGTTTGCTTACCTTTTTCAGCCACCGCAAGATTTGCTCTAAGGTTATCTATTGCCTTAGCTGGTGTAAGTTTACTCAAGTTATAAGAATAACCAGGTGCTAATGAGGTGACTTGAATATCAATATTACCCGCACTCGTTTTAAAACGCGATGCGGTTGCAACTTTACCGGTAAATTCAGCGCCATCAGGAGAGATCAGTTTAAAATTTTGGCTGTCTATGGCAGTTAGAGTAAAATTTTTATTCTGGTAGGCCAAAGGGACATTAAATTCAGCTATCCACAATCCAACCTTTAAGTTACCCACACCATTGTCTGTATGACTAACTAGGACACTTTTCTTGATGAGTAATTTGTCTAAAAAACTGTCTTTAAGTTGATTGACAGTTAAATCTAAATGCAATTGGTTAATGACAGGCCACAGAATCATGCGAGAATTGATAATTTCTACTTCTGTTTGCGCAGAGCTATCCTGAGCGTTTAGAAGACCTACAACGTCCTCACCTAAAGCAGAAACGCCTGAGGATGTTTTGTCAACTTGAATCAATGAGTTTGTTTTATAGATTGGCGTTGCCGATTGGGCATAATAGAGACCGCCTAATAAACCAAGTAACAGCATTGATAAAATTAATTTCCAATGATTTAACAAAGTTGCGATTAACGCTCTTAAATCAATTTCATCATCATTTACTTTCTGATCCATGCTTACTCACTTGATGCTAAACTACGATAAAATACATTTTAATTGTTACAGAATAAATAAATCTTTCTTATAATTTCAAAAGCTTTGCCAGCTTTATAAGTTAAGCTAATTTATCCTTCCAACTTTCTACAGCTTTACTGAGCACTGCTCGACTTTCATAAAATTTTTCAATGGGTAGTTTATAAGGATCGGCTACATTTTCGTTTATCCAGTGACCAATCCGATATACTTTTCCACGTTGGCTTGAGTAATTTTGTTTTATCCAACTCTCTTGATCTTTGGACATACAAAGCACCAAATCAAATGTTTGCATCAATTCTTGGGTAAGCTGCTGGGCGCGATGACTACGCATATCAACATTCCATTCATCCATCACTTGAATGGCTTTTTCATCTGCCCCTTCGCCCACTAATGCGCTTAATCCCGCTGATTTTACGATTAGATTAGGATGTTGTTTCTGTAATAGCGCTTCACCGATGGGGCTGCGGCAGATATTACCGACGCATACCACTAAAATTTTTTCAAATGACATAATAAAAACCTAGCTATTAAAATTGTCTTACAACTCCAGGTAATGCCGCTGAAGGAAGGATTTGACTAAGAATACGATTCCAGCGTGTTAAACCAGTTGGGTCTACATACACCACATCACCCGGCTGCATTTTAAAGCGATTTGCTAAAGAAAAATTTGTTAGGGAAGTCATATCAACATAATAGATATTAGCATTATTCGACGAATTTTCACGTAATACGTAAACTTTTTTAGCATTTGCAGTAGTACCAATTAATCCATTCGCCTCCCCTATGACGCCCGCCAGACTCATACCGTTTTCAGGAATTTCAATATTACTGATTTTATTAAACTCGCCCATGACAGTAATTTTATTTTCGGTCAAATCACCAATTTTGATTGTATCACCATTACGAATTATCACTTGGTTAGGAGAATACCCAGCATTTTGCAGTGACTTGAAACCAAAGTTATAGGTTCTTCCAGCTCTAATCAGCTGGATATTATTTGTATCAGATTTTTCACTCGTACCACCTGCCATACTGATAGCGGTATAAAGATTGATAGGCTGATCTGCAATGTCATATTGCCCAGGCGATTTTACTTGCCCATCAACATAAAATTTATTACCGCGGTAGGAAAGTACACGAACTTGTGGATCTGGATGTTTAAGATAACGTGATAAACGAATAGTTAATTGACTAGTGAGTTCAGCTACTGTAAGCCCCTCTGCCTTTATTCGTCCTATCATTGGAAATTGAATATAACCGCTTTGATCAACTAAAAAGCCATTGCCGTAAATGCTATTACCTGCTGCTGAACTAGTACCGACAACTTCAGGATATCCTGGAAGATTAATTCCTAATACATCTCCTTTAGCAATACGATTATATACACCCCCGCCTCTTGTCAATGGAGGAAAAGAAACCGTTCTTTTAGCAAAAATATCAGGAGCAGGTATATTGTTTACAGTTAACTCAGCCACATTAAATCGTATACCATTATCTGCAACAAATGAAACAGGTTGATCTGGCGTCATGACTTCTGGCAGTTTACCCGAATACATTCCACTAGTAATAGCGGTTTTAGAACTACAGGCGCTAATAGATATAACTAATAATAAAGGCGATAGTTTTATGAGCTTTGCTAACATGTGACAATCTCGTAAGATAAAAGGCAAAATCTAACAGTAAACCAATATAGTGCGTAATTGTAATCAAAGTTGAATGCTACACGCTTGTAAATTTTGTAAATTTAAGTAAGCGATCTGACCGTCATCACCAATTAATTATTTTTATTAGCCTCTAACAAAAGTATTAGTACTGCAACTGAATAACATGTAATCCCTTATAGCATTATAGCATTATAGCATTATAGATTTGCTTGATAAACAATTAAAAATAATACCTTAATCATTCATACGTTAAATTTTTATCCAGCAATTTTAGTTCAAAAAAAAGCCCCTGTAATTAGGAGCTTTAATTTGGTACCAGTGGTCGGACTCGAACCGACACGCTTTTAAAGGCAACGGATTTTGAATCCGTCGTGTCTACCAATTTCACCACACTGGCATAGATGGCTATAGCTTTTTAGTTTATCTGTAATCGGCTATGTGGGGTGGTATTTTAGCAACTTTATTTTTTTTTGCAACAACTTTTTCAATTATTTCTGTCTCGAAGCAAAAATACTTAAAAAATAATTTTTCAATAAAATCGATACGTTTTTTACACACTCATTTACCACTTTGTATAGTATTCTTGCTCGCCACTTAATCATAATATCGCTAAAAACTAGGGCTAAATTTGTTAATTTATGACTTTTAATCAACCTGCCACGATCTTTTTTACTAGGGTGCTATTTGTTGTCACAGCATTCATAGCGGGTTGTAATTCATCAAATAGCAATCAAAATTCAACGACGTCAAACAACCAATCTGCCAAAGAACCTGCCAAAGCTATCTCAAAGAATGCGCCTGCCGCCTCTTCACCTCAAGCGATTGAGAATCTACGTATTGCCGCTTTTTCCAATCTTCGCATGGTATTGCCGATTTTGGTATCAGATTTTAACCACAATTATCCGAATATAAAGATTCAAATTACCTTTGAGCCCAATGCTGCGCTGTATGATACGGTAAATGCCAACCCTCAAAACTTTGATATTTATTTATCGGGTAATCAGACTTACCCAAAGCAAATGCTTGCCAGTGTTAAGGGTGTTAAATCATCGCCTTTTACTTATACCCGTGGTCAGTTAGTGCTTTATAGTCACAAATACCCTATGGACATTAGCCCTACAACCACGCTTGATCAATTGATGCTCGACAATAAACCCTTTAGTTTAGCGATAGCCAATCCAGAGAATTTAGCTTATGGCGTGGCAGCAGAAGCCTGGTTGGTCAATCAAAACCTTTATAATAATATCAAGCCTAAGATTATTTATACCAATACCCTAGATGAAACTTTTGCGTTAACTGAAAGTGGAAAAGCAGATTTTGGATTTGTAAGCCTCTCGCAAGTATTGAATAAACCCAATAACATTGCCCTGCAAAATGTCAATACACTAAGCAATAACTACTTGATACTGCCTAAAAATAGTTATCCGCCAATTCTGCAAGATGGCATCATTTTGAATCACCCTAACACCAGTCAAATCTTTGTGGATTATCTAAAGTCGGTAAAAGCACAAGATGTTTTAACCGATGCGGGGTTTTTACCGATTTGTACCTCGACAACTATCTTACCTGCTTGCAAATAGGGGGTTGGGTGTTAATTATCCGCTACTTGCAAGTCGCGAATTAATTTGCAATCGCTGATTTTAATTGATTAGCCAGCGCTGCTAGACGCTCATGATCGCCTTGACGATTTTCATGCAATCCAAGATGATAAATACTGCTTGGAATCAAATGAACGTGGTAATGAAATACCGATTGTCCTGCCTCAGCATTATTTAACTGCATCTGCACAATACCTTGGCGATTAAATACCTTGCGCTGCGCTGCCATGACTTTTTGCGCGGTGCTGAAAACTGCCGCTATATAATCGGTTGGCATATCCGACAATTCAACGGCCTCACATTTTGGAATCACTAAAACATGCCCTTCTGCCATCGGCATGATATCCATGAAGGCAAGCGTTTTGTCATCTTCATAAACTTTATGGCTAGGAATCTCACCACGAAGAATTTTGGCAAAAATATTTTGAGTGTCATACGGCATTGATTACATTCCTTTTACTGTTTAAATGGGGCTAAGAAACAAGACTAAGAAAAAAGCCTTAGCAATTAGGCTAAGCAAAAAAATCTAATATGGTTTCATTCAAGATAAATTGGCGATCATCACCCAGCATAGTGACATCATAATTATGTACAAAGCTCACTGCTAATGCGCGACTGGGATCACACCAGGCCATAGACCCATTATACCCCATATGTCCAAATGCATCAGACACATCATGGAACAGACTAAACACACGATGATAACCGAGTCGCCACGCCATTACCGCTGGCATGATTTTGTCAAATTGCTCATTGTGAATGGTTGAAAGCGCCTTAAAAACAGCAGAATTGATTAGCGTTTTACCTTGCCAAACGCCGCGATTTGCAAGCATTGCATATATTGTAGCCAACGCTATCGCGCTGGCTACTCCATTTGCGGCAGGAATTTTCGCCTGCAGGGTGACAGGGTGATAATAATTAAATTGTCTGCTACCGATGGGTACCAGCGCAGATTTATAGTCTTCGATATTGATATTAGCAGGTTGAAAATACAGCGCGTTAATGGCCTGCGTTGTCAAAGGAGAGCCCGATTGAGACAATGTTAACCACTCGGGGTAAAAAGGCAAGGATTGATAAAATTGTAGCGTTGAGTCAGCATCTTGAGTGAGTAAAGGTTTAGCTTGAGTCTCTTTGGCACGTATTTGACCTGCCACCTGTTCAACTTTGTCTTTGGGTACCCCAAAGTAAGCTTGACCGACCAAATCGAGCGGTTCCAATAAATAATATTCTAGGGCTTGCTGCAGGGGCAATTGGGTTACTTTTTCAATCAGCCCACCCAATACCCAGCCGGATACCAAGGCACTATAAGCCGCGCTAGAATCCGCATGGGAAGCCGCGCTAGATTCGGTTGATTGATTAACAGGCTGCTTCTTATTAGCTGAACTATTACCTGAACTCTGCGTATTAGTTGGACTATTTAATGCCATTTGCTCAACATTGCTGAGCATCAATTGCCAATCTAGCATGTCTTTGGCATGTTCGGTAATACTGACAATATTAAATAATCCCGACTCGTGGGTTAGCATATCACGCAAAGTGACGCTATCTTTGCCATTTTGGGCAAACGCTGGCCAATAGCTAGCCAAAGTTTTGTCATACGCTAAAAGATTTTGACTCACTAAAATATGAATCAACGTAACAAGTATCCCCTTACCTGTCGAAAAATTCAGCGACAAGGTGGATGGCTGCCAAGGGGTGATTTGCTGGTTAGTTTTATCAATATTTGCGATACCGTGAGCCAATTGAGTAACTGCTTTACCTTGATGAAAAATAACCAGACTGCAGCCACCTACCTTTTGATTAAGATCAAATTGTGATAACAGTTGGGCTAGGTGTTGATTGAGCGCTTGATAATCCATTAAATCCTTCATTACTTCAATAGCATCCTAAAAAACCATTTGCTAAAAACCATTGTGCTAGAAAACACCCTGCTAAAAAAATAGCCGCTTAACATTGAACCCTTATTGAAATTTTTCTGTCGCTTTTTTATCGCTATTATTTAGCCTGCGCTTGGGTGATTTTCCCTATCAAATTGGCTTTTGGTGTAGTAGCATCATACACACCAAAATCCACTTGCTCGTCACGATTATCAAATTTTGCGATAAACTCTACTTCAGAGGGCAAAAAAATCGGCAATTTAAACGTCACATCACAGGTAAAGCTCTCTGGCAAATCACCCAACGCACCCAAGCATTTGGCTTTTGTCCACATACCATGGGCAATGGCTTTTGGAAAACCAAATGCCTTGGCGGATAAAGGATGCAAATGAATCAGATTAAAATCCCCAGAGATAAACGCATAGCGACGCCCGATATCTTCAGGAATTTCCCAAAATTCATGCATATCATTACTATCAAGTGTGGGCTTGGGTTCTACTTGCGTCGTCGATGCTTTGTGAGTCGTTTTTTTGCTTTTTTGGCGTGATAAATACGTCGAAGTCCCTTCCCACACCAGCTCATCTTTTTCAAAAACTTTAGTCACAAAATCAAACTGCTTACCACGATCATGGTCGCGCAGGTTAGCAAAGCTCACCGCCATTTTAAAAATTGCGCTATCTTTAATGCGCCGATATTGGGTAACACTGTTTTGCACATGAATCAAGCCGAGCATGGCAAAGGGAAATGGCTCTTTGACCATCATGTTCATCTGTAACGACTGCGACAGCACCGCAAAATACGTCGGCGGCACGTAGCTATTGTTTTCAAAACCACAAATTCTGCGGTAATCGGCTAAGTTATCATGGTCGATTTCAAGCGTATTGACGCTATAAGTAGCATTGGGCAGCACCGCATTGGCTGATTTGTCTTGGTCGCCGATGGGTAAAAAACTTTTGATAATATTGGCATAGGTGGTGTGCGGCTTTGGCAAACGACTAAAATTTTGGTCTGACATACAGACTGTCCTTACTTTTTTACTTTTTAAGCTTGAGCCAAAAAATGGCTGTTTGATTAGATAGTGTTCGGGTATATTCCATTACTTTTCATTACCGTCAGATCTCAAAATCTGAGAACTTAGTTTATTATAATCGAATGTCACAATCTAATTGTTGATTTTTTGCATAAAGCTTAGTTTAAGTTTGACTTAGAAAAAATACTTAGAAAAAATAATGAAAAAAAATCAGTAGCGATATTTTCGATACTGATTTTTTTTCAGCCCGTCAATAATTACGCACCCAACACACTTTGACCACAGACGCGGACAATGTTGCCATTGACGCCGCCCGATGCAGGGCAAGCCAGCCAAGCAATGGTCTCAGCCACATCAATCGGCAAACCGCCTTGGCTCATTGAGTTCATCCTGCGACCTGCTTCTCGAATCGCAAAAGGTATGGCAGCCGTCATTTGGGTTTCGATAAATCCTGGCGCTACCGCGTTAATGGTAATACCATTCTTTAATGTAGGCGCAGTCGCTTGTACCGCGCCAATCACGCCAGCTTTGCTCATGGCATAATTGGTCTGTCCCAAATTGCCGGCAATACCGCTAATGGATGATACACATACAATTCTCGCGTTTTCATTGAAACTGTCATGACTGAGCAGATAATCATCAATTTTTTCTTCCGCATTGAGATTGACGTTCATGACGGCATCCCACATGTTATCATCCATTTTTGCCAATGTCTTGTCACGCGTTATGCCTGCATTGTGGACAATACCATCTAAGCCGCCACGCTTAGCTGCCGCTGCGGCTATTTTTTCGCCAGCATCGTCGGCGGTGATATCTAATGTTAAGGTAGAGCCGCCTATCTCACCTGCTACTTTTTGCAAGTCCGATTGCTGTGCAGCCACATCGACACAGATGACATGTGCGCCATCACGCGACAATACCTTTGCGATGGCTTCGCCAATACCTCGGCTCGCGCCAGTCACCACCAGTGTTTTACCTTTTAAGGGCTTTTGCCAATCGACCGTGACTGGGTTGCCTTCACCCACTCTGACCACTTGACCTGACACATACGCAGAACGCGGTGAGGCAAAAAAACGTAAAGTAGATTCAAGGTTCTGCGCCGCATTTGGGTCTACATAGATAAGCTGGCTTGTGATACCGCGCTTAAATTCTTTACCGACGGATTTGACAAACCCTTCTAAAGCACGCTGAGCTGCTGCCTGTGCGATACTGGTGCATTTTTCTGGTGGCAAGCCAATGACGATAACCCGACCTGAGCGGTCAATCGAACGCGCAATCGGATGGAAGAAGTTGTAAACTTGTTTTAGCTCATGGGTTGTTTTGATACCTGAAGCATCGAAAATTGCCACTTTAAAATACTGATTCGCGCCAAACTGCTCGGCTTCAATCTGTGCATTTTGTAAAGCATCACGCGCTGACTCATTGGCGTCTAGATAGACATCGGCTTGCACATTGGCTAATACTTTGGCGATGTCATTTGCCAGGACAGCGTTTTCACTAGCCCCAAAAATGACACTGCCTGTCACGGGTGCTTGACCGTCTTTGTAACGCTCAAGGTTAATTGGCATCGGTAAACCCAAATTTTGGGCAATCTTACGTCCCAATGGATTTTGAACGAATTCTGAATAATGGTCTGACATAAGGACTCCTTTGAATAGTTAATTTTGCTTAGGCTATTAGATAAGACTGAATTAAAAAGTGAGTTAAACACTCAATTAAACACAGCTGCTAAACATAGATACTGTGTAAATTTTATACCAATCAAACAACATTGAACAGTCATATCAAATAAAATTTTATTGGTTTTGTTCATTTATATAAATTATCGTTATATATATAACTTTAGGCGATATTTTTGTCTGCGTTTTATGGTAACATCACTGCAACTTAAAAAGTTTAGTTATTTTTAAAAGATTTAGTTATTTTTAAAAAGTTATTTGGTTTAAATTTATCTCAATTATTTAATTGATTGCTCAAAAGGATTTTTCTATGGACAATTTTCAACACCCAACTCAACAGCCTGCTGGCAAAAAGGTCGCTATTTTAGGTGGCAACCGTATTCCTTTCGCCCGCTCAAATGGTCAATATACCAATGTCAGCAACTCTGAAATGTTGACAGCTGCGCTTAATGGCTTGGTGGAACGCTATAACTTACAAGATAAACGATTGGGTGAAGTGGTGGCGGGCGCGGTCATTAAATTAAGCCGTGATATCAATCTCACCCGTGAATGCGTGTTAAGCACGGCGTTAAGTCCACAAACACCTGCTTATGATGTGTCACAGGCGTGTGGTACTGGACTACAAGCGGCTTTCGCGGTGAGCAATAAAATCGCCTTGGGGCTGATTGATTCAGGGATTGCAGGCGGTGTGGACACCACCTCTGATGCCCCTTTAGGCATTGGTGATGGGCTTCGTAAAGCGCTGTTAAAACTTAATAATGCCAAAACCAATAAAGATCGCTTGCAAGCGTTATTAAGCATTAACCCAAAAGACTTGATTGATGCACCGCAAAATGGTGAACCTCGTACCAAATTATCAATGGGTGAGCACCAAGCCATCACCGCACTTGAATGGGCAATCACCCGTGAAGCACAAGATGAGTTTACCTTTAATAGTCATAAAAACTTGGCGCGTGCGTACGATGAGGGTTTTTTTGATGATTTAATCACGCCATTTAAGGGTTTAACACGCGACAATAATCTACGTCCTGATATTTCGTTAGAAAAATTGGCGTCATTAAAACCTGTATTTGGTAAGAAAAATGCCAACCCAACCATGACGGCGGGCAACTCAACACCGTTGACCGATGGCGCATCTTGTGTGTTATTAGGGACAGATGAGTGGGCTGCAGCGAATGGATTAAAACCGCTTGCTTATCTCACCTACCAAGAAACCGCTGCAGTTGATTTTACAGGTAAAAAAGGTGTTAAAGAAGGCTTATTGATGGCACCTGCCTATGCTGTGCCACGTATGTTGGAACGTGCAGGCTTAACGCTGCAAGATTTTGATTATTATGAAATTCACGAAGCATTTGCTTCACAGGTATTGTCTACGCTTGCTGCATGGGAAGACGAAAGTTTTTGTAAAGAGCGCTTAGATCTTGATAAACCACTTGGCGCGATTGACCGCAGTAAACTCAACGTAAATGGCTCATCACTTGCTGCAGGGCATCCGTTTGCCGCAACCGGTGGTCGCATTCTTGCCAGCACCGCTAAACTACTGGATCAAAAAGGCTCGGGTCGTGCGCTGATTTCTATCTGTGCGGCGGGCGGACAAGGTGTGGTCGCCATTTTAGAAAAATAATCAACTAGCTAATACCAAGTACTTATACTTAAGTACTTATACCTAAGTAGTTAAGTATTCAAATAATTGATAAATAAGTACTTAAAAAAATAGTGTAAAAAAGGCGAGATAATGAACTCGCCTTTTTTTATCGCCTAACTAAATTTAATCGGTTTTTCACCGTCCTCGTCCTGCGGTTTATTTGGGTAGTGATGATCATGACCGATATCACAGTCTTCTGCCGCTTTTTTGGGTCGATGAATATAGCCAGTACGCTCTTCTACAACCAAAAACTCATGCTCCCACACCATCACCGCTTGCATACAAGTTTGACGCTGTTCTTCCGTCAACTTTCGACCATCTTCCCATTTGCCAAGCGAAATCGCTTGACGAAATTTTTCAACAATTTCAGGCGTTAACGCTGATAAAATCGCTTGTTTATCCATGACTGAATTGTCCTTATACCCTTTAATAAATCACAATAGTTTAAAAAAATTTTGCTAAATAATTAAAAAATTATAGCAAATTAAGCGGATAAAATCTATTTGGCAAGTTGTCTTATAGCCAGATAGCTGCCTACAATGGCGTGATTACAAATTGGGCAATGTTAATTTGCACACAGATATTATATGCTTTGCTTATCAAAAGTTGTGAAAACTTACCTTATAAAAATTTACCTTATAAAATAGAGCACCGCTATGAACTCTCTCAAATACAGCTATCATCAACACGCTGTAACCCGTGTTTTTAATCAAAAGAAAATAGTTTTTAATCAAAAGAAAATAGCTTTTAATCAAAAGCAGTTGGCTCAAGCAGCCTTTGTATTAAGCCTAATATTCGCTCAACATTATGCGTTAGCAGCGCCTTTATCCAATGTCTCGCCTGCACCAGCTCAGCAATTTTTGTCAGATACAGCCCTATCTACGCCGACGCCTACTGCCGCTACCCAAGCACTGCAAACGGCATTGACATCAGCCCATGAGCAAAACTTAGCGGCGCAAAAAGCGTGGCTGCGGTTGTTGTATTATCCTGAAACAGTCACCACAAAACGGCCCTTTGAAAGTCGGGTCAACAATCGTTTTAACCCACAAGCGAGCCAAAGACAATTTTTTGCTAGCGCGCAAGGTGCCAAAAATCCCCAAGCAGAACTTGACGAAATGCTCACACAGTTATTTCACCCAAGCGAAAAAAATAATGCCTCTGTCCAATGTCGCTTTCCCGCTCGTACACAGTGGCTCATTGAAAACTTAGCCATCGATACCTCAAGCCTACCCAATCAGCATTGTGATGCACTCGATTCATGGCTACAAAAAATCAATCCCCAATCCGTCTCATTAATTTTTGCCAGTGAGTATTTAGATAGCCCACCGTCTGCATTTGCCCATAGTTTTTTGCGATTTGATAATGCCGACCTTAGCAATCAATACTATTTGAACTTCACGCCGAAAGTCACCGACGGTGAGCATTTTTTAAAATTTGCTTACAAATCTAGTATCGGTGGCAATGCGGGCGAATTTACCATGACCAATTATCAGCAAGGTATCAAAGAATATTTGCAAGATAATGGGCGCAACGTATGGCAATATCAGCTCAATCTTACTGATAAACAAGTTAAACAACTTGCCTATCGAACTTGGGAAATCAAAGACCAAAACTTGCCTTATTATCTGTTATCCGATAATTGCGCCTCTGAAATTTTGGTGTTACTAAATTCTATTTTTCCCGATAAAAATTTTTTAGTGACTGACTCCCCAATGATTTCCCCCGCCCAAGTGGTACGCATGTTAAATCGCGAAAATTTGATTCGCTCTACCAATTTTAGTCCTTCAACACCGACTATCGTGCAAGCGCAATTAAATGCCCGCAACACGGCAAATCATCCCAAGGCTTTTAACAATCCCCATCAAGATATAGCGTTAAGTTCTCAGATATTGCCTAGCCGCGACAATCCTGAACTGGCTAATCCTTTAAGTCGATTTGATATCGGAGTTAGTCAGCAGTCGTTTGACAGGGTCAGTGGACGACCTAAGTTAGACAGTAACCAGGCTATCACTTTAAATTACCGCATGGTGTATCGTGATGCGTTGGATAAAATTGATGGCTATCCCATAGGCTCACAACTGACGGCATTGAGTATGGGTCTTAGCATCCATGACAACGCCGACCATCAAGATACCGTGCAACTTGAGCAACTAGGATTATTTGATGTGCGTTCATTGCATCCGATTAATAGCGCAAAAAAAGGTATTTCATGGGGTGGTAATATTGGTTTACAGCGAGTCTTTGATGGTATCAAGGGTGCCAGCAGTAGCAACAAAGATGACCGCAGCGCTACAGACAATCATTTGGTCGCAAATATCAGCGGTGAATTTGGTAAAAGCGTAGCACTAGGTAGCGCCGCCCCAAACACAGGCGATATGCCCGCCAATATTTGCTATGCCTTGGGCACTCTTGCAGCGCAGTTTGGTAAGGGCTTATATCATGGTTATCGTGCTGGGCTTGGCGTCAATATTGGATGCAATGCAGAATTGCGTCCAAATTGGCGTGCGATATCGGAATTAAACCTGCCGTTTTGGTTAAGTGGCGATAGTGATAATGAAAGCTATTGGCAGCCCAAACTCAGTATTGGTAGTCAATATGATATCAATCAAACCAATGCGATTCGGGTCACCGCTAGCCGCGAATGGTTGCCGAAGTCCGACAGTATCGATAACGTTGATGAAGTTGCCCTAAAATGGCTACACTATTTTGAATAATCTACTTCGAATAATCTATGCCTAGCCAATTTTGCGCTACGCCAAGCCAAAATGGCGCAACAATGCCATGCCGATGGCTAGACTAAACATAGAAAAAACGGTGGTAAATCCTAAAATATTGGCCGCTAATATTTCATTGCCCCCCATGCTGCGAGCCATCACATAACTGGCAGCAGCAACAGGCGATGTTACCATAATAAACATCACGCCCATTTGTATCGGTGATAACTGCATCAAGCCACCCACCACAACCGCTGTGATAGGCGCCACGATGATTCGACCGATGCTAGCCTGCATAGACACGCCTGTCATATTGAGCATCGACTTGATATCGAGTGTCGCGCCTGCACAAATCAAAGCCAACGGTAACGCTACCGCCGCCAATAACTCGCCTGTTTTGATGATAAATTCAGGCGGCATCGGCAGCTGCAATAACTTATAAGCAAACGCCGATACCAACGCAATAATTAACGGATTTTGCCCGATTTTTTTGGTCATGGTGATGGCTTTTTTAACCATGCCTTGGCTGTTGTTGTCATTTCTGCTTAGGCTAATCACAGACAACACATTATACACAATGGTTAAAAGACCCATATAAACCGCACCGATACTAACGCCTTGGCTACCATAGGCGTTGGTCACAGTCGCCAGTCCCATAATTGCCATGTTACTGCGAAAGACGCCTTGTACAAACACACCTTTATCACGGCTATTTTTGACAAAAAAATAAGCAAATAGCTCACCGAGAAAAAATAGCCCAAAAGTGACCATCAATCCCGATTTAATCAAATCGACCTGCTCCGCAAAATGAATGTCACTTTTTAGAATACTAAAAAACAGCAAACATGGCAGGCAATAGTTAAAAACCATATCAGAGGCGATTTCAACAAACGACTGGTTGATGGTTTGTTTTTTTTGCATCATCACCCCCAATAACATCAGTAAGATATTGGGCAAGGTAATTTTTAGCGCAAAGAGGAACGCAGTTAGCATAATAATTTTTTTGAGTAGAAAATAAAAAAGTCCCAAGTATGGCACATACCAATACCATGGGACTTATGTAGCATGGTCTAAAGTTAAGAGCTTAGCACTTCACGCGCTTTTTTGCTTTTTTTAATCATCATTGCCAAAAGTTGTACCGCAGCTGGCGTGACACCGCTAATGCGACTGGCTTGGGCAAGCGTGGTTGGGCGCACTTTTTCAAGTTTTTGCACAATTTCATTGGAAAGCCCAGAGATATCATGATAAGTAAAATCTTCTGGAATGAGCGTGTGTTCAAGTTTTTTCATCTGACCGATTTCAACTTGCTGACGATCGATATAACCGGCGTATTTGACACCAATTTCAATTTGCTCACCCACTTCAGCAGATACGGAAGATTGGGTCAATTCGCTAATATCATCAAATGACACATTCGGACGTTTTAACAAATCCAGCGCGTTATTCTCTTTGGTCAGTACTTCGCCGGTTTTATCGATAAATGATTGACCTAGCGTATTAGTGGGCGTTGCCCAAAGCGAGCGCAAACGTGCGGTTTCTTGCTCAATCGCTGTCATTTTATCGCTATACACTTGCCAGCGTGCATCGTCCACCAGTCCTAAATCACGACCAATTTCTGTCAAGCGTTGATCGGCATTGTCTTCACGCAGCAGTAGACGGTATTCGGCACGACTGGTAAACATACGGTACGGCTCTTTGGTACCATTTGTGATGAGATCATCTACCAACACACCGATATAGGCTTGGTCGCGGCGCGGTGTCCAAGCATCCAGTCCTTGGGTGCGACGGGCTGCATTTAACCCAGCTAAGATACCCTGCGCAGCGGCTTCTTCATACCCTGTCGTTCCATTGATTTGACCGGCAAAAAATAGGTTATCAATAGATTTGGTCTCAAGGCTTGGTTTAAGATTTTGTGGGTCAAAATAATCGTATTCAATTGCGTAGCCAGGACGCAAGATGTGCGCATTTTCCAGCCCTTTCATCGAGCGGACTAAAGCCAACTGAATATCAAATGGTAAACTCGTTGAAATCCCATTGGGATAAAGTTCATGGGTGGTCAATCCTTCAGGCTCAATAAAAATCTGATGGCTGTCTTTATCCGCAAATCGATGAATTTTATCTTCAATCGATGGGCAATAACGGGGACCAATGCCTTCAATCACCCCTGAATACATGGGTGAGCGATCCAGCCCACTGCGGATAATGTCATGGGTGCGTTCATTGGTATGGGTGATATAGCAGTTGATTTGGCGCGGATGCATGGACACATCGCCCAAATACGACATGACGGGCAGTGGTGTATCCCCTGGCTGCACGGTCATGACACTAAAATCAACCGTGCGCGCATCAATGCGTGGTGGCGTGCCTGTTTTGAGACGTCCAACCGGCAGCTTGAGTTCACGCAATCTATCTGCCAAACGGATAGAAGGCGGATCGCCTGCACGTCCACCTTTGTGGTTTTCTAACCCAATATGAATAGTACCACCTAAAAAAGTGCCAGAGGTCAACACCACTGCCCCGCAAGCAAATTCAATCCCTGATTGGGTAACCACGGCTACGGCTTTGCCGTTTTCAACCAAAATATCATCCGCCGCTTGTTGGAAAATATCCAAGTTTGGCTGATTCTCTAAGGTATGGCGAATCGCCGCTTTATATAAAATACGGTCTGCTTGCGCACGTGTAGCACGGACAGCGGCACCTTTACGGCTATTTAACACACGAAACTGAATCCCTGCTTTGTCAGTGGCAAGCGCCATAGCGCCGCCCAACGCATCGACTTCACGCACCAAATGCGACTTGCCAATCCCGCCTATCGCAGGATTACAGCTCATCTGTCCCAAGGTTTCAATATTATGCGTAAGTAGAAGCGTCTGCTGACCCATGCGTGCAGCAGCTAGCGCCGCTTCTGTGCCAGCATGACCGCCACCAATCACAATTACGTCGTAGATTTTAGGGTATTTCATCGTGTCACCCATGATTCGCTTGTCAATAAAAACTGACAATTATACCATGCTTAGACGGCTATCGATTATTTTTTTATCAATGCCAATCATTGAGCGTTTAGGGTGATACTTTGCTTTAATAATTACCAACAACATGACGAAAAAAATCCAAGTTATTCGGCTTGGATTTTGATTGATTCGCGGATTTATAGTTATTGTGAATCGATTTGGCTATCGCGGATGATTAGTAATTCATCTTTTAGACTTGTGACTTTAAGTTCGTTGCCATCATTAAACACTTGGATATTAGCGCCTTTGCTATCTTTATAATCTTTGTGACGACGAAAGTTGTGCTCAATTTCAAAACGAACCACCGTCTCAAGCAATGATTGCAATTCTACTAAGGTATAATGTTCCCATTGAATTTCAAGATGAGGGGCTAATTTACCTGTAATCATACGAACTTTATTATCAATTTTGACGACTTTGGTGGTCATGCCGATGCTCCAATATTTTTATTAGTAATTATGAGTTTCATCAATAAATGGACTGGATGAACTAGAAATTGCTTTAATGCTAACGGATTAACCGGCTTTTATCAAGCAAGATTCATAGACTGGGTAATCACCCCCAACCACTCTAGCCACGGTTATAAATTTTCTGGTCACTGGTGTAATGAGTCATGTAATGAAAAAATAGGCGCGCTAAAAGCTCTTGGACGCCTGAAAACAGCCTCATCTTGATAAAATATTGGTATCACATTGTCATCACTATAGCCAGGGATACCCATCACAGGTAACGGCTGAAAGCTTTTGGATGATAGCTTAACTCCATTCTCCGTCAAATCTGGCATTGCCAGTTGTCTAAACATCCTAGCAATTGCGGTATCAAGCTGGTTTCTCTGACTGGCTATAGATTGCTCAAACCAACCCTCATCTACTAAAATCAGCAAGGTATGACTGGTGATATTTTTTCTTGGGTTAACTAATTTTTCAAGCAGGGCATGACCAAATGGAAAAAAGGCAATGGTACGATGTTGACCCAACCAATTTGCTCTATGCGTGACTAAAGCCGCTTGCCATTTAAAGGCTTGTAACTGTTCAAGCAATAGTTTATCTGAACTCACCACAATGCCGCCATTTTCATCAAATACCGTTAACGCATTACGCAGCGCTGTTCTGGCGTTATGAATACCATGTTGCAAAATATCTTTGGCATGAAGTTCGTTAAATACCGCTTTAGCCTGCGGAAAATTCAGCCAAATTAAACCGTTCAGCAAATCATGGTGATTGTCACGGGTTGGAATTTTCCCTGTGTTGGCAATAAAACTCTCATAAGCCTCACTCTCAGGCAAACACGCTTGCTCCACAAAGCGAATGGGTAATTTTTCAAAATTGACTATACGGCTGGCGTTTATATCCTCATATCTATCCAAACAAGCATTCAAATTTTCAACAATATTGATAGCAGGGGCATGACTATGTGTTGAATGAGTATGTTTTGCCTCAAGCTTGGGAAAATTCGGAAAATAAGTCAAATAGTGATACCAAGGTTTATCAAAATAAATGATGGCGTTGGTGGGATGAGTCGCTGACATAAATACAATCTGACAATATAAGAACAAGTATAAGAATAAGAAAAATAATCGTAGGCTGAACCAAAAATATTAGCACACTAGCACACTTTTGGTTAACCCCATGATAGATAATTACCACCTACCAATCGTTACCAGCCAATCATTACCAGCCAAGCATAGCTAATGGTTTAGATACTGTTGACCTCAATCCATAAGGATATCGCAATTTTTTGAATAACATGCCTTGTATAACCTGTTTTGCATAATAAGCGATTTTTAGCACGATGTTGCAAAACATCATATAATAAGATACAGTCATTCAAATTTTACCACCCAGTAGAAGTAGAGTTATTACATGCATATTTTTCTAGCTCGCAACAATGTGCAAGCCGGCCCCTATACCCTTGAACAACTCAATCAAATGCTTGCGACAGGGCAAGTGTTACTCACTGATTTGATGTGGCATCAAGGGATGGATAACTGGAACACAGTCAATGCGATGACGGATGGGCAATTTTTTTACCGTCCAACGATGGATGAAAGCTTGCCAGGAAATACCCACCAACGTGAGCAGCTACCATCTAACGAAGCAGATTATATTATTAACAACACGCCTAATCCTATATCGCCTTCAGAAGACTCTGAGAATGTTTGGGATCGGTATTCAGCGAATAATCCGCACAAATCCCCTAACCCTACCAAGGTCACATTGAGCAAGAAACTTGGCTCGAAGCAAGACATTGCCCATGCCAAAAAACAGTTAGACCTTGCCAGCATCGGTAGTCGTATCGCAGCAAAATTGGTAGATACCCTGCTTATGGTATTGGCGTCGTCGCCCCTGTTTATCTCCCTATATAACAGCCCAAATTTTGATAAATTACTCAAATGGGCAGAAGCAGGACAAACCCGCTTGACGTCTGCCCAGCAGATGGAACTCATGTCAGCGTTACCTGAGCATATATTGTTGTTGACCAATATTTTGGTATGGGGCTTAATGATTGCGCAAGTCCTATTATTGATGCGCCGTGGTCAGACTATCGGTAAGATGATAATGGGCATACGTATTTTGGATCGCCAATCCAATGCCATTCCCAGATTTTTTAACTTAATCATTATGCGTGGGTTATTTACCACATTGGCTTACTCTTTATCGATTTTTGGTTTGGTTGTGTTAGTTATTGATTTGGTCATGATGCTCACCAGCAAAAAGCGATTAAGCTTACATGATAAAATCGCCAAAACTTATGTGGTACGTGCCGATGACACCCAAACCACGCCCCTTGCATTAAAACCTGACTAAAGTGAATTAAAATCATCAAACCGTGTGGTATAACCATGCGGTTTTTTTATGCTCAGTTGCCAACAGGCCTCGCCACGCGCTAGGTATTTCACCTCAAAATGCGTGCGTTCACTATGATTGGGTACTTGGGTTTTCTCCACCGGCACTTGCCAAACTGTCTGTGCTTTAAGCTCGGCTTCATCAATATAACTTTCAATATTACTGGCAAGTATAAGCTCGCCACCTGGTTTTAACCGAGACAGCAACCACTCAAAAAACGGCATGTTAAGCCAGCGTTGGTTGGGGTTATGCGGCTCTGGATTGGGGTAAAGAATAAACACCCCTGACAAGCTTTGCGCGGGCACAGCATGGGTGACCCAAGCAATGGCATCAGCATGAATAGTCGTTAAATTAGACAACTTGGCTTGATTCGCCATTTTTTGCATGGCTTGATATTTTTCTGCGGTACGTTCAATCGCAATGAGATGGGCATTGGCATTATCGCTGGCAAAACTCAAGGCATGCTTGCCTTTACCTGCACCGATTTCAACAAAAATGGCGGGTTGCTGCCAAAATGTTGCGGCAAGTGGCTGAAAATCTCTGGGATGACGGATACGATCGGGTTGAAACGGTCTGGTAAATTGATGACTTAGCATGAACAGTCGCTTGATTCGCCCAAAAAAAAGGATTTATAGTATACTATGGCAAATAATCCGATACACTATTTTTAAGAATACCTTTTGTTTATGTCTAAAACCGAGCCCACCCCATCAAATGCACCTGTCAAAACTTACCCCTGTCCGCGCTGCGGCAAACCCACCGTTTGGGCAGATAACCCCACCAAGCCATTTTGCAGTGCACGCTGTAAACTCATTGACTTAGGCGCTTGGGCGAATGAAGACTATAAAGTCGGTGCAGAAGACACCCCGTTTAGTGACGAATTAGACGCTTTTAAATAACGTAGATTTGATTGGTTAGTAATTGCGCTAACTATGATTCGCTAACTAGGATTAAAGGAATCCCCATGAGCTCTTATTTACTTCCCACCTATAAACGCCAGCCCATTAGCTTTGTCAAAGGTCAAGGTAGTTACCTTTATACCGCTGACGCAACGCCGTATTTGGATGCGTTAACAGGGATTGCTGTCTGTGGCCTGGGGCATTGTCATCCGCGTATCACTGCCGCGATTGCCGATCAAACCGCAACGCTTGTGCATACCAGCAATCTTTTTGGTATTGATTGGCAAGAGCGCGCGGGTGAAAAGTTATGCCAAGTCGCAGGCATGGATAAAGTATTTTTTGCCAATAGCGGTGCCGAGGCCAACGAAGCGGCATTAAAAATGGCGCGACTGTTTGCATCAAATCGTGGGCAAACCCAAGCCAAAGTGATTGTGATGGAAAAATCGTTTCATGGACGCACCCTATTGACCGTATCCGCCACTGCAAATCCGATGGCTAGAGCTGGATTTTTTACCTTAGATGAGGATTTTATTCGTGTGCCTTTTGGGGATATTGAAGCGATTAACCAAGCGATTGCCGATAATGACAATGTTTGCGCTGTGATGCTTGAGCCTATCCAAGGTGAAAGTGGCGTCAATACCGCTGCCAATGGCTTTGATTTTTTAACCCAAGTTCGCAAAGTTTGCGATGACCATGACTTATTAATGATTTTAGATGAAGTGCAAACGGGCAATGGTCGTACGGGGCGATACTTCGCTTATCAATATTCATCCATCAAACCTGATATTTTGACCACAGCAAAAGGATTGGGGAATGGTTTTCCTGTGGGTGCGTGCATGACCAGCGCAAAAGCCAATGATATTTTTAGCTATGGCTCACACGGCTCAACGTATGGTGGTACGCCGCTTGCTTGCCGTGTGGTTAGCGAAGTGATTGATGTCATTGATGATGAAAATATGATGGCAACTACCCTGAGCAATAGCGCGGCATTAATAGAGCAAATCACCAGTGAGCTGGGTAACCAAGGGGTTACTGTACGCGGAAAAGGCATGATGCTAGGGGTGGTGATGCCACAGGATAGCGGCATTGCATTTGATACCTTGGTCGATAAAGCGCGTGACAATCATCATCTAATCATCAATGTGGCAGGCGGTAATGCCATCCGGTTATTGCCACCGCTCAACATGAATGCCGATGAAACCGCCCAAATCGGTGAGCGCCTCATTCACCTTATCCAATCAGCCATGTAGTTTTTTTGCACTTAATGGTGCACTTAATAGTAAAGTTAGCCGATTAGTCAATATCGGCTTTTTCATCGCAAACTTGCCAGTCAACCGTTTGATTTTGACAAGGTGATATAATAGCTGTGTTTTATATTGGGGTAATTTTATGACAACCATTGCTGTTTTTGGGCACAAAAAACCAGATACCGATGCTATCGTATCCGCCATCGTCATGACCTATTGGCTCAATCAACAAGGTATAGATGCCAAAAGTTACCGCTTAGATAATATCAATCAAGAAACCAAATTTTTAATTGAACTTGCTAAAGTCCGATTACCAGAATTACTCACTCATCTTGAGCCTGACCAACCCGCTGCTTTAGTCGATCATAACGAAAGCCAGCAATCGATTGCCAATCTAGCAGACGCCCATATTTGTTACCTTGTCGACCATCATAAACTCGGTGATTTAACCACTGCCGAACCTGCCTATATTCGTTTTGAGCCTGTCGGCTCTACCAGCACCATTTTATATCAAATGTTAAAGGAAAGAAATTTGCTGATTTCTCAGCAAATGGCAACATTGATGGCAGGTGCAATCATATCTGATACGCTTAATCTGACAGGTCCTACCACTACAGACAGTGACAAGCAAGCGTTACAAGCAGTCATCCACCTTGCAGGGATTCACGATATAAACAGCTTTGCCAATCAATTATTCGATGCAAAAAGCAATATCAGCGACTTAACGGATGATGCGTTAGTCACTACCGATTATAAACAGTTTATTTTCTCAAATAAAAAATGGGCAATCGCTAGTATCGAAACTGTTAAACCTGATGTGGTGTTGTCGCGCATTGAGGGCATCCAACAAGCCAGTGAACTAATCCGCCAAAGAGATGGCTTGGATTATATGCTAGTTATTATTGTTGATATTTTAAAACAGCAATCTTGGGCGGTTGGTAGCAACGATGCACAAAATGAAATCATTGAGCAAGCATTTGATACCAGACTCAATGATAAACTGCTTGATTTAGGTAACTTGGTCAGCCGAAAAAAACAATTTGTGCCTACTTTAGAAGCATTTTATGCCAAATAGTCAGTTTTTAATCCACAAAAAAGGGCTAAATTGTTAGCCCTTTTTTATATTCAAAAATATTTTTTATGCTTCAACTTTACCCAAATTTGGAAACTTTACCGATAAAATCGCTGTCACTGTTAGTACGGCGGCAATAAAGCCTAACGAGATAGCCATCGGCACATGGAACACATCAAGCAGTAGCATTTTAGCACCAATAAACACCAAGATGACACTAAGCGCATAAGGCAATAAATGGAATTTATCCGCCAAACCCGATAACAAGAAGAACATCGCCCGTAGACCCAAAATAGCCAGCAAGTTTGCCGTCAAAACAATAAACGGGTCGGTAGTGACCGCAAAAATTGCAGGAATCGAATCCACCGCAAAAATCACATCGGACAATTCAACCAAGATAAGCACCACCGCTAATGGGGTAAAATACTTAACGCCATTTTTCACCAACACAAACCGCTCTTGACCTGATGCATCATGGCTGTCATCGCTGATTTTCAGATGTTTTTGTAAAAACTTATATAAGCCTGACTGCTTCGGATCTTCTTGCTCATCGTGGTTTTGCCACATTTTTACACCCGTGTACAGCAAAAATGCGCCAAAAATATATAAAATCCAGCTAAACTCCGTGACAAGCCAAGCCCCTGCAAAAATCATCACCGTACGCATGACAATCGCACCAATCACCCCGTACAGTAAAATCTTCCGTTGCATCGCAGGCGACACCGCAAACGCCGCAAAGATCATCAACCATACAAAGACGTTATCAATGGCGAGGGATTTTTCCAGTAAATATCCTGTAAAAAACTCGCCTACTTTTTGAGTGGCGATAGCACCGCCAAAATTTTGTGATAGATACCACCATAGACCGCCTGCAAACAGCACAGACACGCCCACCCAAATGGCACTCCAAATACCCGCTTGTTTCATCGAAACCGCTTCACCATTTTTTGGGGTTTTAAAGGTAAAAAAATCAACCAATAATAGTATTGCTACGATAGCAAAGAACACAGCATACAGCATGGGACTGCCAATGCTCATGGGTTCTGTCATTTGATTCACTGCTGCAAGTAACATTATCGCTCCTTAGTATGCATTTACAAACTATGGCTGGCAATAAGTCAAAGGATTTTGGGAAATGCTAAGCACAAAAAAACCTTGACTCACACCGACCAAATATGTGGTTGTGTTAAGTCAAGGTCTGGCTTACTATTTGATAATTAGCTCAATATATGGCTAAAAAATAGCTGATTTACCGGTAAGCGGCTACTTACGTAATGACGATAAATCACAAACTGCTGAAGTGAGAAGTTACTCCCCTTGATAGCGATAATGTAGCAGATTAACGACGACTTATCAATTGAATTTATCAATCAGTACGTTTTGAATTTATTGTTTAAATTAGCTAGCGTATTAAGCGTTTAGACAGTTAATTAAATACTTCCCCCATACAGTTAGGATGGTAAACTAACAACCATGCGTAAAATTATTCATATCGATATGGATGCGTTCTTTGCCAGTGTTGAGCAACGGGATAATCCTGAGTTACAAGGTAAACCATTGGTGGTTGGCGGTGATCCCAATGGGCGCGGTGTCGTCGCAGCAGCAAGTTATGAGATACGCAAGTTTGGTGTGCATTCTGCCATGTCATGCTATCGAGCCCGCCAACTGTGCCCCCAAGCAATTTTTGTCAAACCACGCTTTGAGGTGTATCGTGAAGTTAGTGAGCAAATTCGTGCCATCATGCACCAATATACGCTACTGGTCGAACCTTTATCACTCGATGAGGCGTATCTGGATGTGACCGATAGCCCGTATGAAAAAAATTCTGCGACGCTAATCGCCAATCGCATTCGCCAACAGATTTTGCGACAAACGCAATTGACCGCTTCAGCAGGCGTGTCTTATAACAAAATGCTTGCCAAAATCGCGTCAGATTTAAATAAACCCAACGGTATCGCGGTGATTACACCCGAGCAAGGATTGGACTTTATCGCCAATTTACCGGTAAAAAAATTTCACGGGATTGGCAAAGCCACCGTCAAAATGTTGCATGACATGGGTATATTTACAGGATTGGATTTACGCAATACCCCAGCGGACGTATTAAAACAACACTTTGGCAAACGGGGTGATTTCTTTCACCAGATTGCCCACGGTATTGATAATCGAGAGGTTAAAGCTGAGCGCAACCATAAATCTGTCGGTTCTGAGACAACGTTTGTGCACAATACCATGGATGATAAAGTCATTGTGGCTGCCCTGTATCGCGAAAATAGCCAAGCGTTTAAAGATTTACAAAAAAAGCAGCGTAAAGCCCGCACCATCACCATTAAAATTAAATACAGCGATTTTAGTGTGATTACCCGTTCTCATAGTATTTCCTCCCACTTCGAGAAAGAATCCGATGCCCATTATTGGATTCAATGGCTATATGAACATACCCCAAAACTTTTACCTGTACGTTTGGTTGGGGTGACTTATTCAAATTTGTTGCAAGCTGAAGCCTCGCCACAGATGCCATTACTCTAAACCACTATAAGCCAAATTTTGCCAAGATATTTTTTAGCTAAACGTTCAAAAAATTTTATGTAAATGCTAACAACAGCAAAACCCTGCTATATTGCAGGGTCTTACTTTATTGTTATCCTATTTAAGTAAAATTAGATGAGCCTAACTTTAATCTAACGATGGTTAGGTAAGCTGTGCTACGTTAATTTTATTTGCTTCTTCAGTATATTCGCTCATACGGTCGAAGTTTAAGTATTTGTAGATATCAGCTGACATGCTGTTGAGCTTACCAGCATATTGTTGGTATTCTTCATTGGTAGGAAGTCTACCAAGTACCGCAGCCACCGACGCCAACTCTGCAGAAGCCAAGTACACGTTGGCACCTTGACCTAAACGGTTCGGGAAGTTACGTGTCGAAGTTGATACGGCGGTTGATTTTGGTGCGATACGCGCTTGGTTACCCATACACAGTGAACAACCCGGCATTTCAGTACGTGCGCCCGCTTGTGCATAGACATTGTATAGACCTTCATCCATCAATTGGCGTGCATCCATTTTAGTGGGTGGTGCAATCCATAGACGCGTGCTTAAGCTACCCGCAGGTACTTCTTTTAACAACGCGCCCGCTGCACGGAAGTGACCGATGTTGGTCATACATGAACCGATGAATACTTCATCAATCTTGTCGCCGGCAACGTCTGCCAAGGTTTTGGCATCATCTGGGTCGTTTGGACAGCAAAGAATCGGTTCTTTGATGGCGCTCATATCGATAGTGATGTCAGCAGCATATTCTGCATCTGCATCAGCACGTAATAATGTTGGGTTGGCAAGCCAGCTTTCCATACCTTTGATACGGCGTGCAATGGTACGGGCATCGCCATAACCTTCAGAAATCATCCATTTGAGTAGGGTGATGTTTGACGTTAGGTATTCTTTTACTGATTCTTCAGACAGGGTGATAGTACAACCTGCGGCTGAACGTTCGGCAGAGGCATCTGATAATTCGAATGCTTGTTCAACGGTTAAGTCTTCTAAACCTTCGATTTCTAAGATACGGCCGTTAAATACGTTTTTCTTACCGGCTTTCTCAACGGTCAATAAACCTTCTTTGATGGCTTGGTAAGGAATCGCGTGTACCAAGTCACGCAAGGTGATACCAGGCTGCATTTCACCGACAAAACGCACACGAACTGATTCTGGCATATCTAATGGCATCACACCGGTTGCTGCAGCAAACGCCACTAGACCTGAACCTGCTGGGAACGAAATACCCATTGGGAAGCGCGTATGTGAGTCACCACCCGTACCAACGGTATCAGGCAATAGCATACGGTTTAACCATGAGTGAATAATACCATCACCTGGACGTAATGATACACCGCCACGGTTCATGATAAAGTCAGGAAGTGTGTGCTGAGTTTCTACGTCGATTGGTTTTGGATAAGCTGCCGTATGACAGAATGATTGCATGACCAAATCTGCAGAGAAGCCTAAACAAGCCAAGTCTTTTAATTCGTCACGGGTCATAGGACCTGTGGTATCTTGCGAACCCACGGTGGTCATTTTTGGTTCACAGTAGGCACCAGGACGAATACCTTCTACGCCACAAGCTTTACCGACCATTTTTTGCGCTAAAGTATAGCCTTTACCAGTGTCGACAGGTTGTTCTGGTTTTGCAAAAATGTCAGACGCGCCTAAACCTAGATATTCACGGGCTTTGTTGGTTAAGCCGCGACCTACGATCAATGGAATACGACCGCCGGCACGCACTTCATCAAGCAGCGTTGGTGATTTTAATTCAAAAGTTGCAATCACTTCGTCAGAATCATGTTTGGTGATTTTGCCGTCATGTGGGTAGATATCAAATACATCACCCATGTTAAGTTTGCTAACATCCACTTCGATAGGTAATGAGCCCGCATCTTCCATGGTGTTGAAGAAAATCGGTGCGATTTTACCACCCAATACCAGACCGCCGGCACGTTTGTTTGGCACGCCTTGGATATCATCACCCATTAACCACAATACCGAGTTGGTCGCTGATTTACGGCTTGAACCGGTACCAACCACGTCACCCACATATGCCAATGGAATACCGTCTTTTTTCATCTCTTCGATTTGTTTCATCGGACCAATCACGCCGTCTTGGTCTGGCACAATACCTTCACGCGCATTTTTTAACATGGCTAATGCGTGAAGTGGGATGTCTGGGCGTGACCATGCATCTTGTGCAGGTGACAAATCATCAGTGTTGGTTTCACCGGTGACTTTGAAGGTTTTGTAAGTGGCTTTTTTTGGCACTTCTGGACGGCTGGTGAACCATTCGGCGTTTGCCCAAGATTGTAATACCTCTTTGGCCACTTCATTACCCGCTTCCGCTTTTTCAGTGACATCATTAAAGGCATCAAATACCAGTAAGGTTTTTTTCAGCGCGTCGCCAGCAGCTTTCGCCAATTCTTTGTCGTCTAATGCTTGAATTAATGGTTCAACGTTGTAGCCACCTTGCATATGACCCAGTAACTCAATCGCTTTTAGTTTTGAAATCAGGGGAGAAGTGGTTTCACCTTTAACGATGGCCGCTAGAAATGCCGCTTTAACATAAGCTGCTTGGTCAACCCCAGGTGGAATACGGTTTTCTAATAAGTCTACAAGTGTCGCTTCTTCACCCGCCGGTGGATTTTTTAATAGTTCAACCAAATCAGCCGTTTGCTGTTCGTTAAGTGGCTGTGGCACAATACCCTGTGCCGCACGATTTTCGACGTGTTTACGATAGTTCTCTAGCATGAATCGTCCTCATAGTCATGTAAGATTATTGTGTTAACCATGCGTCTGCAAGCCCTCTTCACAACACAGTTGAATTTTGAAATGGCTACTAGCCAGCATGGCTTTGGCTAAAAAATTTAACCCTTCTAATATACTTGAAATGTGATGAAATGTTAATGAGAAAATACGTTTTTGTTAACATAGCCATTATTTTTTAAAAAAATAGCCCAATAATTTTTAATAAATGCGTTTGAGCCGATTATGGCTTTTTTTACTCTGATGCAAAATAACTTTGGCTGTGTAATTTAAACAACAAAGCTTATCCCAAAATAGTTTAAATTCGTCAGCCTAGATTTCTGTTATAATAACCCCCTAAAATCTGCTAAATGAATTCAAGGATTAATCATAGCAATGACCGACACTGTACAAACTTTTGCCCCTTCAACGCCGCGCACCGATAGACCCATCGCTCGTGACAAATCAAATTGCGACAAGCCAAAACGTCCTGAAGTGGGTGAAAAACTACGTGGCCATGATAAAGTTGCCCGTATTCCGATTAAAATCATTCCAACGGTAGAAACCCCAAAAAAACCTGACTGGATTCGCGTCAAACTGTCATCGCCCAGTGAAGTGGCGCGCATTAAGTCAACCTTGCGTGAACAAAAGCTGTATACGGTATGTGAAGAAGCGGCTTGCCCTAACCTTCCCCAATGTTTTGGTGATGGCACCGCGACCTTTATGATTATGGGAGATATTTGTACCCGTCGCTGCCCATTTTGCGATGTGGCGCATGGTCGCCCCAATGCACTTGATGAGCTTGAGCCGATTCACACGGCTGAGACCATTGCTGGTTTAGGGTTAAAATATGCGGTGATTACCTCGGTTGACCGAGATGATTTGCGTGACGGCGGCGCGGAACATTTTGCCAATGTCATTAAAGAATCTCGTCAGTTAAGCCCTAATTGCTTGATTGAGATTTTAGTCCCTGATTTTCGCGGTCGTGAGCAAGTTGCACTTGATATCTTAAGTGACACAGCGCCTGACGTGTTTAACCACAATATCGAAACCGTGCCACGTTTGTATAAAGCGTTTCGCCCAGGGTCGGATTATCAGCATTCATTACAGCTGTTAAAAGATTATAAAGCGCGTCGCCCGGATATCGTTACCAAATGTGGTTTTATGGTGGGTCTTGGCGAGACCGAAGAAGAAGTTTATGCCTTACTCGATGATTTAAAGGCGCATGATGTCGATTTAATTACCATCGGTCAATATTTGCAGCCAAGCAAATCGCACGCCCCAGTTGATAGATTTGTGCATCCTGATGAATTCGATCGTTATACGGCACACGGTAAAAAATTGGGCTTTGCAAATATTTGGGCAGGTCCGATGGTGCGCTCAAGCTATTTTGCCGATCGACAATATTATGGTGAGCCTTGCCCGCGCCCTACCCGTGGTGCCAATCCGTTATCAGAAGCGGATATGAAAAAATCAGGCTGTTGATTTGTGAATTTGTGCGTTGATTTAAAGCCGTCTTATGACGGCTTTTTTATGCTACCCTAATTATAAAATAACTCACAGGAAATTTGCGATGAATAACAACTACACATTCTATCTGCCTAAGGTGACGCCCGTTGCTACTTTACTAATCGTGCATGGCATGGCAGAACACCAAGGGCGCTACCAACCCTTTGCGCAATTTTTGGCAAACCATGATATTGCGGTGTTAACGTTTGACCATTTGGGTCATGGACAGCAAGCCTATGACAATGGTTGCTTAGGCTATATGGGTAACCCCAATCCTGCTGAGTTGATGATTGACAATGTGATGGACCATGCGCAGTTAATCGCTGAAAAATACCCTGATATCCCCCATTTTATCTTGGGTCACAGTATGGGGTCATTTATCGTTCGCTGTATTCTGCAGCGCTATGGTGAGCGATTTGCGGGCGCAATGATTATGGGTACTTCAGATTTTAATCCATTGGCAAATTTGTTTGTGCCTGTGACCAAAAATCTTAATCACTTTACCACGCGGCGCACCAATCCGGTATTGGATAAAATTTTAAACCAATTTAATAACCTACCCTTTAGAAAAGAACCCGATTTACAAGGGTTTAATTGGCTCAATTCAGATCCCAAGCAAGTAAAAGCCTACCTTGATGACAAGCTTTGCGGCTTTCAGTTTACCAACAATGGCTATTTTGCCCTCATGTCGTTGATGCAAACAGGCACCAATAAGCATTGGTATCAACAAGTACCCAGGCAGTTACCGCTGCTATTTGTCAGCGGAAAAGATGACCCTGTTGGGCAGATGGGGAAAGGCATTCCGCGTATTGTCAAACGTTTGCAACAAAATAATTTTATCTCGGTGAGCATGCAGCAATATGCAACGATGCGCCACGAAATCTTGCTAGAGCCTAATCACCAACAAGTGTATGACGATATTTTGGCTTGGCTCACTCACCATATCAATTAGCCTAAAAATCCCTGAGTCTTGCTAATAAGTCTGACTTTTCAGTATTTAAGCAGCGTTTTATAACTGTCATGATGAATAGACTATTAGCCTTGTTTTGACACGCCAGTTGCTTGTTAGAAATATCGATGTGACGTATTGAAAGATTCGAAAAAACAACCATTTAATCTAAAGTTATTCATGCAGTTAAGTTATAGGAAATGTCATTGAGTACAACTGATAAAATTAAAGTGCGTTTAGATAAATGGCTATGGGCAGCAAGATTTTATAAAACTCGCACCCTAGCCAAGGAAGCGATTGAATCGGGACGGGTCCACCATTTTGGCAATCGCGTCAAGGTTAGTAAAGAGATAGCGGTAGGTGATGAATTGACGATTCGTCAAGGGTCAGCCAATCATTACACCCAAAAGACGGTCAAGGTGCTGGCGCTGTCTGAAGTGCGTGGCAATGCCACTGCCGCCAGTGTGCTTTATCAAGAGACCGATGCCAGTATCAGTCAACGAGAATTTTTCACCGAACAGAAAAAACTTGCTAACCTTGCCCGCCCCGATCATCGCCCAAATAAAAAACAGCGTCGTCAGTTAAGCCGTTTTAGGGATATTAACCATTTTGGCAGTGATGAAGAAGGTTTTTAATTGGCTGTCATGGGGTCATAAAAATCGCAATTTTCCCTGTGATATTTCGTTATAATAAGCACTTTGTCATTGCACTGGCGATGAGCAACTCTGCCGATTATTAACGATATCTTTATGACCAATTTTTTTGAACCTAACCCTGTGCAGGCTAATGCTAGCTATGTGGATATTAGCGCATACAATACCATGGCATTAGCCTGTCAAGCCAAACAATTTATCCGTTTAACTCATCTGTCTGATATTGAGCCCACTTTTAAGCAACTGGCAGCCAATCAACAAGCGTTTATTGTGCTATCTAATGGCAGTAATATCATTTTGCCCGAAGTGTTGGACGCGGTTGTCGTGTCACCCAGTCTTAAAGGTAAAACCGTTCTTTTTGAAGACACCCAAACAATAACCCTTGAAGTGATGGCTGGCGAGGATTGGCATACGCTCGTCGTAGACACGGTCCATCAAGGTTGGTATGGGCTGGAAAATTTGGCGTTAATCCCAAGCTGGGTCGGTGGTAGTCCCGTACAAAACATCGGTGCGTATGGGGTACAAGCTGAAGATGTGATAGATAGTGTAAAAGCGTTTCATATACCGAGCTTAACGTGGCATCATCTAAGCAACGCTGATTGCGAGTTTAGCTACCGTGATAGCCTGTTTAAACAGCAAGCGGGACAGTGGCTCATTACCAGCGTCATTTTTACCCTCAGTAAAACTGCCAAACCCAATACCCAGTATGGGGATGTGGCAAAAGTTGCACAGCACTATGCAAGCCTAGCGGGTCGCGATGAAGTCACACCCGTGGATACCATGAATGCCATCATCGACATTCGTCAAAGTAAACTCCCCGATACCAACGATTTGCCCAATTGTGGCAGCTTTTTTAAAAATCCCATCGTCGCCAAATCTCAAGTTGACCAGTTACTGCAGAGCTATCCCAATCTGGTGCATTATCCTGTCAAAGATGCCCAAGGCAATTTGACCGATTACTGTAAAGTTGCGGCTGGCTGGCTTATTGACCAATCAGGGCTTAAAGGTAAAGGCATTGCACCGATTTTAACGCATGTAAAACAAGCCCTCGTATTGACTAACCATGCGCCAAAAGTTGCGACGCAACGTGATGTTGCCAAAAGTATGCGATTTATACAGGAAACTGTACTTAAGAAATTTGGGATAAAATTGGAAGCTGAACCGGTTTGGATTGAATCTGATGGTAGCATTCGCCAAGCTCATTAACTACCTTGAGCGATTTTTTTCAATCATCAAACAGATTTTGACCGTTGTGGTATTGGTGGGGTGTCTAATTACACTCAGTTTTTTTACACCGCTGTTTTCTACCATTGTATTGTTTATCTTAGATTGTTATCGCCTGCCAGAATCGGCGGTGAGTGTCAATCCTGCAACGGCGATTGTGGTATTAGGTGGCGGATTAACCAATAACCAGCAAAATGAGATTGTGATTAACCAATTTACCGAAAGTCGATTGATTAAAGCCAGCCAAGTGTATCAGCAGACTGACTTACCCATCATCGTCAGTGGTAAGGAGGCGCCATGGATGGCAAAGTGGCTGCAAAAAAAAGGCATTATGTGGGTCGTGGCAGAAAAAAACAGCTTTAACACCTGTCAAAATGCAAAATATACCGCAGAAATGGTCAATGTCAAACAGGTAATTTTGGTGACCGATGCGTATCACATGAACCGCTCAAGACGGCAGTTTGCCATTAATGGTATGGCTACTGTCCCAAGTATCGCCCCATTACCAAAGGCAAATGATTGGCAGCATTTTGATCAGAATTTGCAGCACTCAAGACGCGCCTTGTATGAATTGTTGGCATTCGCTCGCGATCTTGTCAAACCCCAATACGACTGCCAACCGACCAATAAATAACTTATTTTTGAATTTCGACATTGGTGTAGCCAGCTGATTGCAAAGCAGATTTGGCTTGTTGGGCACGACCGCCACCACGGCTATACACTTTAATGGTATCTGATTTGGCAATGCCTTGCGCCGTTATTTTGGCAAGTAATTCACTGTGTGGAATATTAATGGCACCTGCGGGATGATTTACAGAATACTCCTCTGGGGTACGCACATCAATAACTACTGTCGCCGCGTTTGCTGTTGGCATCAATAATGCGCCAACCATGACAGCCGCGCCTAAGGCAAGCAACTGTTTCTTTGAAAGCTTAAAGATTTTAGGCATCAACATCATAATTTCCTTGTAGAATTTTGAGTTTTAAAACCAAGTTAAACCTCAATGTTTAACCTGCTATGATTATAGCATTCATTGTTCGCACTCAAATCACTGAGTTGCTTTGATTTGCAACCCATGTGTTTGTTTTGTAAGCATACCAATGGCTATTTATTTGATTGCTGCTATTTAATTGCTACAGCAACGCTGCGACATTTTGCCGCATTTATTTATGTCAAAATAAGCGTATAATGGTTTTTTTAACTTAATTCGTTTGTTTACGCCAAGTAATGGGGATGCCCGATGCAAAGCATGTATTTTTTGATTCCTATTAGTCTAGTGCTATTTGTATTGGGTATTTTTGCCATTTATTACGCCATCAAATCACGCCAATTTGACGATTTGGACAATGAATCTCAGCGGGTCATTTTAGATGACAGACAATTTCGCCGTGAACAATTGGGTCAAAATCCCGCCAAGCCTTCATCTTCTCATCCCCCAAAAATACAAGACCCTACTGACGAGCAAAAATAACGCGTTGGTGTTATCTTTCTTCCTGCTGATTTCTTTCTATTGATTTATCTACGTTTTGCAAAAATTTTTAGACTTTTTTGGAGCATTTTATGACCTGGGCATTATTTTTGGCAGCCTTTAGCATGGGATTGTTCGGCTCACCGCACTGTCTAGGGATGTGCGGTGGCATTGTGACGGCTTTTGGGCTGTCTATGCAGCATGTATCGGACAGCAAAAAAAATGGCTTGATTTTGACGTATCATTTGGGACGCCTCATCAGTTATTCCTTGCTTGGATTGATTGCCGGTTTTGTTGGGGTGGCAATCTTTCAATCCATTATGAGCAACAGTGCGCCAAGAATTGTACTGGGTGCGGTATTGGTGTTGATTGGGCTTGCGATGCTTGGGTTACCGCTGTTTAATCAGTTAGAAAAGTTCGGGATGCGCTTTTGGCAATCGCTTGCCCCGATACGCAAAAAAGTGTTTCCGATTGATAGCTTTGGTAAAGCTTTGTTTGCTGGCTTGCTTTGGGGATTTTTGCCGTGTGGATTGGTGTATGGTGCGCTCATGATGGCGATTGCTGGCAACAACGTCGCTACAGGGGCGGCTCTAATGTTTGTATTTGGGCTAGGTACCATGCCGATGTTGATTGCCACGCAAAAAACTGTGGGGATGCTACAGTCGAGTATTAAAAATTTTCGTCTTCGCCAAATTAATGGGGTGATTATGATGTTGTCTGGGCTTGCGGTGATTTTTATCCCGATGATGATGCACCATAACCATGGTTCACATAATCAAGGTTCACACAGTCATGCCATGAATGAGACGAGTATGCACCACGATATGTCGACGATGAATCATTCTGCGTCTAATCCTGCTTCTATGCCAGCTTCGACTACCATGCCTATGAACCATAATATGAGTGATGATATGAACCATAATCATAACATGAATCACGACATGCACAATATGCAGGATATGGATAAGCACCATGAGGTGGCGATGCCTGCCAGTACCAGTCCCTAATCACTAGTTACTAGTTACTAGTCAGTAATCATTCATTTATATTGCCCAAAAAAAACAAACCTCTTAATCGGTATATTAAGAGGTTATCGGTTGCGAATTTTTACGTTTTACGCTTAACTTGCAGTTTACATTTCTACCGCGTCATCGCCTTCGTCAAGATAGATGATATCGGTTTCATATTCAAACGCTTCATTTAACATATCTAACATTTTTTACTCCTATCCTTCTTTATCCAATGATTATGGATTTTTTATTCATTTTAAGGCTTTTGCCATTTTTTAGTTGTTTACTTACTATTTTACGTTATCAATGCAACTTCATAACGTCATGATATTTAACGTGAGTTTGATGACAGTAGCATGAAATTCATGTGACAGGAATATGAATTTACAAAAAATTACTTTTATTGAAGAATAATCCAGCTACCGAGCAGGTTTGTCGAGGTCGCTAAGTAGTTTTAGGCACGCTTTTAAGTCGCTGTTGCTGTTCGTCATAGGCTTGTTTTTGGACGCGGTAAATTTCATAAACGCACAGTTCTTCGCAGCCGTTGTTGCAACATTCCCAATCTTCAGGATAGGTAGGTTCTTCAATCAGGCGCTCGCCATTAGGTAATTGATTTTCCATCATTTTCTAAATCTTCTTTTTCGCTATAACACGCTTATGATGAGCCAATAATTATTTATTATCAGGTCATCATCACGTTTTTAAAGATAATTTCTCTATAAGATTCTTCACCGCATCAATCCGTCCTTCTGGCGTGGCAAGGGCTTTGTCGTCCATCATTTTTAGCCCTGTCGCGCCATTCATTTTAAATTTTTTCGGATTCGATTGAATAAGCCCAATAATGGTAATGGCTTCCACAGGGGTATTGGGCGAAAACTCAAAGGTGACTTGGCGCTCATTGCCATCAATTTTGCTAATCTCCAGCGCTTCAGCCATTAAGCGGATTTGGTGAATGGCAAACAGATTTTTGGTGGGCTCCGGCAAACTGCCAAAACGGTCTAGCATTTCGCTGCGGATACTAATTAGGCTATCATAGTCTTCAGCATTGGCAATTTTTTTATAAAACAATAGCCGCTGATGGACATCACCCAGATAATCTTCAGGAATGAGTGCCGACAAATGCAGATTAATGTCACTGGTTAGCGATAATGGGGTGTTCAAATCAGGTTGTTTACCTGCTTTGATGGCTTTGGTGGCACGGTTTAGCATATCCATATACAGATTAAAACCAATCGCTTGCATATTGCCGCTTTGGTTTTTGCCCAGTAGCTCGCCCGCCCCACGAATCTCAAGGTCTTCACTGGCAAGCATAAAGCCTGCCCCCAATGTGTTAGCACGGCTGATGGCATCAAGGCGCTTTTGGGCGTCGCTGGTCAAGCCTTTAATCGAAGGTACTAGCAAATAACAGTAGGCTTGGTGGTGACTACGCCCAACGCGGCCGCGTAGTTGGTGAAGCTGGGCAAGCCCGAATTTATCGGCACGGTTAATGATAATGGTGTTGGCATTGGGGATATCAATGCCTGTTTCGATAATGGTAGTACACACCAACACATTGTGTCTTTTGTGGTAAAACGATTGCATGATTTGCTCAAGCTCTCGTTCTTTCATCTGACCGTGAGCCACTGCTACCCGAGATTCGGGCACAAGCTCTCTTACGGTTTCTGCCATGCGCTCAATGCTTGCCACATCGTTATGCAGTAAAAACACCTGGCCGCCACGCAATAATTCACGCAAAATCGCTTCTTTGAGTAAGTTATCAGACTTTTGCATGACAAAGGTTTTAATTGCCAACCGCCTTGCCGGGGGCGTGGCGATAATCGACATGTTTCTCATACCCGATAACGCCATGTTCAGCGTGCGTGGTATGGGTGTCGCGGTCATCGATAGTACATCGACATCCGATTGCATGGCTTTGATACGCTCTTTATCTCGGACGCCAAAACGGTGCTCCTCATCGACAATCATCAGACCTAAGTTGGCAAACTTGACATCTTCTTGCAAAATACGGTGGGTACCGATAACGATATCAATTTTACCTTCGGCTAAGCCTTTGAGAATCGCATCGTGTTGTTTTTTGGTGCCAAAGCGCGACAGGCTTTCAATACGAATGGGCCAATCGGCAAATCTATCCAAAAAGTTGTCTTCGTGTTGCCCAGCAAGCAGCGTCGTCGGTACTAGCACTGCCACTTGATACCCTGCTTGCACCGCAATAAAAGCGGCACGCATTGCCACTTCGGTTTTACCAAAACCGACATCGCCGCAAACCAGCCTGTCCATGGGCTTATTTTGCTTCATATCAAACTTAACCGCTTCAATGGCATTGGCTTGGTCGGGCGTTTCTTCAAACGCAAATTGACTGGCAAATAGGTCATACTGGATTTGGTCAATTGGGAAGTTAATGCCCACTTTGGCATCACGGCGGGCTTGCACGTTGAGCAGTTCTGCCGCCACATCATGAATTTGGCTGAGTGCTTTGGCTTTAGCTTTATCCCATTTACCGCTACCTATGGTATGAAGCGGTGCGGTTGCCGAGTCGCCGCCAGCATAACGGCTGATAAGCTGCAGATTTGCCACAGGCACATACACACTGGCATCATCAGCATAGGTAAGGTGAATGAACTCTTGCAGTTGTCTATCAATCTCAAGCGTAATCAAGCCTTGATAACGCCCAATACCAAAATCAATATGCACCACAGGGTCGCCGATGTTAAGCTCACTGACTGATTTAACCAAAAACTCATCAGATACATCGCTTTGGCGACGGCGGCGAGTCTGTAACACCTGCCGTCCAAACAACTGGGTTTCTGAGAGAATCGCAAACTTATCGGGAAGTAACGCGCCTCGTTCAATCGGTGCAATGGTCAAGGCAATCGCAGTACTATGTGCCTCATCCATGTTTGCAAGAAAATCGGTCAATCCTGAAACACTTTGTAAATTAAAGCGTTTTTGCAACAGCTCCGATAAAATCTCACGGCGACCCGCAGTTTCGGCAACCAATAATATCGGTTTAGCAAACTGCTCGCGAAATGCCATCAATCTTTGCAGTGGCTCAGCAAGTTTATGGTCAACGGTTAAATCAGGTGGTGTGTCAACCACTGCGTTGATTGCCCCTGCTTTGGTGTCATCAATTGGCTGTTCGCTGGTGATAATGCGGGGATATTGGGCAATTTTTTCGTTAAAGATATGTTCTGCCAGATACAAATCCTGCGGTGCCACAATCGGTTTTTCGATATCGTGCCTGCGGTCATTGTAGCGAGTTTGGATTTGTTGCCAAAAATTTTGGTAAGCTGTCTCTATTTGATTATCGACGATAAACAAGCTATCTTTGGGCAAATAACTAAAAAAATCCGAGCCATTTTGCCAAGTATCCGCTTCAAAGAATAATGGCTGATAATACTCCACCCCCGCGGGTGCAATGCCGTTCATCACATCGTTAAACAGCTCAAAACGGCGGGCAGATGTGTTGGCAAAGGTGCTAGCAAAATTGGCGCGAAACGTTTCTTTACCCTCATCCAGGGGAAATTCTCGCGCCGGTAAAATCTGAAAACTGGTGATTTTACCGATGGTTTCACCCGATTTTTTTTGACTATTGATAAACTTGACATATTGATGGGGGTCACTGTCTTTTAATTCGTCCAAATCCGCTTGGGTCAAGCTACGCTGGGTTTGCGGGTTAAAAAAACGGATACTCTCAATCTCATCATCAAATAAATCAATGCGCACTGGAAACGGCTGACCAATGGCAAACAAGTCAATCACGCTGCCACGTACAGCAAATTCCCCGGGCTCAAAGACATTATCTACCACATGATAGCCTGCGGTTGCCAGTTTTCGACGTTCGGTTGCCACATCAAAGGTGTCACCCACTGACAAATCAAAGTGTTGCCCCAATAGCCATGAGGCAGGGGCAACGCGGTGCATTAAGGTCTGCACGGAAATCAGTAAAATACCATCAGTTGGCATATGAGTAAGCAAATGAATCCGCTCAGAGACAATATCATGGTGCGGTGACAGTTCATCATAGGTAAGCGTTTCCCAATCAGGAAACACATGGGCATCAACCCCACTAAATGCCAACTCTGTTTCAAGCTGATTGAGCTGATTTTGGTCACGGGTCACGACCACTTTTAGGCGGTTTTGCTGACCGCTATCAATGCTAGTCAGACTGGCAAGCCATAAGGCTTGGGTCATGCCTTGTAAATTGCCCAGCCATTTTTTGTCATGCTTAGCATTGTCAAACAACGATTGGTTGAGGCGAAAGGAAAGATGAGACAGTGGGTGTGTAGCATTCGTCATTGTTATCGGTCTTTTGGTTATAAGTCTTTTGATTAAGAAAGGCAAAAAAGAATGACGTTATTGTGGGGGTTTTTGCTGAAAAATTAAAGCTAAAATAGCAGTGTTTTAGCAGACTTTTTGGCAATAACACTTTAACACTTTATCCCTGCAATGCAGCAATCTAGCGTTTTTTACCAAAGTGATATGCAAAAAAAACACCGCCAATTTGACGGTGCTTTTTTGTCAAGTTGACGTTATTTTTTGAGCCATTTAGTAGTTTGCGCTTTGACAAATTTGGGATTTGAGTTACCCCAGTTGGCGTAGATTTCGGTAAAGAGTGTACCTGTGATATCTTCGATTTCCGACTGGGTGATTTCGGCACTGCCTTGTTTACCAAAGATAACCACCTCATCGCCTGCTTTGACATCGGGGTAATCGGTGACATCGACCATAGTGGTATTCATCGAGATTTTGCCCAATGCCGGGACTTTATGACCATTAATTAAGACATGACCTTTGTTGGTAAAGGCGCGACGGTAGCCGTCTGAATAACCAAATGGTAAGTTTGCCAAATAGCTATCTCGTGTCAAGGTATAAGTGCGGTCATAGCCAACCGTTGAACCTTTAGGATAGAAATTGACGCTAGCCACACGGCTTTTGAACGACATAATGTAGTTAAAATCTGGACGTTCATAGTAAGGCTCGCCAAACAAAATCGCCCCTGGACGCACCATATCAAACCAACCTTCTGGCACGTTCAGCGACACAAACGAGTTCGCCGCATGGATGGTGAGTTTTTTACGGTCGAGTTTGGCGGTTTTAATCAGCCAATCAGTGTTTTGTTTAAAACTAGCCAACCCTTTTTGTACATCGGCTTTATCCTCAACAGGAAAATGGGTCATGATACCGACGATGTGGAGATTTTTAAGCTTGGTAATTGCCAAAGCGTCTTGTTTAGATTTCTCAACGCTCAAATCTAAGCCGTTACGGTCCATGCCACCATCGTTGAGTGCCATATGAAAATTAATGACCATGCCCGCTGCTCGTGCGATATCACTGGCAGTTTGGGCTTGTTTAAGGGTACCAAATAACTCTTCGATATTGTATTTTAAGCCGTCTTCAATTTCTTGGTTGGTCGCCGTACGCACCCGCATCACTCGTCCTTTATAGCCGTGTTTGCGGGCGATACGGGCTTCTTCGTTACTGGCAATGCCGATACAAGGCACTTTATGCTCCATCACGATAGGCATCAAATTATCAATGCCAAAGCCATACGCATCGGCTTTTAAAATCGCACAAATTTGGGATTTACCACCTAAATGCGCGCGCATCGCTTCAATATTATGACCGTACGCCTCAGTATCTATTTCAAGCCAAGCGTTGGTATTGGTAAGATTAACGATGTGAGGATTATCGCCAGCATACGTTAGCGCGGGCGCGGCTTGCGCGGGCGCAGCGTGATACATGACGGTGGCGATGGCAAGCGATAGCAGAGTTTGATGTAGTTTCATAATAATTCCCAAAATGATATGACAATAAAAAAATCAGAAAAAGCACGCGCTTTCATGCGCTGATGTTAACGCAGTCAAGCCATATAACCAGTTAATATATTAACAATTGATGCAGTTTTTTAACCAACATAGATTACTTTTAAGTTTAGTAGCTTAACTTAGCTCATTAAAGCAATGATGTCGTACTCACAATTATGCCATTGTTATCGGCATACACAAAGTCGCCATTATTTATCGTGATTCCGCCAAAATTGAGCGTCACGCCCACATCGCCCACACCCTTGCGATTGGATTTGCGAGGGATAGCGCCGAGCGCTTGTACGCCAATTGGCATTTTGCCCATATCATCCACATCTCGCACACAGCCATACACAATCACGCCAGCCCAGCCATTATCAACGCCGCTTTGTGCAATCATATCACCCAGCAAAGCGCAGCGCATTGATGCCCCACCATCTACCACCAAAACCTTGCCATTGCCTTTATCATCTTTGCCATGCATGGCTAACAGCTCTTTAACCCGGCTATTGTCTTCAAAGCATTTGACGGTTACCACTTCACCGCCAAATTTTGTGTTACCGCCATAGCTAAAAAAGCGTTTGCCTTCCATGTTGGGTGCACAAACCTGACATTCTGGATTATCATCTAATAAATCGCAGGTAATAAAATTTTGTAAGGTCATATCGCTCATCATCGCTCCTTAAGTCAATCGTTTTTTGGGAAAGTTAGTTTCTAAACCGCGTCATCTCTAGCATTTCACCGTTACTGATAACTTGGGTTTTCTTGGCGGTATCGACGCGATTAGCAGATTTTTCATAAGTATGTTTGATGTGCCAATTGTTACTCACCAGCGCCATTGCCATCGCCACCCTATCGGCTTCTATGGGACGGACAGGCAGTTTTTTGGGTACGATAGGTTTGATGAGTTTGTACGCCGTCTGCGCGATGGTTTCAAGTTTACGGTCATCGTGTTTGCCAAGCAGCAAGGAGGGACGAAAAATTGCCAATTCTTGAAAGCCTAAATTGCCAATCGCAGTCTCAAGCTCACCTTTGACACGGTTATAAAAAAAGCGACTGTCAGCATTAGCGCCCATCGCCGATAACAAAAAAAACCGCTCTACGCCTTTTTGTTTGCAAGCTTTTGCAAAGGCCACATTATAGGTAAAGTCGATTTGTCGAAAGGCGGCTTCACTACCTGCTTCCTTAATGGTGGTACCCAGACAGCTAAAAGCATCGGTGTCTTTACCAATCGACAGCGCAGACACAAATTCATGCATTTGATTAAAATCTTTGAGCTGGTAGAAATGCATCGAGTCACTCAACCCTTTTGGCTGAGAGCGCGCAATGATAATGACTTTTTGATACAAACTGCCAAGTTGAGTGAGTAATGAATTGCCTACCAAGCCGGTTGCACCGATGATTAATGCTGTGCGCTGCATAAAACAATGACCTCAGTATGAATATTTTATGAGTTTGTAATGTCATTTTATTTAATCACAGATAATCAAAACTTTCACCTACAAATACGTTTTTTTCAGCGTTGATGAGCATTGCGCGATGGTTTTTTAGCCAATAGACGAAATACGCTGAATAATCTGCCGAATAAGTTGTTATTGTAGCGTGAGTTTGCTAAAATAGCGGGCTTTAAATCCGCTTGATATCGTTAATTGTGTTTCCGTGTCTAGTGATTCAAGGATTCAAGCAACCCTAACTACCCGTGTCTGTAATAAGCGAATGGCTGCTCACTTACTAACAGATCGATTTATATTGCAAATCCAAGGAGATTTACGTGGCAAATTCTGCACAAGCTCGCAAACGCGCTCGTCAAAACGTTAAACGTCGTCAATTAAAAGCATCACAACGTTCTATGGTTCGTACTTTCATCAAACATGTGGTAAAAGCCGTTGAAGATAAAAATTACGAAGCAGCGACTGAAGCTTACAAAAAAGCAGTTCCAGTGATTGACCGTATTGCTGACAAAGGCGTGATTCACAAAAACAAAGCAGCACGTCATAAAAGCCGCTTAAACAAAGCAATTAAAGCCCTTAAAACTGCTTAATTGTTTGTTGCATTAAAAAAGCCAATTCATATTGAATTGGCTTTTTTATTGAGACTGATTTAGCTATAAAACTGATTTAATTATAAAAAAAGCTGAAATCGAAATTTCAGCTTTTTATTTAGCCTACCTAAAATCCCATCGATGCGTTTCATCAGGGTTTTAATTATGCTTTTAACTCGGCAAGGACTTGTTCACTGACTTTATCAATCGCTTGTGTACCATCAAATTTGGCATAGCGTGGCGCATTTTGACCTGATTTTGCCAAGTCTTGATAAAAACCAACCAAAGCTTCTGTTTGGTTATGATAAGTCGCTAAACGATCACGGATGGTATCTTCTTTATCATCCTCACGCTGAACCAAATCTTCACCGGTTTCGTCATCTTTACCTTCCACTTTGGGTGGATTATAGATCACATGGTACACGCGACCTGAAGCAGGATGAGAGCGACGACCTGACAAACGAGACACGATGTCTTCATCAGGTACGGCAATTTCTACCACGTTATCGATGTGTACGCCTGCATCGGCTAACGCTTGTGCTTGTGGAATGGTACGGGGAAAGCCATCAAAAATGCAGCCGTTGGCGCAATCTGGCTGCGCAATACGGGCTTTAACTAGGTTGATAATTAAATCATCTGAGACAAGTCCGCCGGCATCCATGATACTTTTGGCTTGTTTGCCAAGCTCAGTACCTTCTTTGATAGCGGCACGTAGCATATCACCTGTTGAAATTTGTGGAATATTAAATTCCTTGGTGATGATTTGTGCTTGGGTACCCTTACCAGCGCCAGGTGGCCCTAAAAGAATAATACGCTTCATAAACCTATTCCTTAAGTCGAAATTATTAAAATCGCCCTATCTCATTACTGCAATAGCAAAAAAGACCCACAAATGGTGTGTTCGAATAACTAACAGTTTTGAAATACTGGGTTAACAATACTCGTTAACCGCTAAAATCTCAAGCAATTTTTGCAAAATAATTTAAATTGATAGGGGTATTAAAAATAAAAATGTGGCAAGCTTTAATCCGCCCCTTATTCAATTAATCCCCTATTCAATCAAGAGATTTTTCATAACGATTTAAGGCACGATTTTATCAATCAATACGGTTGTCGAGTCAGCCGTTTTCTCTAGCGGTACGGGGTTACTCGTCAAGTCACCACTTTGCGGCATGGCGTCACCTGAAGCACTAACCCGGGCAGTAATCACCAATGGCTCATTCGTGCTAATCGCCGAACTTAAGGTCATGGTCGGCATGATGCTATCGTTATCGCTGATGTTAATTGCCATACCATTGATGGTTAAGCTATCTGCTGACAGTTTTTTGGCAGCAACAGGGGGACCACCTGCCATCTTACGCACATTAACAAATAAGCTTTCGCCTTTTTTCACCCGCCCTAATATCTCCGGGGTGACTTTGACATTGACTGTAATCGCCTGTTCGCCTTGGGCTTCCCGCTGGTTGATAGTCTGCTCAAGTTCAGATAAGCTGCTTAAGGCTTGGGTATGATCGCCAGGACGCGCTTGGATTTCGGTGCGTAGCAGTTCTACCCATTTTCGAGATTGCGCGTAGTTACCCGCTCGCATTTCACCCATTGCCATCAGCATTTGTGCGCCTTGGTGTTTGGGACTTTTGGCTAGAATATGCTCAACCACTTGACGGGTTTTGTCATCCATTACCCCGCCTTGGGTAAAAAAGCTCGTTTGCGCGTAAGTGATGGCGACTTTTTCATCATCAGGATTGAGACGATACGCCCTTGCCAAGGCTTCAATTGCTTGCTCGGGCGCTTGCAAGGCTACAAACACTTCAGATAGACGGAACCAACGCAGCGGATCGGTGGCATGATGATGCACGTTGGTTTGCATGGCACTAATGAGTCCCACGCTGTCTTTGGTCGCCCATTCGGGTGGTGTATCAATTTTTGCGGTCAATAAGTCATCCGCGACTTTTCCCAAGCGATTTTGTGCATCCCATAATTGATAGACCGGCGTGCGATCGGCAATCATCGCATAAGCCATCGCAGATAACAGCGGAATCCAGATGATAAATATCAGACGGCTTTTCCAATTGGGGGTAAAATGGCTGGTATCTTGATTGTCACTGATGTCTAGTAATTGACGCTCTAACGCCAGTTTTTGGGTTTGATAAGTCGCCTCATCGATTTGACCCTCACCAAAATCAGTTTCAAGTTCTACCAACCGTTGTTTAAATACTTCAATATTGAGCGTTAGTAGCTGATTATCAGTGCGATTGGCGATAGCGTGATGGTCTTGGGTTTGCAACCAAGGTAACAAAATAAATACCGCAAGCGTGATAGCAAACAAAAGCGCGACAATGATAAAAATAATTAGCGTTGACATTAATTTTCCTTAGCCACTGCTTGATCGATTTCACTAGTTTTAGCATTGGCAGCGTTATCATTGGCGTTTAACAAGTCTTGTAATCGCTGTTGTTCGGCGGCTGAGAGTGGCGCATAGCCGTCTTCTATGGGGTTAGCGATGACAGCGGCACGTTTTGACGAATTACGGTTACGAATAAACCAAGCCAACATTACAAATACCAACAACACAGGCGGAAAAAACCATAAAATCCAGGTGGATGGTCGCACAGGTGGTTTGTAGCTAATAAAGTCACCGTAGCGCTCATTCATATACTGGCGAATTTCGGCGTCAGAACGACCGTCTTTGACCATATCATAGGTCTTTTGTTTTAAATCTTGGGCAATTGGCGCATCGGAACCTGCCAAGTTTTGATTTTGACATTTTGGACAACGAAATTCTTCAATGAGCGCACGATACTGGGCTTCTTGGCGAGGGTTGTCAAATTGGTAGGTATCAATATTTGCCCAAGCCGACATGGATAACCCTGCGACTAGCAACACCGTAGCCATCGCCCTGACTATCAAATGAAGAATTTTTGCAAATGTGATACTCATTGGCACACCTCACGGATTTTAGCATCGGCGGCTTGTTCACGTAGCGCAGTCATACAAGGCAATACTTGCTTATTGTAGCGCTCTTCGTTGATTTCACCCAAGATATGCTGGCGCACATTGCCCTTGCCATCAACCACAAATGACTCTGGCACACCTGTCAGACCCAAATCAATGCCAAAATTCCCTTCTTTATCTTGCACATTGAGGGTAAATGGGTCTTCATGGGTGTTGAGATAATCGAGCGCGTCTTTGGTTTCATCTTTATAATTGACCCCAACAATCGGTACACCTGCTTTTGACATTTGCAATAAAAACGGGTGTTCAACTTTACAAGTCACACACCAAGATGCCCATATATTGAGTAGAAATGGCTGTTTGGGTAGCTGTGCTTGGGTAATCATTTGTGATGGGTTACCCAAAGACGGTAAGCTAAAACTTGGCAAAGCGCGATTGAGCGAGGTGTTGGTCACTACCGTGGTATCTTTGCCCAACCGCGTATAAAACAGCGCAATGATAATCAAAAAAAGCACCAAAGGAATCAAAAACCAAAGTTGTCTTTTACGCATTGCCATGAGCACTCTCCTCACCTAACTCACTGTCATTTTTTACTAACACGGGGGCGATTGCCGCTGGGGTGTTAATCGCTGCCAAATTCCCCGACTTGTCATCACTCATATCAGCAAGTCTAGGCAGTTTACGATAGCGTTTATCAAACATACTTAAAATCGCACCGAGCGCCAGCACAAAACCACCCCACCACACCCAGCGTACGCCAGGTTTGATATAGATACGCACCGCCCATTTAGTGGCATTGGCTTCACTTTGATTGGCGTCCAAAATAGGCTCTCCCATTGCCATATAGATATCTCTTAATGGGTTGTACTGGATAGAAGCTTCGGTCATGGGCATTTGACTGACCACATAATGGCGTTTTTCTGGATAAAGGGTGGCGACTATTTGGTTATTTTTACGAACACTGACCACCGCTTGGGTGGCATCAAAGTTGGCGCCGCGAATTTTTTTTAGCTCATCCATCGTGAACTGGTAGCCCTGTACTTCAACCGATTGGTTTTTTTGCATGGCAATGTCTTTTTCGATACTTAGGCTTGTGGTAATGGCAATGCCCATCACGGATAGTAAAATACCCAAATGCGCTAGCTGCATTCCCCAATAGCCCATGTGCAGACGTTTCAGCCCAGCGCCCAGCGAGCGCGCGTTACGGGTTTTGTCTTTGATATCAATCACCATCCATACCAACACCCATAGACACAGTGCCGCTGACATAAAGATGTTGATATTGATGCCACTCACCAAGAAATAGCTTAAAACCCCGGCTAACACAAAACAGCTGGCTAAAATCGCCAAGCCTATACCCAACAATGGACGAGTGTTTTTTTTCCAACGGCTGACCGGTCCAATGGCTAAAAACAACAACAATAACCAAGTTAACGGCACAAATAACGCATTAAAATAAGGCGCGCCCACCGATACTTGACCCAGTTTTAACGCATCGGCCAGCATTGGATAAAGTGTGCCAATGACCACCACGATGGTTGCGACTAATATAATAATGTTGTTGATGACCAATAATGTCTCACGAGATTTGAGCTGATAATGGCTTTCTTGGGTCAAACGCCAACCGCGCCACGCAAACATCGCCAGACCGCCACCGATTACCACGCCCAAAATCACTAGGATAAACAGACCGCGGGTGGGGTCTGCGGCAAATGAATGAACCGAGGTAATGACCCCCGAACGTACCAAAAACGTACCCAATAAACTCAAGGCAAAAGTGAAAATCGCCAACATAATCGTCCAAGCTTTGAATACGCCGCGCTTTTCGGTAACTGCCAATGAGTGTAATAATGCCACCCCACCGAGCCAAGGCATAAAGGACGCGTTTTCCACAGGGTCCCAGAACCACCAGCCGCCCCAGCCAAGCTCGTTGTATGCCCACATTGAGCCAAACACGATCCCTAAGGTCAAACAACACCAAGCCGCTAGTGTCCAAGGACGCGACCAACGCGTCCACACCGCATCTAACCGACCTGCCCATAATGCTGCCATGGCAAAAGCAAACGGTACCACCGCGCCCACATAGCCCATATATAGCATCGGTGGATGAAAAATTAATCCAGGGTCTTGCAGTAGTGGATTCAAATCTTTGCCATCCACTGGGATGCTGGGTAGACTGCGATTAAAAGGTGACGACACAAAAATCACCATGCTTAGCATCATCATTTGCACAAAGGCTATAATCACCAACACGCGTGCGCGCATGGCAAGCGGCAAGCTTCGACTAAAAACGGCCACCGCCGCGCCCCAAGTCGCCAAAATGGTGACCCACAATAACAGTGAGCCTTCATGCCCGCCCCACGTGGCGGATAGGCGATAGTACCAAGGCAGCAAAGAATTTGACTGATTGGCGACATAAATCAACGTAAAATCATTGGCATAAAACCCATACATCAGGCACAAAAATGACGTACCGGTTGCCAAAAACTGAGCAATGGCAAGACTTCCCGCCAGTCGTTGCCAAGCAGGTTGGTGTTTGAACACCCCCACTGCTGGCAAAATAACCTGTAAAATGGCAATCACCAAGGCTGAAATAAGCGCAAAATAGCCCAATTCAGTAATTAACATACCCACTGCTCCTATCGCTGTAGTGGTTATCACACTGTAGAATTTTCACCAAAAAAATGGGTCAAACTAATAAAACACTAATATCAAATGTATCCAGCCCGCCAAAAACCCTGTCACACCGCCCAAAATAATCAGTGTTAATTCATCTTCACGAAAGGCAGGACGCAACAGATTTTGAAATTCATTGGGCGTCAATGCGCGAATGCGGTCTCGAAACAGCCCAAAGATTTTTTCTGCGCGGCTAAGGTTAAGCTCAGGATTACTCATCGGCACCATGGTCGCTGCAATTGACTTATCAATAATCACGTGTCTGAGCTGACCAAACTCTTTACGACCCAAACCAAATTTCAAGCTCGTTTGAATCACCTGTGATTCCAACATTGGGTTTAGGTGCTTTTTAATCAGCTCACGCGTTTGCATCGCACGGCTGCCATACATCATTTCATACATGATGTTTTTGAGCGTGACCAAATCTTTGACCACAATCTCAGCAAACACCTCAGAGACCTCAGGCTGGCGTTTCATAAAACCACCTTGCCAGTTAAATTGTCCCATATGCGGTTTTTCAAAGCGGATAAACGGCAGCGATTTGCTAAAACTAAAAAATTTGGGATAGCGATAATAATGCGGCTCAATTGGATTAAACACCATCCAGATGGCAATCCAGTTGGTCAACAGCCCCCAAATCGCGGCAAAAAACGGCACCGTCCAATGCTGCGGCACAAACCAAAAAATCGCCATCTGCAAAATACCAAATACAAACCCAATCAGCGCACTGATATGCCAAATAAAATTAATCTCTTTTTGACCTACTTTCAAAAACATACGCACCATCAGCGCACGGTCGCTTTCCATCTTGTTGACAATCATCTCGCGCATATCGACCAAGTTTTCGACATTGTAGGTCAAGTCGAGCACCAGATTTTTCATGATAGCTGGCAATTGCTCGTGTCCATAGGCATAGATACGGCGTTTGACAGCAAAAGGCAGATTCGCCCACAGCGTTGCCGAGCGCTCATTCATGATTTCATCAATCAGCAAATCCAAGTTTTGGTTCATGGTTTGGCTGATAAAATCTGCCACTTCTTCAGGGTGCATAGCTTGGAAAAACTCATCGAGCGAGCCAAGCTTGGATAAAGTTTGGTCAACGATAATCCCGGATATTTTACCCGCTTTGCGTGGCACAATGCCCTGCCAGCCGATACCGCCGCCTGGGAATCCTTGAATCTTAATCCCCCAAAAATGAATGGGATAAAATAACATCTTGAGCGCCATCCATACATGCGCCCAAGTCACGACTGCTGTCACAAATGGAATGGTCAGCATGGCGAAAAATTGCGGATGGGTTGCAAGCTTGTGCCAAATTTCTGCAAACATATCAAAAAAGCTCACATAGTGAAAAAGCTAAAATCAAAGGACCATAAAACCGAGATGACATTACAAGGTTTGCTTGACAACGTCTGTAGTATGGGTGCGTGAATATGGGTGCGTTCAAACCGCTAGATTTTAGCACAGAAAGATACATTTTACCTGAAGAAGTTGTATTTTTAGCCCTTTTGCGTCCCTATGTTATTATCCATATTGCCGTCAATGGTGCTATCATAATTTGATACACTTGTTTTGACAGCAGCCGTTAGTTATTTGCGATTTTGACAGGATTTGGGCATGCTTATTTACCACATTTTATGCTAGTATATCGCTCTTAAATTTTGACTTAAGCCATCAGATTTAAGCCACCCATATAGGAGCTTAGTAGCTGGGTGATATCCCTATATTTGCATTAAGCTAAACATTCATCGCACCGCGACCCTTTTTAAAACCGTTCTAATTGCTGTTACCCGCTTATGAAATCACCCCATTCTTCAGATATGCAACGTGAAAATCTCATCTTTCGCCGCCGGGTAATTTTGGCATCGGTGTTTGTGTTTTTGGGCTTGGTTGGCTTGATTGTACGCTATGCTTATCTACAAATTTATACCCACGACCAGTACGTCACCCAGTCTGACAATAATCGTATCAAGCTGGTTTCTGCGCCGCCCAGTCGCGGCTATATTTATGACCGTAACGGCGTGATTTTGGCGGATAACCAGCCTGTTTTTACCGCTGTTATCAGTCCTGATGAAATTGACAATCCTGACAATACCTTGGCACTACTCACCCCGATTTTTCAGTTGACACCTGAAGAAATCAGTGAAGCTTCAAAAGCCCTTAAAAAAAGTAAAAATGAACCTGTTACCATTAAAATCGGACTTACTGAGCAGCAAGTTGCCCAGTTTAGTGAACGTAAACCGTTTTTTAAAGGCGTGACAATTCAAAGTAAACTTACGCGCACCTATCCCTACAGCGATTTATTTGCCCATGTGATTGGCTATGTTGGGCGTATCAGCGACAATGATAGTAAAAAGCTGGATAAAAAGCTGTATGCAGGCACCGATTTGATAGGTAAAACAGGGATTGAAAAATATTACGAGTCGCTGCTACTGGGCAAACCCGGTTATCAATCAATTGAAACAAATGCCTATGGTGATATCATCAAAAAACTCGATACCAAACCGCCCATTCCCGGCAATGATATTTATCTAAGCCTTGATTATGGCTTGCAAAAATTGACCAGCGATTTGTTAAATGGCAAACGCGGCGCGGCAGTGGCAATTGACCCCAACACTGGCGAGATTTTAGCCTTTGTCAGTAACCCAAGTTTTGACCCCAACCCCTTTATCACTGGGATTAGTAGCAGAGAATACAAGGCGCTGCAACAAGACCCCGACATGCCACTGTACAATCGCGCGCTGCAAGGGCAATATCCCCCGGGTTCTTCTATCAAACCGATTGAGGGTTTGGCAGGGATTCATTACGGCATGATGGGATGGGACAGTAGTATTTATGATCCGGGTTATTTTAGTCTGCCTGGCGATAGCCATAAATTTCGTGACTGGAAAAAATCGGGTCATGGTAACGTCAATTTGCATAAATCCGTGGTCGAATCTGTCGATACCTACTACTACAAACTGTCTTATCAACTGGGTATTGACCGGCTTCATGATTGGATGACGCGTTTTAATTTTGGTAGTAAAACAGGGATTGATTTGCCGGGAGAAAAAACCGGGGTCTACCCTTCTACTGAGTGGAAAATGAAAACCTATAAAAAAGCCTGGTTGCCTGGGGAAACCATTTCTGTGAGTATCGGGCAAGGGTATTTTTTGGCGACACCCTTACAGATTGCCAACGGTATCGCCATGCTAGCCGGTGATGGACAGCATTTAACCCCCCATCTGCTCAAAAAATCCACCGGTGCCGAACATGTCACCCCTATTGAAAAGCCCGATGGTAAAATTCAATACAACGGTAACCCCAATGATTGGCAGCGTATGCACCTAGCCATGGAAGATGTGGTCAAAAAAGGCACAGCGCATAATATCTATACGCCAACTTATCGCATCGCTGGCAAAACAGGCACAGCGCAGGTCAAATCTATCGCACAAGGTAAACGCTATAACGAAGCCGCGCTTGACTCGCGTCACTGGGATCATGGCTGGTTTGTTGGTTTTGCCCCGGTAGAAAACCCGCAAATTGCCATTGCCGTTATCGTAGAAAATGGGCGCCATGGTGGCTGGGTAGCGCCAATTGTGCGTAAAATGATGGATTACTGGCTCATTGATAAAATCAAAAAACCGATTGTGCCACCGTCGCCTGAAGAACTTGTCAAAATCAATGCCGAAAAACAAGCCGCCAAATTGCAACGGGCAGCGTTAGTTTTGTCGGGTAAACCTATTATCGCAAAACCCAATACCGCCAAACTCACTGCAGTGGGTGGCGCTGACTAACGTAATGTAGATGTCCAAAATATGATGTCCAAAATATGATGTCCAAAATTAGCAAACGAGCCAATAAAGCGACCAAATCCCCGCTAGTTTCTCACGTCCGTATCATCGGCGGCGAGTATCGTCGGCGTTTGGTAGCGTTTATCGATGCCGATGGGTTGCGGCCGACCCCTGACCGTGTCCGAGAGACAGTATTCAACTGGCTTGCCGATGATTTAGTCAATGCCAAGGTACTAGATTGCTGTGCGGGTAGTGGGGTGCTCGGTTTTGAAGCCTTATCGAGAGGTGCCAAGCAGTTAACTTCTATCGAGCCTAACCATGAGCAATTTAGGCAAATTAAAGCCACGCAAGCCCTGTTAGGTATTGCTGATACAAAAATTGTGACAATGGAAGCTACGATACAACATGCCTTACCACAACTGGCAAAGACCGAGCCGTTTGATGTGGTGTTTATCGACCCGCCTTATCAACTAGCGTTATGGGATACAATTTTGCATGGGTTAATCAACCATCAGTTAATCCGTTCGCAGACATTACTGTATATCGAAAGCGATCAAGATCACACACAGTTGTTGGAATCATTTACCGCATCACTTGAACCACTCAAATATAAAAAAATGGGGCAAATTTTTGCCGGCATTTATCAGCTAAAAGCGCTTTAATTTAAAGCATTTCAATTCAAAGCCCTTGAACTTAGCCATTAAAAAACCGACTGGATTAACCCAGTCGGCAGATATAATAACCATTCACGCCTAATAGCAAACCCACTATTAGCTTTTAATGCATATACCCACTTGTACGGCAGAAGCTGACGGACATAAATATTTTGATGACTGTCCTTTTAAGTTGTTGGCTTCATACAGATAACTGACCCCAACCACCATCAAAAATGTCACCACGAGCGCTAACATAATCACCAGCACAACACTATGAATGTTGATTTTGGATTGATGGCGCGTCACTTCTACACTATCATCGGCATCTTTATCGTTCGTATTGTTAGCTTGATGGATCATAAATTGTGTCCTAAAAAATTTGAAATTTAACCGATTAAATTTCATTGTGTTACTTTTTTTAGCAAACAACCATGGGCTAAAGCTATAGGTTGTATTGCCACAAAAGCTATGTACATATGTACAAAGGTAATCAAACATTACATTTATCTTATATTGATTACATTCTACAATGTATTTGTTACTAAATTATAACAATAATAAAAAATTACACAATTGTTTTATCAGAAAAATTCCTATTTGGTCATTTTTTGCGATAAATGGTATAGTGTCATCAAACTTTTGAAAAAATATTCATCCAAACTGGTTAATAATCAATTATCTAGCTAGAATCAATTAGCTAGTTAGTTAATCCCATTCACCCCATTTTTCTGTAAGACTGAAAATAATAATGAAAAAAAATACACACAAGCAATGGCAAGCGCTGTTATCTGCCAAACCTATCTATCATAGCAATCAGTTTACCCAATCCAAGACGTCAAGGACGGCATTTCATAAGGACTATGACAGGCTGGTTTTTTCGCAATCTTTTCGCCAATTGAATCAAAAAACCCAAGTGCATCCGTTAACCCATGAGATGGGTATTCATACCCGCTTAACCCATTCGCTTGAAGTGTCTTGTATTGGTCGCTCGCTAGGGATGATGAGCGCGGAGAAACTCGGTAATGACTTGCCAAGCGGCTTTACGATTTCGGACATGGGAGTCATTGTGCAGGCAGCTTGTTTGGCACATGACATCGGTAATCCCCCATTTGGGCATGCAGGTGAGCAGGCGATTCGAGATTGGTTTTTTCAGCCTGCGCAGCGCCAGTATCTAAGGCGGCTTACCCCACGCCAGCAAATAGATTTATTAGCGTATGAAGGCAATGCGCAAGGCTTTCGACTGCTGACCCGTAACGAGCATCATCCTGATGCAGGTGGCATGCGCTTGACAGCGGCAACACTGGGCGCTTTTATGAAATACCCTTATCTTTCTACACCTATCAATTCAGTCAGTGACAGTGACTCACTGCCCTCGCCGCTGACGCTCAAGAAATTTGGCTGTTTTGAAAGTGAAGCGCCGTTTTTGCATGATTTGGCAGAGCAGCTGCAATTACCCAAAACCCAAAGGGGTTATGCGCGGCATCCATTGGCTTATTTGCTAGAAGCCGCCGATGATATTTGTTATGCACTGATTGATTTGGAAGATGGGATTTTACTGGGTATGTTAGCGTATCATGAAGTTGAGCCCCTGCTGCTCAAACTCGTCGGTAAACGGCTTGGCGTACCGCCTGAAGTCATGACCAATGCGCCTATCACCCAAAAATTAGCCGCCCTACGGGGGCGAGCAATGCGGCGATTGGTAGACAAAGTCACTGATGCCTTTGTTGCCAACCAAGCCGCCTTATTGGCAGGTGAGCTGACGGGCAGCTTATTTGACTACTGCCCCAATAACGTACGCAGTAGTATCAGTGAAGCCAAAAGCCTAGCCAATACCCGTATTTTTCAACATCCAAGCAAAGTACGCGTTGAAATCATGTCAAACCGCTGTTTACATACGCTACTTGATGCGTTTATGCCGCTGGCGTTGACGGGTGATTCCACAGACAGTATTTCTCAGTTTGAGCAATTACGCCTGCTTAATCTATTAAATGCCCATTTAAGCAATGTTAGTCGGCAATTAGGGGATGATGTTTATCAAAATATCTTGTGTATTTTAGACATGCTGACTGGCATGAATGATCATGAAGCCTATCGGCTCGCGCAAGCGTTAAAGGGCAATTGGTCGGTGAATATTTAAACCTCATCGCTGAGCTTCAATCATCAATCGTCAATCGTCAATCGTCAACGATTGTATATTTGGCGTTTTCGGCTTAGAATATTTTTCCTTATTTAACCCGCTGATTGGATACCTAATGACTAGCCGTGACTTGCAAAAACGCCAAACCCGTCAAGCCTTTTTTCAATCGGTGCTTCAGTTATCGAGGTCAGGGCATGCGTTTTCGTCGATTTCACTTCGCCAGATTAGCCGCGAAGTGGGCGTAGTGCCAACGGCTTTTTATCGCCATTTTCAGGATATCGATGAGCTTGGCACCTGCTTAGTCAATGAAGAACTCGGTCACACGCTGCAAAATCTGCGCGATCATTTGCAGCTGGGTCGTACCCGAACGCATGAAGGGCAAATTGCCTCAAGCGTGCGTTTCTTTTTGGAAAGTGTGGAGCACGCGTCATTGCACTGGCACTTTATTGTCTCTGAGCGCTATGGTGGTAACCAAGCTGTGCAAAATGCACTCGATGAGCAAATCAGCTTGTTTGCGCAAATCATGACCGATGATTTGGCCATGCAGCCTGCCTTTGGACATTTAAATCAAGAAGTGCGCCTGCTGATTGCGGATATGGGCGTGAATATGTATTTTTCTTGGGTGTATCAATGGCTCAAATTTGACCCCACAGAGATACAAGGTAAACAAGAGTATCTCAATCGCTGTATCAAACAGGCGCAAGTGCTGTTTTATGGCGTCCGTAATTGGTATCCTTAACCAAAACTTAAGCTAAAAAACAGTGAAACCAACAGACAGTGAAACCAAAAAAAGGCTGAGCATCAAATCAGCCTTTTTTATTACTATTTATTAACCCATTAATAGCGCCAGTTATAAATCAAATCGACAGAGTTATTGATGGCAGATTTAGCCTCAATGTATAAGCGTCTTGTTAATTGATAACGCATACTGAGCTCAGGCTGCGAGGTGAACACGCCTACCCCATAACGTATAAACAAGTCTGGGGTGATATACCCCGTTAGACTGACCAAGGTGTCATTGCCCGAGCCATTGGCATCTAACGTTAAACGCTGCAACCCAAACGCCCGACCAATTTGGTTGGTAAATTGGCGCGTCCCGCTTAAGCCATAACTTAACCCTGCTGCGGCAATGGTATTGTCGACGCGGTTTCTAAAGTCTTGTTCGTTGGTATTTTGACCTGAATTGTTATTTAGACTACCTGTCACCCACGCATTCATCGCCTGCTGTTCACTGAGTCCGCCATTATTAAACACGGTAATATTTGGCGCACTGGTGCTGCCTTTGACTTTGACACCCACTTGTACGCCTTGCACGTCTTTTACTGCCTCTACGTTTAGCAGTGGTTTCATCACTTCACCATTGAACCGAACTTGCGCAAAGTTTAGAGTCAAGCTTTGCCCAAATACTTCGACTTTTGAGCGGCGTGATACTTGCACCACGCCTTCTGCTTTCATGGTGCCTTGACCGCGCTGGGTAATATGCAGTGCACCCGCCAATGGTAAGCGTGCCCCAAAACCTTGGAAACTTATGCGCTCGCCGAGATCGACACCCACATCCGCGTTGATATTCCAAGGTTGGGTGACTTTTAGTACGTCATCAATCTGACCCATCAAGCGTCTATCAATCACGTTAACATCTGGGGATTTGCTCACCACATTGCCTGTGGCCTCAGGGGGGCGAATGGTGGCGCGAGGCACATCAATCACGCCGACGATATTCACGTAGCGCTGGCTAGGTTTGACAATCACATCAAAAATTGGATTAATAATGGCAGAAATCGCAGGGGGCTGACTCACTTGCAGCGCTTTACCTTGCAACTTCAGCTTGGCTTGCAGCTCACGTGTCCAGTCAACTGTACCGGTAATGGTGCCTTGACCATCGCCTGCACTGGCAAAAGACCCATCAATAGAGGCTTGATTGCCTGCCACGTGCGATAACACATTAATCTTATCAAAGCGCATCGGCACGCCTGTGATGCTAAGACCGGCATCTTGTAGCTCAATATCGCCCACAAATTTGGGCTGCATTAATGAACCACTGATTTTACCTGCCACAAGACCGTTACCGGTCAAGCGTTCAAACGATGGGAAGAAAGGTTTAAATACCGCCAAGTCAATATCTTGAAAAACAACAGTGCCTGAAATCGGTTTTGACTGTATGTAGGGATTGACGGTGGCGTCCAAATAACCATTGCCCGCGCCATTGGCTGTTTTGATATCTGCACGAAGTTTTAGCCCTTCTGCGGTTGAACGCGCAATGACACTGATACGCTCATAGGCAATGGTCGTTGGATTTTCTTCAGGGGTTTGTGGGGCAGTACCAAATACCCCGTTATCGGTAAAGAAGCTGGCATTGATACTGGGTCGTTGGTTCTTCTGCCAATGAACGAGTGCGGTGCCGTTGAGTTTTCCTGACCAAGCGATATCACGCGGCATCACCACAGAGAAAATTTGGCTATCAATTTGTTGCACGCTGACATCGACATTGCCTTGCTCATTACTGACCACGAGGTTGTTTTTTAGACACAGACTGCCGTTTTGACCCACCATTTGCCAGCAGTGTGCCGCCATTTGTACATTTAGGTTTTGCCAGCCAAATAGCATTTGGGCGGGCTGTAGCTGTTGCAACTTGGCATATTTGGTACCAATTTGTCCATTACCAAGCAGACCCGACCACTGTTTTTTGGCAAGATCGATACGACCTTTGAGCGTCGCTTGCACTTGTCCTTTGGTACTATCTGCTTTGACATCCAAGGTGTGATTGTCTTGGGTACCGTTAAAATACAATTGCACAGAGCGCAGCGGTTGATTGGCGATGTTGATACCCGTTGCAGTCAATTGCAACTGACTGGGTGATTTGGCAAGATTGACCAATTTACCGGTGACTTTGGCATCGAGTACCACAAAGTTTGGCAGTGAAATGTTACGCCCGACTAAATCCACATAGATGTTAGGCAGGGCTTGGTTGTTACCTTGGGTTAAGACAATACCGCCTTTAACGATACCTTTTAGCTGCGGCATGAGCTGATTGAGTGTGCTGATATCGACACTGGTCACTAGTTGATTTTGGTTGCCATTGGCGGTGATGCGATTGCTGCCCCATTGTACCAATAGATTATTGGCTTGCAGACTTTCAACAAGACGGCGGATTTGTCCGTATTTTTGATTATTGGCGCTATTTTCAATGACTTGGCGCAGACTACTCAGGTCTTTTGGCAAATTCAGTTTTGCGGTCAATTGACCCGTTGCCATCAAAGGTTGATTTTTTAGTCTGCCTTTGAGGTTCATATTGGCGATATGAATATACTGAGCGCCTGCCCGCCAGTAGCCATCGGTATTGATGGTGCCGGTGATTTGGCTTGGCAGACTTGGCACAAAATAGCTGGCATCAAAATTTTTCATGTCAGCACTGATATGCCAGCCGATACCATTGGTCATATCAAAGCTACCGTTGGCGTTGATGTAGCCTTCTTTACCTTGATGACTAAATTGATTAATTTTGAGCTGTTGTGGCGTACCTGCAATATCAAATTTAAACACGCCTGCGGGTACGTTTGGCGCGTTGAGGCTACCATCAAATTTGGCGGCGATATAAGATAACTTATTGCCCAGTAGATCGGCACGTACTTTGCCTGCGCCTTTTAATGCTAAGTGTTTTTTGCTATTGTTGGCGCCCAATAAATCCCCTGTCATGTCAATTTGGTTGATAGTGACATCATGACGGGTCACAACTGCTCGATTGGCTTGGCGGAGCTGTTGCAGGGTACCGCTGGCAACCACATTGCCTGTCAAGTCTTGCAGCGGGATGCTATTTAAAATGCTGTGGGCATTTAAATGATTGGTTTTGGCATTGATTTGCCAAGCTAACGGCTGATTGCCGCTCGCTAGTTTGATTTTACCATTGCCTGCCAAATTACCTGCCACGCCTTGATACACCAATTGAGTGATGTCAACCAGCTGACCTGTTTTATTGACATCGACTTGGTAATTACCGCTTGGGGCTTGATTGAGCTTTAGTATATTGGCATTGACTTGCGCTTGTACACTGCTGGGTCGCTTGCCGTCTGCCGGCTGAAAAATCACCTGCGCTTTGCCATTGGGACTGTTAAGCTCGCCAATGCTCGGTAAATTGTGACGTATCAGCCGTTGCCAATTGGCATCGATAGTATAAGGTTTATGGTTGCCTTTGGCTTGTCGGATATCGGCATTGATAATTTCACCGTCATCTTGGCGCAGATTTGCCCGTACTTGCATCGGCAATTTATCGGTTGCCACATCATAGACGATGCCTAATTTGCCTGTTAAGGTCTCTGGCGCATAGGGGGCGATGTCTTTTGACAACAACTGACGAATCTTAAAGCCATTCCCCGTATTCATGAGGGCAATACGGGTGCGGTCATGCCAATCAATCGTGCCTTGACTCGTCAATGTCCCTTGCGCGACTTTAGCCGTGAGATATTCGATACTGAGTTTTTGATTGGCAATCACGCCGCGACCTTGATAATGGCCATCGGGGATATCTTTGGCAGTCAAATCAGCATTGATACGCAGCTGAATATTATCGGACACCCCTGTAGCGGTCGCTAAGCCATTTTTTAGATGGATGTTTTGACTGGTGGCATAGGGCAATAACACATCTTTCCATTCAAGTTTGGCATTAAATGGCGCGTTTTTGTCCATCGGCTGCGCCGTTAAATGCCCAGTAACATCCGATTTATTGTATTTACTCTTTATATCCGCGGTCAAAAATTTCAAACTGCCTGTGGCATGGGTATCAAGCGCATCGACATACACTTTTGACAATGAATTGACGATGACCAGTCCTGTCACATCCAGCGGATAATCATGCTGCAGGTCAATTTTGCCTTTGACTTTATCGACGCTTAATAAATTGTTATACGCCAACTTGCCTTCGTCAACCGTGATTTGGGTATCATACCAAGTAAACTTTTGGATATGCGCTTGTTTAAAATCAATAGGGTCGCGGGTCACTTGCTGATAACGCACTAAATTCGCTTGTACGTCATCTAAGGTTAAGTTAACAGGCAGCGCAATGCGTGGGTAATCAAAGGGTTTATTGGAAGGTGGTTTTTTGTAGGTGATGACCATGCGATTGATGTTGGCTTCACGCAAATGCACTTGTTTATGGATGAGGGCGCGCCAGCCAATTTTGACATAGGCTTTATCGACGGTGACTTCAACATAATTTTTTGGCGGTTTATCAGGAATTTTAAGATCGTAAACCCAAATGCCATCGCGAAGATTGCCTTTGCCATATTTTAGGCTGATACCTGTTTCTTGAACGATGGCATTGATAAGTAACCGTGTACCCCACGGGGTGCCGACGGCATAATAAGCCCCTAATAAAACTGCTATCAAAATAACGGCTAACACCATCACGATTTTGGTGACAAGACCCTGTCGATACCAGTGCCGAAGCCAACCCGCCTCTTTTTTTGCAGGGTCTAAATCTTCACCGTCTGGACTTTTAGTTTTTAGATTTTCAGTGTCTATTTTAGCGTCTAGGTCATTATCTACCAACGATTTATCGTCAGGCTTGGTGCCATCTTCGGGCAATGAGTCGTTGTTATTATCGTCTTTCATTAATATCGCAAATCAATCGTTGGCTAACTACAAAAACACAGGTTGTATGCGCTGTATATTGGATAAACCTCACATACTAGCAAAGTTTTATCCAAAAATCTTAACTAAAAACCTTGCATAAAATAATGCCGTGATTTTTAGCCAAATTATTATAACGGTGAGCCGATAAAGAAGTGTAAACGGACATCGTTGTTATCCCCTGTCAGACCTTTTGCCACATCGAGCCGTACCAAGCCTATCGGTGATTGCCAGCGGATACCTGTACCGATACTGACCGCCGTTGCGTTATCATATTCGCCAGTTGTATCATACGCATTACCAAAGTCAGTAAACACAGCGCCACGAAAGCTCGGTCTAAACTCATAGTTATACTCTGCCGACCCTACCGCTAAGGCATCACCGCCGACTAAGAAATTTTCGCCGCCATAGGTCGGTCCTAAACTATCGGTGTTGTAGCCGCGGATACTAGAATCACCGCCTGCAAAAAAGCGTGAACGATAAGGCACATCATAAAAATCACCGCTATATAGATAACCCAAATCCAGTCGCCCAATCACTTGTTGTTTGTTATCTTTGCCAAAAGTATACATCCCAGTACCACCCGCACGTAGAATGGCCATATTGGTGTCACTCAGTGCCCCTTTAGCACCGACTTCAAGCGAATAACGTTGGCTATAACCCCACATTGGCGTCAGCATATTGTCTGCTACCGTTTTATTAATTGCATAACCCGCTAACAAGGCTTGTTGGGTATAATCCGATGCGTAGTTGTTAAAAGGATAAGGCAAGCTATCGGTGCTATATTTTTCAGGATCGACTGTGAGTTTATCGCCGCGGTAGCGCAGCGAATAGGTGCGATTCCAACCACTATCATGATAAATATTGCGGGCAATACTGGCATAGACCGTGTCCGCCTCAAAGGTGTTGACTAGGTCATCAACTTCTTTGTGTTGATAGCCGACTGTGCCTGTTAGTTTATCGTTGAGGGGATGCTTATAGGGTAAACTGGCAGTAAATTCCACCGCTTGATCGACTTTGGATAATGCTACTGATGCCCCAGTCTGCAGACCACTTCGGTTAACCAAGTTGTTTTGATATTTACCAGTCAAGCGCACGCCTACGTCCGTTTCATAACCCAAACCCACCTGTGCCTCATGCGGCTTGGTGGCATTGAGTACCACATAGGTTGGGATTTGCTTTGTTTCATACACTTGTTGTGGCGTGAGCTTTGGTATGACTTGGTCTTCTCGTGGTTTGATGGGTAAGTCTTTGTCTTTATCCAGTTTTTTTGCCGTTTTACTGACCGCATTGGCAATGACCACCAGCGGATTTTTACTTTTATTTTCAGCCTCGGGTGATAATTCCATATCTTCGGGTGCGGCCAATAAATTTTTGGCTTTTCGGCTGATGGCATTGAGACGTTGTTCGGTCGAGTCATCGACTTCAAATTGAATCGGCGCGATGTCATTGGGGTCTTGCACCTGATTGACGGTTTTTTGCGTCGTGCTATCGACAGTACCTGCGGATTGAAGTTCGGATGACTGACTTTGAGCTGAGTTGCTTTGAGTTGAATTGCTTTGAGATGCGAGACTTTGATCGGTTGAATTGGCGGGTGAAATACCGGCGGCTGTATCAGAAGTGTCAGCGGTATTGTCGGCTGTGGTATTGCTGCTGTTGGCATCGCTGAGCGTCGCCGAGCCCGATTGTTCAAATGCAATATCACTTGCTGCTTCGTCTGATGGCATGATGACATCCACATCCACCCCATTAAAATAACGGGTGGCAGTCAAATTGTTGGTAAATTCGGTGACAAAGGGTTGATAGTAGGCATCGCCTTTTTGGTACGTCATTAATGCTTTGAGCAGCTTTGGCTTTAAAGGCAGCTTATCTGGGTCATCGGTCAAATTGCCTTGCTTATCAATGCTATATATCTTCACATCATCAAAGTGATAGCGAGTTTTTGTGTCATAAATTAGGTCAACATCGGCAGTATTGTCCGGCAAAATAATATCCACCGAACTATTGAGCCATTTGGCATCAAAGTAACCATTGGTTTGCGCGACGCCTTCAATCGTGGCCTTTGTGGCTTTATAGATACCATGACTGAACACATCCCCTTCTTTGGGCGGGATTTCTTTTTCAATCACAGGATACACCGGCAGCGCGTTATCGCCTTCCCCACCTTCACCACGGATATCAATGATGCGATTTTGCACGATGACGGGTTTGCCAACCTCTAAGCTGACTTGGATATTGTCTTTGCCCAAATGCTTAAAGGCGATTTTAGTGTCATAAAAACCCACCGCCTCTGCCGCATCTTTGGCAATTTGGCGTAATTTGTTCACACTGGCATTAAAATCCGACACCGATTCGACGGTCACTTTTTCCAACGCCGCTTTGATATTACGCGCAGGCTCGAGTTTGGCATCTGCATTGGCAAAGCTGATATCAATATAGTTGAGCCCTTCCCCGCGACCAATGATTTTGTTTTTCAAACGCGCCACGATGCCTTGCGGCTCTGCTGTCACGGTTGAGTTGGCTTGTGGGGTGGTCAATGCCGTTGTTTGCTGTTGATAGGCGGGCAAGTAATCATTGGGATTGATGGTGTCGGTGGATTTGATATTGCTGGCATCATTGGCGACGCCTTGATTACTAACATTCTGATTAGCAACATTTTGGTTAGCGATATTTTGATTAGATAAATTGGTTTGCTCGCTTACCTTTTGATTAATCGCGTCGAAATTCTGTTTTTCGGCGGTCAGCTGCTCAGTGACTTGCGCTTGGGATTGCGTATTTACGGGTGCAGGCTTGCTATTGTTGATTTGATTGGCAACCGACTGCGGCGTGGCTTGGTCTAATGCTTTACTGTAGCCGACACTAGGTTGGTTTTGTTTCAACGTCGCCACAGGTTGGTTAAAATTATTAAAGTCTGCCAAGGTCTGATTATCGAGTTGTTGACCAATTTTATCTTCAACGCGCTGCTGATTGAGTTGATACAGATAAGGCTGGGCGGTGTTGGCATCGGTAGTGATACTATCTTGCCCAGTTGCCGCAGGCGTGGTATTTTGCGTTGCCGTGGTGCCCTTGCTGTCATTGGCGGTCGTGTGCGCTGCGCTGTTCGTGGTTAGCGTGCTATTCGTTGCTGAGCTATTAGCTGAACTACTAACAGTAGCTGGCATTGTTATTGTTGGCGTTTGTGCCCCCCAAGCAGGCACCACACCCATACCAACCAAAGCAATGGCCAAACGTATGGGTGTCAAGCGAAACAGCGAATGATTTGATACGCTAGATTGGGTCGGGCTTTGATAAGGATTTGACGATAGTAGAGAAATGGCATGAAAAAAACCAAACGGGTTATCGGCCAATGCGGTTGACGGACGATAGGGTAGCAAATTTATTGGTTTCATGATAAAAATCAAATCCTTGAGCGAGCACTAGGCGATTTTAGCATAAACATTTTACTAACCAAACATTTTCGCAACCCTTTGTAAAATATTTGTTAAGATAGTCATCATCAGACATTTCTAGGATTGCTCATGAGTACCCAATTTGCGCTTTTTAAATACAAACGCTTTAGCGCCATGTTTGCTACCCAGTTTTTAGGGGCATTTAATGACAATGTATTTAAGCAAGGTTTGATTCTAGTACTGACCTTTATGGCAGCGGCAAAATTGGGGATGCGTGTCAGTTTGCTCAACAATCTGGCGGCGATGCTATTTGTATTGCCGTTTTTTTTGTTTTCCGCCTTGGCGGGTCAAATTGCTGATAAATATGAAAAATCTTGGCTGACAAGGCTGATTAAAATCCTTGAAATCGTCATCATGGTAGTTGCCGCATTTGGGTTTGTGTTTGAGATTTATCCGCTATTATTTGTGGCGTTATTTTTGATGGGCACCCATTCGACGTTTTTTGGTCCTATCAAATATGCTTATCTACCCCAAGCCATGACTACCGATGAGTTGGTAGGAGCCAATGGGCTGTTCCAAATGGGCACGTCACTGGCTATTTTGACAGGGATGATGCTGGCTGGCGTATTGATGAAATTAGACAGTCCGCTGTTTTGGATATCTGGGGTGACGGTTTTTGTGGCGATTATGGGCTACTTGGCTTCTCGGTTTATTCCCGTCATGACTGCGCCACAGCCTGATTTGACCATCGACTGGAATATCTTTCGTACTAGCTGGCAAACCATTGCCAATTTATATCGCTTACCGATTATGTGGTTTACCATTTTGGGTAATAGTTGGTTTTGGTTTTATGGTGCCACGTTTTTGACCCAAGTACCTGAATTTAGCAAGTCTATTTTGCTAGGCGATGAAAGCGTCGTGATATTTTTATTGACGCTGTTTTCTGTCGGTACGGCGCTCGGCTCACTGTTATGTAAAACGTTGACTAAAAACCAAGTGAGTTTAAAGCTGTTGCCCTTTGGGATTGCAGGATTGACGATTTTTGCGATTGACTTATACTTCACGCTTTCAGCGATGCATTTGCCGCCCCTCGCCAACAGCGCGCACTATAGTATCGGTATGATTTTTGCCACGCAAGGTGCTATTCGTGTGTTTGTCGATTTGTTTTTATTGGGTTTCTCAGGCGGTATTTATATTGTACCTTTATACGCTTATATGCAAGCTTATTCACCTGAAACAAGCCGTGCTCGCATTATCGGTGCCAACAATATTTTAAATGCGGTATTTATGGTGGGTTCGGCGATTTTTTCGATTGTTTGTTTGACGCTATTTAACGTGAGCCTGCCGATGCTATTTGCGATTGTCGGGGTGATAAATTTGGTCATAGGCATTTGGCTATTTTTAAAACTAAAAAAATACAGCCCTGCCAAGCCAATTATGACCCATGAATAACACCCTATTGCCCTGTTCAATCAGCCTATTTAATCGCCCTATTAAGTTAAATAGTCCGTACAAATTTTTAGGAATGCTAGGCAACGGATGGATGGCAAGCAATGGATAAATAAGGGGCTTTACGGCATTTTTTCATTTGAGTACAAAATGTTGCTGTTTGTTATCGTTTGGCAAAGAAACGTTGTTGTTAACTCCAGTTACTTTGTAAGTGGTTAAAAGTTAGTTACTATACCCTGACTTGTTGTAATTTTTTTTGTATCACTTGCTAGGAATGACTGTTATGTTTGCCACTTATAAAACACTCTGCACGCCCAAACTGGTAAAACTCAGTGCGATAGCCTGTACGGCGGTGTTGATGACCGCTTGTGCTTCACAGAAGATCGCGACCGTGGATAAGCGCCCTGTGTATGTACGGGGTGTCCCCAACTATTATATAGTTAGAAACGGCGATACTTTAAGCAAAATCGCCACCACTTATGGACTAGATTATCGTCGGGTTGGCGCGCTCAATGGGCTCGATAGCAACTATACCATTTATCCAGGGCAACGCTTGATTTTAACCTCAGCAAGTAGTCCCACTTCTTATCGCCCAACGACCATTCGCCCTGTGACGGTCAATCAATCATCCCGCCCGTCTAACCCGACTTATTACCCACCTAGACAAGCCAATAACTTATCAACCCCGTTACCGATGCCAAACCAAGTCATCGTGCCAACCAGCAGCTTGTCACAAGGTTGGTTACGTCCTACGAATGGCAATCTATTGCGGCCGTTTAACCAGCAAACAGGTACGTTAGGTATGTGGTTTGGCGGACAAGCAGGGGCAAATGTTGTCGCCAGCCAGCCAGGTACGGTGCTGTATGTCGGTAGTGATTTGCCAGAATATGGCAAATTGATACTGATTCAGCACAACAGCGACTACATTAGTGCCTACGCGCATTTGGGAAGTTTTGCTGTACAAGAGCGCCAAACGGTACAAGCGGGTCAAACTATCGGTACCGTTGGGACGGACAATAATTTGAATCAACCTGCCGTAGAGTTCCAAATCCGATATCGGGGTACGCCAGTGAACCCTGCCAGTTATTTAAAATAATTAAATAGCTGCTTAAAATAGTTAAAAATCTATTTAAAATATCGCAATAAAAAAGCCAATCCATGACGATTGGCTTTTTTTGTGAGCCTAATTATCGGTGAGGATAATTATCGGTGAGGATGATTAGTGGGCAATCGCGGTCGCCATGTTATTGGCATAGTCAATCGCACGATACAGACTATCGGCACTCGCTTTGCCTGTCCCTGCCAAATCCAGTGCTGTGCCATGATCGACTGAGGTGCGAATATAAGGCAACCCTAAAGTGATATTCACGGTTTCGCCAAACCCATGTGATTTGAGCGGCGCAAGTCCCTGATCGTGATACATGGCGATAATGGCATCGGCAGTGGCGATATGCTTTTGGGTAAACAAGGTATCGGCTGGCATCGCCAAACTAATATCAATACCTTGATCGCGATAGTGCTGTAACACCGGATTGATGATGTCAATTTCTTCTCTGCCTAGATAGCCTCTTTCCCCGGCATGAGGATTGAGTCCACAGACCAATATTTTTGGGTGAGTGAGACCAAATTTTTGCTGACAATCATGGATGACAATATCAACGGTTTTTGCCACTTCTTCGTGGGAAATCGCATCGGCGACCGCACGCAGGGGCAAATGGGTGGTGACTAAAGCCACTTTCATCAGGCTATTGGCGAGCATCATCACCACTTTATCCAGCCCCGACTGCTGCATAAAAAATTCGGTATGCCCCATAAAGTCTGGCAACACAGTCATAATCACCGATTTTTGCAGTGGCGCGGTGACAATTGCAGCGACTTGTTTGCTGATGGCGAGCTTATGCGCCAGTTGCAACTGTGCGATGACCATTGGCGCGTTATGAGGATTTAACTGCCCTGCTACCACAGGTTGTGCTGTCGGCACATCCACCACCAAAATAGTATCATGCGCTGAGGGTTGCGCAATTTGCGGTAAATCTTTTAACTCATGTAACTCATGCGTCGCTAATTGTTGAATCATCAATCCGTCTTTTACAGCGCCTTTTTGTTTGAGCTCACTATACCTTTCTTGCAGCGCGTTGATATCTGCCAACACAATGACAGCGCGATTGGGCAGATTTAATTGCTGTCTGTCAGCAAGCATCAGTATGATATCCATGCCAATACCCGCAGGTTCGCCCGAGGTAATTACTAAGGGAAGACTTTGCGTGGTCATTTTTATACCTTTTGATAAACACTGATAAAACGATTCGGTTTAGTAATTATTGAATTCATTAACAATAATGCGGCTTATAGTTAACTTGATAAAATAGTTCCATGCTCATGAGGTCAACTAAAACTCTGATTACACGGATGATGGTTAGCGATTACCAATGGTTTGATTAAATGAAATCTAATTATTTGCGTAATGTTAAGTAAGTATTGTATACCCAATGAGTTTGCTATTATTAACTTAATTTAAATCAGTGTATAATAGCACTACACTTTACTGTCAATCCTGTATTTTACTGTTGTTATCAATGGAGTCCCTATGGCTACCTATGAACATATTAATCAAAAAGTTGAAAAAATGTGTCAGCAATCTGAAGATTTTTCAGTTCGCGTACCACAAGTCATGCAGCGCCGCATCTATATGATAGCGAAACAAAACCCCCTCAATAATGCCAAAGAAATGAAAGAAATGGAACGCATGGTGACTGAAAAACCCATCGCATTTTTTGAATCTTGGACGCAAATGGCTTGGCAAGCGCTCGTTGCGCAGCAAAATATTGGGCAATTAATGTTTTCAAACTGTATGAAATTAAGCGTGGGTCAACCGATTTCCTTGCAAAACTTCTTTTATGCTGTCAACCAAGAAGCGCTGCATGTATTAGAAAAAGGGATGCACCCTATCTATAGCCGCGTTGCCGCCAATGCCAAACGTTTAAGCTAAGCTTTACTTTTTTTCAACCACACCCAATAATTTTTTATTGGGTTTTTTATTTTTATAGGTTTTTGATGTCAAAAAACTGGTACGCCCAGCGGGACTTGAACCCACGTCGGTCGCTTAGGAGGCAACTGCTCTATCCAGTTAAGCTATAGGCGTAAAGGGCTACTATTTTATCATATTAAATCGTAAATGCTTAGCGTCCACTGATACTTTTTAGGCACTTTGTTGCTGATTTTGTAGGTTCGCAGTTTTGCAATTCATAGTATAATAGTGGGCTAAAGATAAACCGCGATAAAGGCAATCCATGGCATTTGTACACTTTGGTATTCACACCGAATTTTCTATCACTGACTCGATTGTACGCATCAAAGCGCTGGTCAAAGCTGCCAAAGCCGACAACCAACTGGCGCTCGCCATTAGCGATTTATCAAACCTGTATGCCACGGTCAAATTTTATAAAGCTTGCTTGGATGCCGGTATCAAGCCAATTATTGGCTCTGAAGTCTGGCTTGAAAATGATAATACGACAGTAACGCTACTTGCCAGCAACCAAATCGGCTACAAGAATTTGACCAATATCGTGTCAAAAGGCTTTGTTGATGGTCAAGTAATGGGCAAACCGATTATTCAGCGTGACTGGATTTTTGAGCGCAGTGAAGGGGTGATTGTGCTGTTCACCGAAAAATCAGACGTCGGTCAAGCCATGTTATCAGCTCACCCAGAAAAAGCTGATAGCCTACTACAACAATGGCAAACCATATTTGCCGATCGTGTCTATTTTGCCATTAAACGCACCAAGCGTGCCAACGAAGACCGTTTTATCGAGCAAGCCATTCGCATGTCCAATGCCTTTGATGTGCCTATCATTGCCCATAATGACGTGCGTTTTTTAACAGAAGATGATTTTGAAGCGCATGAAGCACGGGTGTGTATTGCCAATTCGCAAGTGCTTGCCGACCCCAATCGCCCACGTGATTATTCCTCTGAGCAGTATTTAAAAACCCAAGATGAGATGACTGCCCTGTTTAGCGACATGCCAGCGGTGATTGACAACACCTTGGATTTGGCAAAACGCTGTAACGTCATTATTCCTATGGGTCATCACGATTTACCCGAATTCCCCATTCCCGAAGGCGATACCATCGAAACTTTTTTCCGGCGCACTGCCCAAGAAGGTCTAGAAAAACGCCTTGAAAAACTCTACCCCATCGAAAAACGCGACGACAGTTGGGCCGAAAAACGCAAGCCATATGATGCGCGTTTGGAGTTTGAACTCACGACGATTTTGAATATGGGTTTCCCCGGTTATTTCTTAATCGTGATGGACTTTATCCGCTGGTCAAAAGCCAATGATGTGCCTGTAGGTCCTGGTCGTGGCTCAGGCGCGGGGTCATTAGTAGCGTATTCGCTCAATATCACTGACTTAGACCCGCTAGAATATGACCTACTGTTTGAACGGTTTTTGAACCCTGAGCGGGTATCCATGCCAGACTTTGACGTCGATTTTTGTATCGAAGGGCGCGACCGTGTCATTGATTATGTGGCGCAAAAATACGGAAGAGAAGCAGTATCGCAAATTATCACCTTTGGTACGATGGCGGCAAAAGCGGTGGTGCGTGATGTCGCACGCGTTCAAGGTAAATCGTATGGTCTTGCTGATAAAATCTCCAAACTCATCCCCAAAACCCCAGGTATTTCGCTGGCTGAAGCGGTTGAAGCCGAACCACAGCTCAAAGATTTGCTTAACAATCCTGACAACATGGATTATGAAGATGCCAATGAGATTTGGGAAATGGCGGTACGGCTCGAAGGGATTACCCGAGGCGTTGGTAAACATGCAGGGGGCGTACTTATCGCACCGACCAAAATCACCGATTATAGCGCAATCTACTGTGATGAAGAGGGTCATCCCGTCAGTCAGTTTGATAAAGACGATGTGGAAGCAGTTGGCTTGGTAAAATTTGACTTTTTGGGTCTGCGCAATTTAACAGTAATTAATGCGGCAGTAAAAAATATCAATGCACGCCGCGCTAAAGAGCAACAGCCACCGCTTGATCTTGAGACTTTACCCTTAGACGATAAGCCCACCTACACGCTGCTACAAGATGCCCATACCACCGCTGTATTTCAGCTTGAAAGTACCGGCATGAAAAAATATTTGGCCAAGCTGAGACCGACCAATATTGAAGATGTCATCGCCATGTGTGCGCTGTACCGCCCAGGCCCTCTCGATGCCGGAATGGTCGATATGTACATTGACCGTAAACACGGCCGCGAAGAGGTCATCTATGACCATGACCGACTTGAGCCGATATTGGAAAATACCTATGGGGTGATTGTCTATCAAGAACAGGTGATGCAAATCTCGCAAGCGATGGCAGGCTATAGTCTAGGCGGTGCCGATATGCTACGCCGCGCGATGGGTAAGAAAAAACCCGAAGAAATGGCAAAACAGCGCAGTATTTTTGTGGAAGGGGCGATTGATCAGGGCATCGATGATAAACTTGCAGGCGGCGTGTTTGATTTGATGGAAAAATTTGCCGGCTACGGGTTTAACAAATCACACTCAGCCGCATACGGCGTGTTAGCCTATCAAACCGCCTATTTAAAACACTACTACCCTGCCGAATTTATGGCGGCGGTCATCACCTCGGATATGAATAATACCGATGGCGTGGTGTTTTTTATCAATGATTGCCGCGAAAATTTTGGTTTAAAAGTAGAAAACCCCAGCGTTAACCACTCCAATTGGGCATTTGTGCCGATTAACCCGACGACCATTGTGTATGGGTTAGGCGGCATTAAAGGCGTAGGTGAAGGTGCCGTAGAGTCTATCGTGGAAGCGCGAAACGCGGGCGGTGAGTTTACCGATTTGTATGATTTTTGCCGCCGTGTTGACACGCGAAAAGTCAATAAACGCACCCTTGAAGCATTGGTTAAAGCAGGCTGTTTTGATAGTTTTGCGCCAAAATTACAACCTGATTTGCCTGCGGATGAAGCTTATCACATTCGTGGCGCGTTACTTGCCGAATTGCCAAAAGCGGTACAAGCAGCCGAGCAACAGCGTAGCAATGACAGCCTAGGGATGATTGATTTATTTAGCGATATACAAGAAGTCACTGCGCCGCCCCCATTGCCCCGTGAGCCAGTCTGGACAGATGCTGAGCGCTTAAAAGGCGAAAAAGACACGCTAGGACTTTATCTGACCGGCCACCCGATTGATAGTTATCGCGATGAGTTAAAACGCTATACGCCAAAGACATTGGGCGATTTGAGCGAAACCAGCTATGGCGAAACCGTATTTTTTGCAGGCTTGATACTCGATGTGGCAAACTTTGGTAATCGCTCAGTGATTACGCTCGATGACGGTACAGGTCGTATCGAGGTGAGTTGTTATGCCGAGCGCTTTGCCCGCGTCAAAGACAAGCTTAAAGTGGAAACCGTGGTGATCATCGACGGCTCTATTCGTGAACGCGATGGCACGTTTTATGCCAGCCTACAAGAGGTAATGACTTTAACCGATGCGCGCAAACGCTGGCTAAAAAAAATCAGCATCAAAATTGCAGGTCATGATATGGCACTGTTTGAACAAATACAACAATTGTTAGCGACCGCCAATCACTCAACAATTCACTATTTATCGCATCAGTTTAATCACCCAGCCGACAATGCCCAATTTGCGGACAGTCAGCCCGCCAATGCATTGGCTCAATCGGGTCAATTAGGGGTACCGATTAACCTATGTGTGTATAACGACTATGCGATCGCCCATCTTAATATGCCAACGCATTGGCAAATTGTGCCGACAGAAGAGAATTTTGGCAAACTCAAAAGCTTGGTCAATGAAGAAGATTTGCATTTACATTTTAGTTAGCGTCTGATTTTGGTGAATTTAGCCGATAAACCCATCATGCGATAAACGTTTGTATCCCTTAAACTGACTTTCATCAAAGTTTTGATAAAATTCAATGAGATATGGGCTAAAATAAGCCAATCAAATTTAATCAATGATGTTTTATTCAATGCCCCATCAACAGGAAACTCTCATGACTCAGCCCTCCCATATCAACTTGCCCCAGTTTGAAGAATTAAGAGCGTTACTTGACGAAGATTTTGTCGATTTGATTCATACTTATATGGAAGATAGCTTACAACGTTTATCGGAAATGGAGACAGCGTATGCCAACTTAGACAACCGTTTGGGGTATAATGCAGCGCACGGCTTAAAAGGCGCTAGCTCTAACCTTGGCGCTACCGAGCTGACCGAACTTTGTTATAAACTGCAAGAAATCTGCCGCACGGGTCATATCCATCAACATGAACAATTGATTGAAGAAATCAAAGCGGAATGCCAAGCAGTGAATGACCAAATACAATCGCTTATTGCGTAACGACTGGCTAAAATTTGACAACCCATGGTAACGACTGACACTAACGCTTCCCCGCAACCCTTCTCAACCCTTGCGGCATTTTTAGCCGGTATTCGCATTGTGATGGTGAATACCACCTTGCCTGCCAATATTGGCTCTGCCGCCCGTGCCATGCACACCATGGGTCTAACGCAGCTCACGGTAGTGGCGCCCAAACTACCGATTGACGAAGATGCCTATGCCCATGCCGCAGGTGCCAAAGCAATTTTAGACGCTGTGACCATTTGTGACACCCTTGAGGAAGCCTTGCAAGATTGCCACTGGGTAATTGCTACCAGTAGTCGCCAACGCCATATTCCAAGACCCGTGTTATCGCCCCGACAAGCGGCTGAATTGATGGTCACTAATTTTCAAAACCTTGACGATTTAATGACAGATGCTGCGCATCGCAATTGGCAACTTGCCATTGTGTTTGGCCGTGAAGATCGGGGTTTAACAAATGAAGAGCTGCAACTGGCCGACTACCATATTCAAATTCCTGCCAATGCTGAGTATGGGGTGTTAAATGTGGCGGCTGCGGTTCAAGTGATTGCCAGCGTTTTTTACGAAACCGCCGAATTGGCATTGACGGCAAAAACAGCGGCTGAAAAATCCATTGATTTGACTTTTCGCCAGCAGTGGGATGAGCCGCCTATCTCAAATGAGCAGCGTTTACAGCTAGAAAATAGGCTGTTGGCATTGCTGGAGAATTTAGATATCTACAACCCTGCCCAATCTAAAGTGATGCCTCAGCGTATTAATCGACTGCTTAGTAGATTACAGCTTGATATCAAAGAATATCAGTTACTGCAAGCCACCATCGCAAAATTACTTAAATCCTAAGCTTGTTTAAAATTTTCAAGCAATTGATGAGTTCGTGATATCATAATCACTTAAAATTTTTAAAATCGGTAGTCAGTATGTTGTCCGTCATCCAAAATTTATCCAAAAAAACCCAGACCATCAAAGCAGAATTACAAGAGGACATCCAAGCGGTGTTTGACCGTGACCCTGCGGCACGTAACACGCTTGAAGTGCTGTTGACTTATCCTGGCGTCCATGCGCTATTGATTCACCGCGTCGCCCACAGTATGTGGCAACACAATAACAAAGGCTTGGCACGGTTTGTATCCTTTGGCAATCGATTTTTGACCGGGATTGAGATTCATCCTGCAGCAAAAATTGGGCGGCGATTCTTTATTGACCATGGCATGGGCGTGGTCATTGGTGAAACCGCTGAAATCGGTGATGACGTCACCTTGTATCACGGCGTCACGCTCGGTGGGGTATCATTAAGTGAAGGCAAACGCCATCCCACCCTGGAAGATGGCGTGGTTGTCGGTGCAGGTGCCAAAGTATTAGGCGGATTTACCGTGGGTAAATATGCCAAAATCGGCTCTAATGCTGTCGTGGTCAAAGAAGTGCCTGCCGGTGCGACCATGGTAGGCGGCGCGGCGCGTTTGATTCATGATAAAGCCAAAGCGGAGCAAATGGGGCTTGATAGCTTGGCAAATAATGGGGTCACCCCAACTGACGACTATATCGAAAAAACCGTCATCAAAAAAACAACCGATGCTGAGCAGATGAAAGCGGTTGAACAAACCTCCATCAATACCTCTGCTACCAATGAGGATGATTGCAATAAAATTAAGTTAGAGCAAGCGGGCGTTTTTCATCAATATGGCATTGACCCAAACACCCAAGACCCTGTGGCAATGACTTTTATCAAAATGCTCGAGCACATTCGCCAGTCTGAAGCGCGCCTTGATGAATTGCAAAGTGCGATGTGCAAATTGGATCCAAATTTCTGCAAAAAACACTATACCAAACTTGATGTGCGTGATTTGGATGCCGTCGATCCGCAATTTTTTATGGAAGATGAATTGTAAGATAAATTCCACCCGATGATAAATATGACAGATTATTGGGTGACGGCTTAGGTGATGAGCTTAAAAAGACTGAGGCGTTGGCGTAGGTTTAAGTAAAAATTGGTTGCTTCGTTTGGTGGTTTGCAAATCCGCTAATACCTGATCTTGCCAACTCGTTTCTGCACCCGTCAAAGTCACATCCGGTTTGACGCCTACGCCATCAATTTTCTCGCCTTTACTTGAGTAATAATGCGCGACCGTTAGCTTTACCGCTTCGTTATCATTGATGGGTACAATGCTTTGGATAGAGCCTTTACCATAACTGGTTTCGCCATACACCTTAGCTCGTTGGTTGTTTTGTAGCGTACTGGCTAATACTTCAGCCGCCGAAGCAGAATAACGATTTTGCAACACCACCAACGGTAAATCGGCAAACTGGGCTTTGCCGTGGGTGCGCATCACCTCTTGTATGCCCTGGCGATTTTTAATCTCCACCACCACTTTATCGTTCATAAATAAGCTTGCGATATCATTGGCAGCTGACAACACGCCACCTGGATTATTGCGCAAATCGAGTACCAGCACGCTAAAAGGCTGATTTAATTTGGTGAGTGCCATTAAAAATTGCTGCTGGGTATTGTTTTGAAACACGGGGATTTGCACCACCGCAGCACCATTAATGATGTTGGTGCTCATGGCTTGTTGTTGTACCAAGGTTCTTTGCACCACTACCAGATGTTTACGACGACCTTTATCCGAAACTAACAAGCGAGCCGTTGTCCCTGCGATGCCTGTTAGCAGCTGCTCGACATCTTGTGGGGTTCGCGTGCTGTCTAGCTTATTATCATTGATTTGATGCAAATAATTGCCGCGCTGAATACCCGCTTTTGCAGCAGGCGAGTTGGGCAGCACGTCATCAAACACCCAGCTATCTACATCGGCATGAAAACTCACACTCACACCAATACTGCCAATATCGCCTTCGGTAAATAACCTTAAGTTTTCAAACGCGTTCGCATCCAGATATTCAGAATAAGGATCGAGACCAGTTAAAGTGCCTGCCATCGCATTGGCAAACAGCGATTCATCATCGACATTTGTCACATAGTTTTGACGGATGATATCAATCATTTTGACAAATTTTTCGACTGTGACGGGTGATACTGCGCCCAACGCCACTTGCTGGATTTGCCCAGAAGCTGGCGCGATGGGCTGAGTGTCTTTTGGCTGAGTGTCTAGGTTTGGCTGAGTAGCTGGATTAGTCACCATAGGCGTGGTTGACGTAATATCCACTTCCCCGCCATCGTCAGCGCCGTCATCCGTCGAATTATCATAATCAGCGCCATCTGGTACAGCATTAGGTGCATTCACCGCACTAACGGGCACGGCAGTAGGATTAGTACTCGCAATCGCCTGAGTGATTGCAGGTTTTAATGCCGTTTTATTGGTTTTTGCCGCAACTGAGGTAGCAGATTTGACCGGTGGTTTGACAGGCGCACTGACAGTCGGTCGGTTAGCAGCATAACCCAATGACCCTATCCCCCACAATGCCAGCGCTATAATGTGTCTTTTGAAAGTAGGGTTGGATAGTGATTTCAGACGCTGCGTTACCATACGATAGTTGTACCCATTAACTGTTAATTTGCTACGATTAAGCTTTCACCTGTCATTTCGGCAGGTTTGGCAAGTTGCATTAAGTCCAATAAGGTTGGTGCTACATCCGATAGCTTACCACCCGTGCGAATGTGCACGGTATCAGTCGCTTGCTCATTGACATAAATAAATGGCACTAGCTCTGTGGTGTGCTGGGTGTGTACCTGTCCGCTATCATAATCTTGCATTTGCTCGACATTGCCATGATCAGCGGTAATCAGTAAATGGCCATGATTGGCAATCACACAATCGGCAATGGTTTTCACACAGTTATCTAACGTTTCGACGGCTTTGACAGCGGCATCGAACACACCTGTATGGCCTACCATATCGCCATTGGCATAATTCACAATCAGTACATCATACGCACCGGAATTGATGGCATTGGTCAATTTTTCAGTGACTTCTGGCGCACTCATTTCGGGTTGTAAATCATAAGTAGCAACCGAAGGCGAGTTGACCAAAATACGCTGCTCCCCTTCAAATTCTGCTTCGCGCCCACCACTAAAGAAGAAGGTCACGTGGGCGTATTTTTCGGTTTCAGCAATGCGCAGTTGGGTTTTGCCTTGCGCTTGCAAATACTCGCCCAATGTGTTGGTTAGCGATGTCGGTTCAAAGGCAATACTGGTCACGTCATTGTTTTGTAATTCATCGGAATATTTGGTCAACATCACAAATTTTGACAGTGTTGGCAGTTTTTCACGCGTAAAGCCATCAAAATCAGCGGACACCAGTGCTTGGCTGATTTCGCGGGCGCGGTCGGCACGAAAATTCATAAAAATCACACTGTCATTGTCTTGGATAGTACCAAAGTCAGCGTTTTGATTAGCATAACGCACCCAAGTCGGTTTGACGAACTCGTCACTTTCACCTGCGCCATAAGCTGCGCTAATCGCTTCAGCACCTGATTGCACCACCCGTTCTGCTTTGGCTTGGGTCAGCAAATCATACGCTTGCTGTACCCGGTCCCAACGTTTATCCCGATCCATCGCAAAGTAGCGACCAATGAGACTGACCAAATAAGCCGTGCCCTCATATCGCTGATTAAGCGTGGCAAGCACTTGTTCTAATTGTGCGACATAATTGTCTGCACTTTTAGGCGGCGTGTCACGACCGTCCAAAAATGTATGGATAAAGACCTGCTTTGCACCCTGTTGCAATGCCAGCTCCACCATCGCAACAATATGATCTTGATGCGAATGAACTCCCCCATCGGATAACAATCCCATGATATGCACATTAGCTTGTCGGTCATTGGCAAGCTTTACTGCTTCGGTTAATGCAGGGTTGCTAAAAAATTGCTGTTCACGGATTTCTTTATGAATACGGGTAGAGTCTTGATACAAAATACGACCTGCACCCAAATTCATATGCCCGACTTCAGAGTTACCAAACTGCCCTGCGGGTAAACCCACGTCTTCACCTGACCCTGAAATCAACCCATGGGGATAATGCTGATACAAATAATCAAGGTTTGGGGTGTGCGCCGCGGCAATCGCATTATCACGCTGATCTTCGCGATGTCCAAAACCATCTAAAATCATCAATACATGGGGGATTTTTTTAACCGTCGATTGATGGGTAACCGAGTTAGACGCTTGATTCATTGTTGCCTCTAGAAAAGCTAAAATAAGGAAAATACAAAACTAGTATTAAAAAAATTTTGAAAATTATAGCATAGCTCGCTCAATCTCTTTAACCCAGATTTTGCGTCATTCTGTTAACTGCAAAGCCTGTTAACTGCTAAGCGATATTAAGCGAGATGATGAGAACAAAAAACCTTGTGATGTGTGTTGAGGGTTTGAATGGTATTTTGACCGTCAAGTGTGATTAATTTAATCAATCATTGAATTAATGCGCGAGCTTTTGCATCATCTTAGGTAATCTGCTACAATACATGCATCTGGGGTATTCGCCAGTTTATGGTTTTACCTGAGCTGATAATTTATATAAGGGTATGCGTTCTTTTCACTTGTTGTGCAAGCCTGCATCCAGCTACGCTGCGATGATTCAGGAAGCCTTAAGAGTGGTTGCCATACCCACCCTGAACGTTACAGTTCATGGGTTCACATAGACAGCGGTACTCTGGACCAAAATTTAATAAAAAAACCATCTAACCCAATTCGGCTAGATGGTTTTTTTTGCTCAGCCATTGATTAACTTAAAAAAATCAATTTTGCCAACAAAATCACCGTTAACACCCAAACCGCAGGGCTAACTTCTTTATAACGTCCACTCACCAATTTGGCAATGGTATAGGTGATAAAACCTAACGCAATCCCATCCGCGATTGAGAAAGTAAGCGGCGTCAACAGCAGCACTACCGCGACAGGTGATGCTTCGGTCAAGTCATCCCAATCAATCTCACGCAGCGTAAATAACATCAATACCGCGACATAAAAAATCGCCCCTGCCGTCGCATACGCAGGAATCATTCCAGCCAATGGCGCAAAAAATAACGCCAATAAAAATAACACACCCACTACAATCGCGGTCAAACCGGTGCGTCCACCTGCTGCCACCCCAGCTGTGCTCTCTACATAACTCGTTACCGATGAAGTCCCTAGCAATGACCCTGCCACAGCCGCCGTTGAGTCAGCAAACAAAGCTTTACCTAGATTCGGGATTTGACCATCGGTAGACATTAACCCAGCTTTTTTAGTCACGCCAATTAATGTGCCTGATGTATCAAATAACACCACAAATAAAAAGGCAAAAATCACGCTAACCATACTCACATCAAGCGCACCTGCAATGTCTAATTGCATAAAGGTCGGTGCAATCGACGGCGGCATTGACACAATCCCTGAGTAATGGGTTTCCCCTGCCAACAAGCTAATCACCGTCACAATCAAAATTGACAACATCACTGCCGCAGGGACTTTACGCTGCACAAATACGACAATCAGAAAAAAGCTTAAAATCGCCATCGCAGGACCAAAATCAGTGAGTTTGCCCATGGTCACAAATGTGGCAGGACTCGCTACAATGATGCCTGAGCTTTTAAGCGCAATAAACGCTAAAAACGCCCCAATCCCTGCCACGATACCTTGTTTAAGGGTATAGGGAATCGCGTTGATAATCCATTCGCGCAGTTTAAAGGCACTAATCAGCACAAAGAGCAAGCCTGAAATAAACACCGCGCCCAATGCCACTTGCCAGCTTTTACCCATCCCCAAGACGACAGTAAAGGTAAAAAACGCATTTAGACCCATGCCAGGTGCCAATGCCACGGGCAAACGCGCAATCAATCCCATCAAAAAACAGCCCAGCGCTGAGGCTAGACACGTCGCCACAAATACCGCCCCTTTATCCATCCCGGCTTTTGCCAGCATGTCGGGATTGACAAAGATAATATAAGCCATGGTCAAAAAGGTTGTCAGACCTGCCAGAATTTCAGTTTTTATCGTTGTATTGCGGCCATCTATGCCAAAATAGCGCTCGATTACATTCATCTATATTCACCCAATTTATTCATCCAATTTATGCGTCTAGGTTGCATGTGTATCCGTTGTGTAGACAACGCTTTTGTGCCCGTTTTCTGCCCCATCGTCATTCAACAACGCCCAAGAAAACCCCCTTATTTTACCCTAGAATACGCCAGCAACAAATAACTGATTAAAATAAATAAAAAATAACTGGGAATTTTGAAGCCAATTTATTGCGCTGCAGCATTATTGGGCAAAGGGTAAAAATTGGCGGTTGTAAGTGATGAGTTGCGGCGTACCATTTTGCGTGTTATTTTGCGTATTGGTTGGTGCTGGGATGGGTGTCGCTGGCACACCAGAAGCAGCTGCTGGGTCATTGTCAGCTTTAGGTAAAATCTTAGCGATTTGGCTATGCAAAAAAAGCTGCTTGTCGTCACTTTTGACGCTGACAACGACGTGAAAACTTTGACTCTGGGTGGATAAAAGCTTGGCGATGCGTGCTTTGTTACGCTCGTCAATCTGGGCAAAACTTGGTACTGCCCACAGTTGAGTCAAGTTTTGCACCGCTAGGTTGTTTTCTCGGGCATTCGCCCAATTGATGATTGCTGTATCGTCGATTTGGTGGGTAGCCGCCACATTTGAAGCTGCGCTAGTGTCTTGCCCAGATTCTGGGGCGTCATCACTGTCCGAACGGTTTGAGCCTTGCGGATGGTTGCCACTGGTTGCGGCGGGTAAATTCACCAGTACGCTTAATAGTTCGGGCTTCACTGTGTTGATATTCATGGGCAGATAATATGGCACTGCGGTCAGATACGGCGCTAATTTTTGCAATGCTTCGCTATCCATCCCGCGCACATATTGCAATTCATTGATTGAGATAAAAGTCTGGTTAGCGATACCCATCGCCATTTTTTTGCCCGTACTTTGATAATACGCTGCTTCTGCGCCACCGTCGGCACGGGTGTCACTGTCTGGGTCTTGCCAATCGAGCACCGCCATCGCAATATTGGGCGATAAGCCATTGGCTTGTAACAGCGCCTGAAAAAATGCCAGTGCCGTGTCATCTACTTTGCCATCGTGATACAGGTTGTTAATATTAAAACGGCTGGCATCATCGTCGATTTTAATACTGACCTTGGCTTGATTTATGGTTTGCTCTGCCAGCGGTTTTGCCCAAGCATCTGCTAAACTATCGACTTGGTTGACTTGGCTGTCTTGCGCAATCAAATTGGTCGCCATAGCTTCCCCTGCCAAGGCATATTCCCTAAGCTGCCCTTGACCTTTGGTCAGCTCAAATTCTCGAATCATCACTTTTTGATTGGCAAGCATACTGCCTGCCACGATGGTAATCGCCACCACCAACAACAAAATAGTCAGGAGTGCCATCCCTTGTTGCCCATGCCGATATGGCGGGTTTGCTATGGCAATATTTGCAAAAATTTTAGACGGAGTGCGGTTTGTTGGCATGGTGTATTTGCTAAAATTTGATTGAATTATGGGTTCGGTGCGTTTGGCGGTGTGTTTGGTAACGCAAATCGCCAAGTAATCGGCTCGCCTTGATAACTAAAATTAAGCTCGATGCCGCGTGGTAACTGCTGATAAGGCGTCAAATCTATCCTGTTTTGCAAATTGCTATTTTTATCTGTTACGTTATCAGTCGGGTTGGGAATCGGATTGGTTGAAGCATTGGCTGTTTGATTGGTGTTTTTTTGCGCTTGTATTTGCTGTACCTTTTGCAGCGTGGCTTCATCTGGAAACACACTCACCGCGTCAGGCGTCAATGCTCGCCAGCTGGCATCCTTGATACCTGTCAATAACACACTGGTTGCAGGGGTTTCGTTGTTGTCGTCTAACTGGTAAAAACGCCGTTTTGTCAGCGTTTTCCCTGCGACCGAATATTGTATTTTTGCTAGCATAGGTGACGGCTGATAACGCGGATCGGGCGCGGCAAAACGGATAAAACTTATTTGTGACGCATTTAATACAAAGGTTGGCGTCATAGCGGCACTATTGACCGATGCCGTATTATTAGCATTGGCATAGGCAGTCGCTGACAGGATTGGCACCGCCACATAATTGCTGGTTTGTGCCAAATCTTGTGACAGCTGTAAATAAGCATAATCGAGTTGTGATAATGATTTTTGATGTTGGTAGCCACGCTCGCGACTTTTTGTCAGACTATCCATGATCTGCCATCCCGCCAATGCCAGCATCGCAAAAATCACCAACGCAATCATCATTTCGATTAAGGTAAAGCCTTGCTGGGATGTTTTATGCGGTGCCATTGCAGCAGAGCAATGAATAGAAAAAGGGCTCACGGCGTTGTCCCCATATCCTTTACCAGGACTGCATCGATATCCACCACGTCTTTTTTTGCGCTGCCATCGACAATAGGTGCCACGCGAATATGAATGGGTTGGACAAAGCCTTGACTGGTTTGTGTGGTTTGCGGTGAGATAACCACTTGCCACTGACGGCCTTGCGAGGTGATTTGCCGAGTATCGGACGCCGCAAGCCAAGTTTTTTGTACTCGTAATTCTGCCAGCGTGTTTTGCGCCACATAATAGCCAAAGGTTCGTGTTTTCATGTTATCCACGGATTGCAAATAACTGCGACTGGCTTGGCTGGCTGATATCGCAACCACCGCCAAAATCGCTAATGCCACCATGACTTCAAGTAACGTAAATCCTTGCTGATGTTGCCTGATAGCCAGTCTATTTGAGATAGCCATGGTCATTTTGCCACCTCGATTGCCCCAGCTTGGTTGACGATGATGGGATTGCCAACTGCAAAGGTTTGTTTGTCGGCATTAGTTTTTTGGATGCTGATTTGCACGGGTGTCGCCTCGCCTGTCCCAAACCACACCACAGGCGGTGCCTCGCTGCCGCTTAACCAGCTGGCGGTGGGTTGGGTATTTTGGGCGGCGTTAGTATTAAATGGGTTATCCAGTGGGCGGATTTTGACATCAAGGTTGTCTGGCACATCCAGCGGTGGGATTTGTTTTTCTATCACCCATTGTGGTGGGACAGGTTGCGAGGTTGTTGCGGCATTGGCATTGCGAACAGCACTTTGAGAATTAGTAAAGGCGTTTTCTAATTTAACCACTACTAGCTGATTGGGCGTGTCATTTTGCGGCAGTTTGATTGCCAGCCCATAAGGCTGCATGCGTTCTGTTGATAACAAGCGTACATAATCAAGATTACTGGTCAGACGCTCATGAAACGCCGTGTTTCTACGATTTTCACTACCCCCTACCGATAGGCTCATCATCCCAGCAAAAATAGATAAAATGACGATGACCACCATGATTTCGATTAAGGTAAACCCTTGTTGCCCACCCATCGCACTGGGTGCGGGCGTGAAAGTTTTACAAGACCGACCAAATAGCAATCGCATCGTCATGCACTCAGACAAAACAGGGATAGTTTATAAAGCTTAACCGGGGGTGATGATAGTTAACTAGTATTCTTTGACATTTACTATTTGACATTTATTATTTGACATTGCGCGGCGTCAAGTTTGATTCAGTCTGTGAATTTGCTGTATGACTAGCGGCGCTGGGTGGGTTTGCCCCAGGAGGCCCATCCACTGATTGTACCGCAGCAGGGTATTGCTTGGGAATATCTAAAATATGTTGAACCAAGGCAAAACGTAAGGTATCGCGGCGACCGAGATAGCGTTGATAAAAACTAGAATTCAGCAGTCCTGCACCGCCTTGACCCATCGCCCAAATGGTTGCCAGATAGTCTCGGGTACTCATGCTACTGTGTAGCGATTGCAGGTATTCAGCCGTGGTATTGATTAATCGCTTCATGCGTTCACGGCGAATTTCATACAACTGCGAAAAAAGCTTATTAAGCCCTACAGCAGAATTGGCTAAGCGTTCTTCGATTTGGTTGAGTAATATGGCTTTTTGCGGATTGATCAGTTGAAACAGGGTAAGACGCGCCACACCTGCGGCAGGACAATCGCCGACTTCGCTCAGCGCAAGTAGTTGCTGCTCATGACGGATAATGATGCGTAAAAACAATTCATCTTTGCTGGTAAAATGCTTGTATAGCGTACCTTTGGCTAGGTCTAGCTGCTCGGCTAAACTATCTAGGGTGATATCGCCTTCCCCAGACTCTAATAGCAACTGCTCGGCAACTGCCAATATGACTTCTTCACGATTTTTGAATTGTTGTTGACGACTCATTGATTACTCCATCAGTCTGTTCTAGTAGCCCCTATTGTTGACGAGACCCGTTACATCAACCCATCTACGCACAACTGTTAAATGATAAAAAAATGCTCGCTTATTAACCTTGCATAGTAACTCAGCTTAGCAACTTCGCTTAGTAACATTGGAGCAAGGTTGTTACGTATGATACATGACTGATGAGTCATTGCCAAATGGTTTATCACATAAATTTTATTACCTACTTAATAAAGTATAAAGATTTCGTTAATTATTTTTAAGCATATTGATGTAATAATGCGTCAAAATTTTGATGGGTTAAGTGCGCGAACTCATCCACTGGCATGTCATAATGCTTGGCGAGAAAATCCGCCACATAAGGCACAAAAGCAGGCTCGTTAGATTTACCGCGTTTGGGCACTGGCGCCAGATATGGGCTGTCGGTTTCAATCAAAATGCGATCTTTAGGCAGTTTTTTCGCCACTGCTTGTAATTCAGTGGCATTTTTAAAGGTCACAATCCCTGATAAAGAAATATAAAAACCCAAGTCCAATGCTTTTTTGGCGGTCGCATAATCTTCTGTAAAGCAATGAATAATGCCATGCTCGGCTTTTTCTGCTTTTAATAAATCCAATGTATCGTGTTTCGCCTCACGGGTATGAACGATAATGGGTTTTTTTAGGTGCTGGCTGGCATGAATATGGCGGGCAAAGCTCGCTTTTTGTTCTATGCTGTTTTCTGTTGACCAATAGTAATCTAGCCCGGTCTCGCCAATCGCCCAAACATGCGGCTGATTTGCCATTTCAACGAGTGTCTCAACCGTGGCACTTTTTATCATGGCAAGGTCTTCGCACGGATGCACGCCCACACTCATCCCCAACGTTAGCCCGTCAATTTTTGTATTGATAATCTCATAAATAGCATCGTATTCATCCAGCTCACACATAATCGCCATAATCCGCTGCACATTGGCATCCTTGGCAGCTTGTAAGGCTTGACGGATATTACCTTGATATTTTTCTAAGTCCAAACGGTTTAGATGCGCATGGGTATCGGTAAACATATTACTCTCTTTTTTTTAATTGATTGACGCTTAAATAAGGCTGCGGCGCATAAATTCAATCAAATGCACCGTCAAAGCGTTAGTCATCGGGTAAAAATTCTTGCAGCACTTGGTTTAAAAATAAAAACCCTTGCGCTGTGCAGTGGATATGGTCACCGCTTAACTCAACCAACCCCCGATTGTGTAGTTTTATCAATTGCGGCTCAATGACTGACCATGCCAAGCCTGTCCTCTGTGTCCAAAACTGTTTGGGCACGCCATTTTTTAGCCGCAGCCCATTCATCATAAATTCAAACGGTAAATCAGAAGGCTCGATGGCTTGCCAACCTATCGCCGACTGATTAACCCTATAATCTTTTGGTAAGCGCGATTTACTAAACCGGTAAATGCCATCAGACCGCGTGACTTTACCATGCGCGCCTGCCCCAATCGCCAGATAATCACCAAACTGCCAATAGTTGAGATTATGCTGACTGGGCTGAAAATCCGACTGCCTTGACCATGCCGACACTTCATATTGCACAAACCCATTGGCTTTCAACAGCTGCGCGCCTTGCTCAAAAATATCCACCAATATCTCGTCATCGGGCAAAATCGGCGTATTGCGATAAAACACGGTATTGGGCTCAATGGTAAGCTGATACCACGAAATATGCGAAACGCCCAAATCAATCGCTTGCTGCAAATCGCTCAGCGCGTCTGTCAGTGTCTGGTTGGGCAAGCCATGCATTAAGTCGACATTTAACTTTTTAAACCCTGCTTGCTGGGCATTGGCAATGGCAAAAAGCGCTTGCTGCGGGTTATGAATCCGCCCCAAGGCAGCAAGTTTTTGGGCTTGAAAACTTTGTACACCAAGCGACAATCGATTGATACCCACCGCTAGATACTCATGAAATGGCGCATGCTCCACGGTAGCAGGATTGGCTTCCATGGTGATTTCACAGTCGTCAGTCAGTGTTAACTGAGCATTGATGCCCGCAAAAAGCTGCCGATATTGCGCAATCGGCAGCAGCGATGGCGTGCCGCCCCCAATAAAAATGGTGGCAATCTTGCGCCCTTGTACCAAGCTTAGCTGGGTTTTTAAATCCTCTAACAGTGCATCGACATAGCCTACAAAATCAATCGGTGTACGGCTTTCATGTGAGTTAAAATCACAATACGGGCATTTTTTAACACACCAAGGAATATGGATATAAAGCGATAAAGGGATAAGGTTTGGATTTGGCATTAATCAGTAACTAATTCATTTGATTGATAATTTAACACACTATAGCCAACAATTTTTTGATGATAATCGTTACTATTTGGCTATACTTTAAAAAATAACAATGGTAGCATAGCCCCAAACTTTTATTTTGATTTTATTTAATAATTTATCGCTATTTGTTATTGCTATTTCATCTATTATCAAGGAAGGATTGTCATCATGTCATATAGCCAAGTGCCTGATAAAAAAGCGTCTTATAAAATAGGCATGCTAACTGTGCTCACCATCGCCCTATCTGCGTGTGGCGGCTCAGGTAGTGAGACTGTCGACAATGCTCTAAACGATGCCAATGATAGTTATAAAAACATTGCAACGGATGTCCGCGCTGCCTACAAAAAAGTCGAGAATAAATTAACCAATAAAGAAAAAAGTATGGCAGAGATTTTACAAAGTATCTTTTTGCCCGAAGACAGCTTAGATAATTTTTTGGATAAAATCACCCCAGAAGGCGGTAAAGGGGGGTTGTACGTTGGCTATTTTGTAGAAGACAACGACAACGAGCCCAATGATAGCGACCTGGGTGTGGTGTATTTTGATATTGGCAATGATTATGCCGCCTCAGTGTATGGTCAAATGAGCTATCAACAAAAAACTTGCCAAGACCCAAACACCTTAACCACAGAAAAAATTTCTATTAAAACTGACCAAAAGATGGGTGGTGTGCTGTCTGGCACACTCGACCCAGCAGCAAAATTTGATAATACGGTTCTTAAATTTTTACAGTTTGACGAATTAAAAACCTCTGTGGCGGGCATGCCATTTAATGGCGATTATGATAGCAAGCGCGATTATTGGGATGGTCAATATAGTTATCAGGTGGGTGTCGATTTTGGCAAACAATTATCTGACAATAAAGACGGCTGTGATGTCAACTATACCTTAGGCGGCGATGGCGATTTTAAAGTATTACCACTCACGGCTAGGGTTGGCAATTTAGGCGTTAATCTCATGGGGACAGGTAGTACCCTAAACCTCAATTGGGCTGCGCCTGCCAACACCGCTCGCACCCTTGTCACCCAAATCAACTTGGATAAAGCCACTGACCGCGGTATGGGTTTTGTACGCACCAACCAATTAACCTACGGCACTACTTTTACACCCTTTGTGGATGCCACTAAAGCCAATTATGCGTTTGTGGTACAGACCTTTGATGCCACCAATAAACTGACAGGCTATCAAGCCATGATTAAAGCGCTTTAAAATCTATTGTTGAAAAAAGCCTTTATCAAATTGTGGCGACATTTGATAAAGGCTTTTGTATGTTGATGCTATCACAATCAAACGCTAACTTTTTTGACCTGTTAATTTGCTGACCTGTTAAACAATAAATTAAACAATAAAAAATCATGCCGCAAAATCTGTTAAACTGCCGCCTTTATTGAATTTTCAACGAATATTTGGTCATTACATGCTGTCAGCTATTGCTCGTCAAGACTTCAAACAATTATTTGTCTTGACCTTCCCTATTTTAATCACTCAGATTTGCCAGTCAGGGCTCGCCTTGGTCGATACCTTACTCGCAGGTCAAGTCTCTGCGCTAGATTTATCGGGCGTGGCCATCGGCGCGGGTATTTGGATGCCCACTTTTTTGCTGGCGGTTGGTATTTTGCTTGCCACCACGCCATTGATTGGAGAAGCGATTGGTCAGCAGCAACTACAAAAAGTGCCATTTATCACCCAACAATCGCTATGGCTGGCGCTTATCATCGGTATGATAGGGTTTGTAGCGGTCAATCAGCTGCATTATTTGTTTGATTGGATGAAGGTACCGAAGGATATTCAGCATATCGCGCAAAAATTCTTGTTTGGTATCTCTTTTGGGTTTCCTGCAGTCTGTTTATACACCTCGCTGCGCTGCTACACCGAAAGCTTAAAACATCCCACCGTGGTCATGGTGATTAGCCTCATTGGTTTGATTTTAAATGTGCCGCTCAGCTATGCGTTTATTCATGGCGTCACCCTCGGTGAAACTGTGCTGATTCCTGCCATGGGCGGTGCGGGCTGTGGTTTTGCCTCTGGGATTGCGTTATGGATAAATTTATTGATGTTGGTAAGCTATTTGACTTTGAGCCCCCAGTCAGATTTTGCCAATCAACGCTTTTTCGCCAATTTTGCCGGCATGGATTTTGCTCAGTTGCGTCAGCAATTATCGATTGGTATTCCCATTGGTATGTCGATTTTTTTTGAAGTGAGCGCGTTTAGTCTAGCTTCCATTATCATCAGCCCGCTGGGTGAAATCGCGGTGGCAAGCCATCAGGTAGCGTTGACGATTTCATCGCAGTTATTTATGTTCCCGTTTTCAGTGGCGATGGCGCTCACCATCATGGTGTCAAACCGCTATGGCGCCAAAGATTACCGAGAGCTTAAACGTATCAAGCTCATCGGCATTGCCGTAGCCACGTCATTTGCGGTGATTAGCATGTTGTTAACTGCCATTTTTCGGCAAACCCTGCCAACTTTCTTTAGTGAAAATCCCCAAGTGATTCAGCAAGCCGCGCTGTTATTATGGTTTGCCACCGTGTATCAGTTGTTTGATGCCTGGCAGGTCAATTTTGCGGGGATTTTGCGCGGTATGCAAGATACCACAGTGCCGATGTTCATCACCTTGTTTTGCTATTGGGTGGTGGCGATTCCGCTGGGTACCTATTTGGTGCGCCATACCGATATGGGGGCTAAAGGATTTTGGATCGCGCTGGTTGCAGCGCTGGGATTGGCGTCGCTGCTGTTAGGAACGCGTTTATTACGTCAGCAAAAACGCTTAAAAATGGCTTGGCAATAAAAATAAGTCAGCAATAAAAACGACTTGAAAAAAAATGAGTGGCAATGATTAGCAAATTCGCTTAGGCTATTTATTGTGAGTTATTCGTTATGGGTCATGGATTGATGACTATGTGTAAGGTATTAAACCGATGATTTTTATAGATATTTTAAATTAAAAATAAATTAAAAAAGGGCTAACTAACGCCCTTTTTTATCGTTCATAAAGGTTTGTTAATTAAAGTTCTCGCCAGTGAAGATACCATCAAATAGCACACTGGTTAAATAACGCTCACCACTGTCTGGCAAAATAACCACAATGGTTTTGCCTTGCATCTCAGGGCGGCTTGCTAGTTGATACGTCGCCTGCAGCGCTGCACCGCAAGAGATACCGCATAAAATACCTTCTTGGGTCATCGCCCGTCTTGCCCATGCGATCGCATCATCGCCAGTTACTGTGATGACTTCATCAAGCAAATCAAGCGCAAGATTTTTTGGGATAAAGTTGGCGCCAATTCCTTGGATTTTATGGGGGCCTGGGGTGATGGGTTTACCTTCACGCGTCTGGGTAATAATCGGTGATTCCGCAGGCTCAACCGCGACGGTATAAAGCGGCTGATGTTTGATTTGTTTAAAATACCGGGCGATACCCGAAATCGTCCCGCCTGTACCCACGCCTGCGACAAGTGCATCGACCTTGCCCGCGGTGGCATTAAAAATCTCAGGTGCGGTGGTTTTGACATGAGTGTCTGGGTTGGCAGGGTTATCAAACTGTTGCGGCAAAAAGTATTCGCCAGGATGGTTGTCATGGATTTCTTGCGCAGCTTCCACCGCCCCTTTCATACCTAGCGAAGGCTCAGTGAGCACTAAATGTGCGCCCAAGGCGGCAAGCACTTTACGGCGCTCCATACTCATAGAAGCTGGCATGGTCAGCGTGATTTTATATCCTTTGGCTGCTGCCACAAACGCCAGCGCAATCCCCGTGTTACCACTGGTCGGCTCGATGATTTGCATACCTGGCTTTAATAACCCTGCTTGCTCGGCGGCTTGCACCATGCCCGCCCCGATTCGGCATTTGACCGAAAACGCCGGGTTACGGCTTTCGATTTTGGCAAGCACGGTCACCCCCTGTGGCATGATATGGTTAAGATGCACCAGCGGCGTGTTACCAATCGCATCAGCATTGTTGGCATATACCGCTGTGCCAAGGTTGGCGGGTGCGGCGTAGTGGTCGTCAGGTTGTTGTAGCATAGGTATTCCCTTTTTTTTGAGGTATTGTTGAATGATTTTACGGCAGTGATTTTGCGGTGTCTAACATCATTTGGTAAATTCCATATATCAAAAAGCGTTAACACCCGGGTCTATAATACAAGGCTGTAACACAAAGCTGTAACACAGTGCTATCAAAAGGTTTATCAAATGTTGATAGCCTGTCGATTAAACTCTCCTATTAAACTTTCCCATTAAATTTTATTATTAGCTTGGCGCTGTACTATGTTTAGCCAAGCTTGCATGGCTGGGGTCAGTGGTCGGTGTTTTCGCCATGCCATCACCATTTGCCAAGTCAAATTAGGCTGGACAAGCGGCAGGCAAACCAGCTGTTTGTCATCGAGCTTATCGGTATAATATTTGGGCAGTAGCGTCACCCCCATGTTTTTTTTCAACAAGGTTGTCAGTAGTTGCCATTGGTTGGTATGGCAAACGATATTGGGTTCAAAGCCGAGTTTTTGGCATTCTTCGACAATCATTGAGGTAAATGACGAATGGGACGCAAACAACATCAACGACGCATTTTTTAAGGATTTTAAAGTCACTTGTTTGATGGTATGGCCCATATGCTGTCGGTGTGCCACCATCATAATGGGATAATCGCATACTGGGATACAATCAAAGCTATCTTCAATCGGTTGCATCAAAGTACACACATCAAGCGTATCATCGAGCAAGGCTTGTTTTAACGACTCTGCGCCATCTTCTAGCAACGACAGCTCAATATGGCGATGGGTTTGATAAAACTCAAAAATCGCATCGCTCAACAACTCGCCCCCGAGCGGTGACAACCCTAGCCGCAGCTGCCCGCGATCCATGTGCTGATATTGTGTCACCGTCTGCTCAAGGTAGCCGACATGTTGCAGCACCGTCTGCGCCTGCTCATATACCAATGCGCCAATTTCGGTCAGCGCAATATCCCGCTTGCGGCTCATCAGTTGCTTATCAAAGAGCGCTACCCCCAGCATATCTTCCAAATTGGAAATGGCTTTGGTGACTGTCGGCTGCGTCAAACTCAAGGTATCGGCAGCATGAGAAAATCCGCCGGTCTTCACCACCGTGATAAAGCATTGAAGTTGTTTTAAGGTCATCATATTTGTGCACTGCCCAAAATAGCTTTATAAAATAGCTTTATATTGTTATAGCTTCGTTTTGTAGCTCTATAGATTTTACGCATAATTTTAAAAATATTATTCATATTTTTTGTTAATGGTTTTTTTATACTACATATCTTCATTGTTGATGACTTGTTTACCATGAAACGCACTATGAATCTTCCAACTTTTCAGCAGCTATTACGTCATAAACTGTTACCCCATAAAATAGACCCTATGTTACAACAGCCTCTGGTCAAAATTTTACTGCAAATCACCCTCATTGGTGTGGTATGGGGCTCAGCTGACATCCTCAAAAAGTTATTCAACCTCCCTATGTCATCTGGCATCTTGGGGCTGTTTTTGATGCTGGGATTGCTATTGACTGGGGTCATTAAAATCAACTGGGTCAATGTCGGCGCTAAGTTTATCTTAGGCGAGTTGGTGCTGTTATTTATTCCGCTGATGATGTCGATTACCCAATATCAGCAGTTATTTTTTGCTCAAGGTTGGCAGCTGATGATTACCATTGTCGTGAGTACGGCACTGGTGATGCTGAGCTCTGCCATCACTTTTATGCTAGGCAATCGTGTTAAGCGCGTGTTGTATCGCCGCACGCACCATGCACATCAATAATCAAACTTATCACGACTCATATATTATTAATCATTAATCATACCAATCGTAATTTACTATGAATATTATCTCTATCGGCTGTTTAATCTGGACTATCTTGGCGTATGTTTTAGCAAAGCGGGTGTATGCCCGTTTCCCAAAATTTTGGCTCAATCCTGCCATCACAGTGGCGACGGTAACGATTATTTTGATGATTGTGCTTGGGATTTCTTACCAAACCTATTTTGCCGATACCGCTTGGATTGTGGAATTGTTGGGCCCTGCCACCGTGGCTTTTGCCATACCGATTTATCAGTATCGTCAATTGATTTACCGCTATGCTGCCGTGCTTGCGGTGTCGATTCTGGTGGGCATGTTGGTGGGTATTGCTAGCATCATGGTGTTTGCTAGCCTGTTTAAATTTGATACCACCCTCACCTACAGCTTAATGGCACGGTCAATTTCTACCCCATTTGCCATTGATTTGGCGCAGCAGATTCATGGTTCAGCGGCGCTCGTGTCGCTATTTACTTTAATTACTGGGGTGGTCGGCATGGTGATTGGCGATATGGTACTGGCATGGTCAAAAATCCGTTTTCATCTTGCCCACGGCGTGGCATTGGGTAATGCGTCACATGGTTTTGGTACCGCAAGAGCCAGTCAGCGCCATGAAAGCGAAGGCGTGATTGCCAGTCTGACGATGGTATTGGCAGGGTTATTTATGGTATTTTTTGGCCCTGCGCTGATTCATTTAATGACAGCTATTTAACCCATGCTTTTTTAAGCTATTTAACACATGCCTGTTAATACTTGCTGTGATTTTACAATACCTTAAAGCTATCTACTCATGAAAACTTGCCAAAATGACGTATTAATATTTGCCAAACAAAATAAAATTAGCGACAATGACCTACCTTTTTTTGGATTGTAGGAAAAAATTATGTCATTACAACAGATTATTGAAGATGCGTTTGAAAACCGTGCCAACTTCAACCCCAATGACGCCACCGACGATGTGCGTGCTGCCGTCAATGATGTGCTCGCTCAGCTCGATGCGGGCACCTTGCGCGTCGCAGAAAAAAAAGACGGTGAATGGATCGTCAATCAATGGGTCAAAAAAGCGGTATTATTATCCTTTCGTCTGAACGACAACCGCATCATGAATGGCGGTCGTGACCTGCAGTTCTTTGATAAAGTCGAAACCAAATTTTCAGACTGGGGCGATGAACAATTTGCCAAAGCGGGCGTGCGCGTGGTGCCACCTGCTGTCGCGCGTAAAGGCTCATACATTGCCAAAGGCGCTATCTTGATGCCATCTTACGTCAATATCGGCGCCTATGTCGATGAAGGCACGATGGTCGATACGTGGGCGACGGTGGGGTCATGCGCCCAAATCGGTAAAAACGTGCATCTGTCTGGCGGTGTCGGCATTGGCGGTGTCCTTGAGCCGCTACAAGCCAACCCAACCATCATTGAAGACAACTGCTTTATCGGTGCGCGCTCAGAAATCGTTGAAGGTGTAATCGTTGAGGAAGGCTCGGTGATTTCGATGGGCGTGTATATCGGTCAATCAACCAAAATCCTAGACCGCGAAACAGGCGAAATCAGTTACGGCCGTATTCCTGCAGGGTCAGTGGTCGTGTCAGGCAGTTTGCCAAGCAAAGACGGCTCACACTCGCTTTACTGTGCGGTCATCGTGAAAAAAGTAGACGCACAAACCCGCTCTAAAACCTCTATCAATGATTTGTTAAGAATGGATTAATGTTTGACATTTATATCATTCCTTTCTACACTAAACCGCTTAATAGCGGTTTTTTTATTTAATTTTCATTAATATATGAGGAGTGATATGTTAATTAGCTCAATTAGAATAAAAAACTACAGAGGTATTAAGGAAGCTGAAATTAAATTTGGCTCTTTCAACTCTATAATAGGTAAAAATGACACTGGTAAAACTTCAATTTTATCTGCTATTTCATCTTTTTTTGACTTAAAGAACTATCCCATAAGTAATAATGATTTTAACAATATTTATAAGCCCATAGAAATAGAAGTAGAATTAACAGATAATTTTCTGAAAGACAAACTGATAGAATGCCTAAAATCAAAACTCAAAAAAGAAGCTGGTTTAGAGGAATATGTAGAATCTTTTTTACATAATAATTCGCTAAAATATCGTAAAAGTATCAATTTTAACCAAGCGAAATTTTCAGAAGAAAAGGTCTATTTTAATGATTTTGAAAGAGAAGATTTACAGAATATTTATTTTAAGTCGGATGAAGAAATCAGTAAAATTTTAGCTGAAAACTCTATTAGTGTTCCTGTAGCAGGAAAAGGCAGAAATTCCAAGTACGAAAAAATTAAACAAATTAAATCCCATTTTGCTAATGAACCATTTCGAGCCCATTGGGTTAATGATGAATTTAAAATTAGTACCCTTCTTCCAGATGTCGAGTTTTTTAAAGCGGATTATGGTTTAGAAGCAGACACAAAGTTCAAAACTCAATCTGTCAGCGAAATTTTAAGTTATTTTGATAGAGAAAATAGTTTAGAAGATTCAAAATTAAAAAAAATTGAAAATGAAATTTTTACTGAAATGCAATCAGAGGCAAAAGCTATTAAGCATTTCATGCAAGAATATGCGACAAATTTGGTTGAAGTTGAAATCAGACCTTTAATTTCTTGGAAAGATATCATTAAATCAGTTGATGTAAGCTTTAAGTTCGATAATGATGAAAAACTAATTCCTATGACGCACAAAGGAGCGGGCTATAGACGTATTTTTATGGTAGCAAGATTTCGCTATTTGGCAGAAAAAAATCGTCAAAGCAATATAATTTATTTGATTGAAGAGCCAGAGACTTTTTTACATCCTTCAGCGCAACAAGATTTAATTGAAGCTTTCAAAGATTTATCTGAAACAAATCAAATTTTTATTACAACTCATTCACCAGTTTTTACTGGCTCAACAGCTCTTGATTCAGTAATTTTATGTACTAAAACCCAACAATCTAATTATGAATATAAGAATGATTTAAATAACGAAACTTTTTTTAGAAAAGTTATTCAGGAATTAGGCATAAAGCCTAGTTATAATTTAATGGATAGTCATGAAAAAATAGTATTTGTTGAAAGTCATAACGATGCCTTATTTTATGATTGTATATGCAAGTCATTAGACTTAGGTAATTTATTAGGCAATCCTAGAATTCTAGTTTTACCTTTTGGTGGGGGTGAAGATATAGATAGCTTCCTTAATATTGAGTATTTTTCTTCTTCTAATAGATTTTTGTATCTTTTAATTGATAGTGATTTACAACAAGGTGAAGAAAAAAAGTTAAAGCAACAGCAAAGAGTTGATTCTTTTATAGCTCGTAAATATCAAGCTGATGGATATGTTTTAAAAAAAAGCTGTATTGAAAACTATTATCACCCTAGAGCAATAGAAAGAGTGTTCGCAAATATTGGAATTGCACCAAATACTTTTGAGGTTTTTGAAGACAATGTAAATGTCAAAAAATTTTTTAGAGATTTTGTAGAGCAAAACAACCTAGAGGGTAAAAATTTAAAATATAAAAATAATCATCAAATCTTTCAAGAAACTACCAAAAATGAATGGTCACAAATATTAGAAAGCGAACTAATTGAATTTTTGGATAAACTTATAAGTTCATAGTTTTTATCATCCATTATTAAATTTAAGGACTTTTTATGGCACAACAAGACTACGAAAACGGCATCGCCGTGCGCAAACAAGTCATGGGCGAAGCGCATGTGGAACGTGCCATGTCACAAGTTACCGAATTTACTGCGCCACTACAAGACTGGATCAATGAACACGCCTGGGGCTCAACATGGCAACGCGACGGCAGTCATGGGAAAGGAATAGACCGTAAAACCCGCTCGCTAGTCACCCTTGCCTTTTTAATCGCGCAAAAATCCCCAACAGAACTAAAAGGGCATATTCGCGGGGCGATTAATAACGGCGCAAGCGTGGCAGAAATTCAAGAAGTGCTACTACATAGCCTACCTTACTGCGGTGCACCAGCGGCTCAAGAAGCTTATCGTGCTGCAGTAGACGTGTTAACCGAAATGAAATTGCTTTAACCGCTGAACACAAAGATTTATTGGCATAAATTTGATAAAATAAACGCTAATTTTTATTAGTTAATCACATTTATGCCAAATTCAACGCTACCCATCCGCAATACCGCCATTCCCACCACTGACCCCGAAGCAGGACTTAAAATCACTGAGATTTTTTATTCGCTGCAAGGTGAAGCTTTGACCGCAGGATTGCCGACGATTTTTATTCGCTTGACAGGCTGCCCGCTGCGCTGCGTGTATTGTGATACCGAATATGCCTTTGTCGGCGGCGAGCGCATGAGTTTGGCAGGGATTTTGGCAGTGTGTCAGAGTTTTCCGTGCCAGCGTATTTGTTTGACAGGTGGCGAACCGTTAGCCCAGCCCAATGCAATCGCCTTGATGAACTTGCTACTTTCGCATGGCTACGAGATTTCGCTTGAAACTTCGGGCGCGCTGTCCGTGGCAGAGGTGCCAACGGCAGTCTCTAAGGTTATGGATATCAAAACCCCAAGCTCTCAAGAAGCCGATAAAAATCTATGGCAAAACCTCCCCTACTTAACTGCCCATGACCAAATCAAATTTGTCATTATGAATCGCGACGATTATGACTGGTCAAAACAAATCCTCGCAGACTACCAACTGGATAAAAAAGTCGCAACGGTATGGTTTTCTCCAATGTTTAATGTGGAAGAACGTCAAGCCAATGTACCTACCCTTGCCACTGACTTGGCAGAATGGATACTTGCCGATGCGCTGCCGGTACGTTTTCAACTGCAACTACATAAAATCATTTGGGCAGATGCCAAAGGCAAATAGACGCTGTCAAATAACCACTGCCAAATAGCCGCTGCCAAATCGTTAGAACACAACTTAGGGAAATATCAAGCCGATGGGAAAAATGATTGTTTGGGGGCTGATTGCGTCGGCTTTTTTTAGCACGTCGTTTGTACTGTATCAATTGATGAGTGTACAAGGCGGACATTGGTTTTGGTCAGCAAGTTTTCGCTGTTTTTTTATGTGGCTGTTGTTATCGGTTTTTATTTTGCTGCAAAACAAACTCAATCCATCCAAGCTACTAGAACTATGTAAACTATTTGGCAGTCATTGGCAGTTTTGGTGTGTGACCGGTGGCATTGGACTGGGTACATATGGACTGCTGGCGTTTGCGGCAGATTATGCACAAGGGTGGGTGATTGCCGCGACCTATTTATTTACTGTGGTGGCAAGCTTGGTGGTGCTGAGTTTTTTTGGGCAATCATTTCAAAAAAAAGTCATTGTGTATTCGGTGATTGTATTTATCGGTGTGGTACTTGCCAATGTGGGTGAAGGGTTAAGGCATAGCACGAGCCAAGGCACTGATTGGCATGCTTTGTTGCTATTTGGTGCGCTACCTGCCTTTATTGCCAGTTTTTGTTTTCCCTTAGGTAATCAATTGATTTGGCAAGCAGCACAACCCAAAGGGGACTCTACCCATCATACCCATGAAATAAGCAAGGCAGCGAACAATGAAACGCGCAAAGTAACGAGCGAATTGGCAACGAGCAAATTGTTGCAAAAAGTGCCGCAAGTGACTTCCCCGCTGCTATCAAATCCCCTGCATAAGGTCTGGCTGATGTCGCTAGGGTCATTGCCAATGTGGTTGGTATTAGGCTTTATGGTACAACCGCCCGCGCCCAGTGTCTCACAAATGACCATTAGTTTTTTGGTTGCCTTGATGGCAGGTGTGCTCGGTACGACCACTTTTTTACATGCCCGTAGTCTTGCCAAACAGCCACATCAACTGGCCGCCGTCGATGCCACACAAGGCAGTGAAATTATTTTTGCGTTGTTAGGCGGCATGTTGCTGCTGCACACGCCGATGCCGTCAGGCTTAAGTTTTGTGGGGATTGCGTTGGTGATTATTGGGCTTGTGCTGTTTGCCAAGCAACGCTAGCGGTAGTCCACGTTGTGATAGTTTGCTATAATGCAGGCACTTTTATTTTAACCCTTTATTTAACCGATTAGGATTATTTGATGAATACTTTGACCGCTCTTTCACCTATTGATGGTCGCTATGCCAGTAAAGTGGATAGTTTACGTCCTTACCTGTCAGAATTTGGCTTGATTCATGCCCGTGTGACGGTGGAAGTGCGCTGGTTGCAGACCCTTGCCAATCATGCCGATATTCATGAAATTCAGCCTTTTTCGGCAGCGACCAATGAGCGCTTGGACGCGATTATAGCCAATTTTAGCGAAGCAGACGCGATGCGTATCAAAGACATCGAACGCACCACCAACCATGATGTCAAAGCCGTTGAATACTTTTTAAAAGAAAAAATTGCCGACATCGATGCGCTAAAAGACGCGGGTGAATTTATCCATTTTGCCTGTACCTCTGAAGATATCAATAACTTATCACACGCATTGATGTTAAAATCTGGTCGTGACGTACTGGCGCAATCGATGCAAAAAATCATTGATGAGATTGCCGCACTCGCCGAAACCCATGCCGACCAACCCATGCTCTCACGCACGCATGGGCAAACCGCGAGCCCAACGACTTTGGGTAAAGAAATGGCAAACGTGGCATACCGTCTGCATCGCCAGCTCAAGCAATTTAATAACGTAGAGTTGCTAGGTAAAATCAATGGTGCGGTGGGTAACTACAACGCGCACCTGTCAGCCTACCCACAAATTGACTGGGCAAAAAATGCCGAAGACTTTGTCACCAGCCTTGGGTTGACCTTTAATCCCTATACCACCCAAATTGAGCCACACGACTATATCGCCGAATTGTTTGACGCGCTGCGCCGTTACAATACCATTTTGATTGATTTTAACCGTGATGTATGGACGTATATATCCTTAGGCTATTTCAAACAAAAACTTAAAGATGGCGAAGTGGGCTCATCCACCATGCCACACAAAGTCAACCCAATCGACTTTGAAAACTCAGAAGGTAATCTAGGTATTGCCAATGCCATGCTCGCGCATTTGGGTGAAAAATTGCCGATTTCTCGTATGCAGCGCGACTTGACTGACTCGACAGTCCTTCGCAATATGGGGGTAGGTTTTGCCCAAAGTCTGATTGCCTTTGACGCCTGCTTAAAAGGTATTGGCAAATTAGAGCTTAACGCCAATCGTCTCAATGAAGACCTAGCGCTTGCCCAAGAAGTATTGGCAGAGCCAATCCAAACCGTGATGCGTCGCTACAATGTTGAAAAACCCTATGAGAAACTAAAAGCCTTGACCCGCGGTCAAGCCATGACCCGTGAGATGATGGTCAACTTTGTCAATGGCGATGAACTGGCAGCCGTACCAGAAACTGAGCGTCAACGTTTGGCTGATTTGACCCCTGCCACTTATACAGGTAATGCAGCACAGCAAGCCAAAAACTTAAAAAATTTATTAAAATAATATCTTCCCACTTATAAAAAAGGACGTCTAAGCGTCCTTTTTTTGCGTGACTTTTTTACATGGTTGTTTTACATAAATTTTTTTAGATAAATTCGTTGATTGAGCTTTGGGTTATTTTTTGGCATAGCCTTGTTGGTTAAGATAAGGCAGCACCTCGGGACGGACGGGTTTATCCAAATAACTTTCAATGGTTTGCACCCAATCTGACCCTGCTTGACCACGCGCCGCATAATAATCTGCAACGGTTTGGTTATACTGGTCTAATGCGGATTTGTCAGCGGGTTGATATTGGTTGGTGGAAACCACCAATGCCTTTGGCAAACGTGGACGCATGGCAGGATTTTGGTCAGGATAACCCAATGCCATGCCAAATAGCGGCACCACGCCTTGTGGCAGTTTAAGTATGTCGCCCATCCGTCTGATATCATTGCGGATACTGCCCAAATACACACCACCCAATCCCATGCTCTCAGCCGCTAGTAGCAGATTTTGCGCCATAATGGCTGCATCAACCGCCCCAACAATGGTGACTTCAGTCCAATCAATTTGCGCATTGGGTACAAGGGTTTGGTGGCGGTGGTTGTCCATACAAAAAATTAGCAGCTCGGCACACTGCTCCACATAGGGATGACCGTATTTTTCTCCGTCTTTGGCTTGCTGGGCATCGGCGCAAATACGGCGTATGTCATAGCGCTGCGTTGCATCTGTCACCCGAATGATGCTTGCTGACTGCAAAAATCCCGATGATGAGCCTGCCATCCCCGCTTCGATAAGCTGCTCAAACGTCGCTGCATCTATTGGCTGATTGGTGAATTTGCGAATTGAACGATGATTGAGTATCGTCTCTAGGGTGGGTTTACTGTCGCTATGCTCACTATGCGTTGTCATGATTTTCCTTGTTATGATTTGCCTTGTTATGGTTTGTGTTGTTATAAGTTGGGTTAGGGTTTGATTAGCCTTAGGGTTGGTATGTTTGAATCAGCTTTTGGGCTTGCACAATCACCGGCGTATCGACCATTTGTCCATCCATGGCAAATGCCGCAAGCCCTGTCTGTGCATAATGGTCAGCCACTTTTTTGGCAAAGGCAAGCTGTGCTTGGCTGGGTCTAGCCAGTGCATTGACAATGGCGACTTGGTTTGGATGAATACACAGCATCCCTGAAAAACCCAAATCGCGCCACCCATTTACCCGCTGGGTTAAACCGTCATCGTCATTAAAAGGCGGGTATACGCATTCAATCGGTGGGGTGAGCGCATTGATGGCACTATGCAAGCTTAGCTGATAACGGATTTGGTTGGCAACCATCTGCCCTGCCTCGCTGTCTGCACGCACGCCCAATTTTTCACAGATATCCAAAAAGCCAAAACTCAGCGCAGTCAATCCTGCGGCAGCGGCGATGTCGGGTATATTTGCCATGCCTTTGGGTGTCTCAATCAGGGCAATCATGGGTTTGGCGAGCGCATGACGGACGCGGTCAATCTCTATGGCGTGCTCGACTTTGGGTAGCACTACCCCAATCACATTGTTGATTGCGGACGCTGGCAAAGATTTGAGCAACTCAATATCGCCCGCTTGGTGGTTGCTACTTGCGGCATTGATACGCACCCAAACAGGCTTAGCATCGGCGCCGCTTAAATAATTGACCACATTGTCACGCGACTGCATTTTGACACTATCACTGACCGCGTCTTCTAAGTCAATTATCACCGTATCTGCGCCACGGGCAAAGGCTTTTTCCACCCGCTCAATATTGATGGCGGGTACAAACAAATAACTGGTTGCGCTCAATCCCTTGGGTTTTGCTACATTGTTTTCGCTCATGCGACATCCTTTTTCGTCCATTTTTGGTGACATATTTTTCTTTTTGGCAAACAACTTATCAAACAGCTTATCCAGCAACAACGCCCTACCCAAAGTAGCGCGTTTTTTAAGTTATTTTAAAACCGTCAATTTGGCTTTTTCACTGCGGCTAAACAGTAAATTTAACACGATGGCGACCACTGTCGCAGTACCGATACCACCCAAATTAAATTGTCCAATATGTAAGCTAAAATCCCCAGCACCCATAATGACGGTCACCGCAGCAATGATTAAATTAGCATTTTTGCTAAAATCAATGTGATTATCGAGCCAAATTTTGACCCCTGCTACCGTGATAAGCCCAAACACCACGATAGAGGCACCGCCCAATAACGGCGCTGGGATAGTATGGATAAGCGCGCCAAATTTTGGTGACAGCCCCAGTAGCACAGCAATCAAGCCTGCCACCACAAAAACCGTAGTCGAGTATACTTTGGTGACTGCCATCACGCCGATATTTTCCGCATAGGTTGTCACGCCCGTACCGCCCATGCTCGATGACATCGCCGTACACAGACCATCGGCGAAAAACGCTCGTCCCATATAAGGCGATACCGCTTGTCCTGTCATGGCTTCTACCGCTTTGATATGTCCTAAATTTTCGGCGATTAAAATAAAGGCAACTGGGGCAATTAAAATTATTGCGTTGATATCAAACGTCGGATGATAAAAATTGGGTAATCCAACCCAAGCTGCTTGGGCAACTGGGGTAAAATCAATCGGCTTGCCATACCCAAGCACATTGGTGAGCACAAAATATGCCATATACGCCAATACCAATCCAATCAGTAGCAACAAACGACGTAGCATACCGCGGCTAAACACAGCGACCGCACTAATACACAGCACCGTCATCAACGCCACCCAACTATCAAACTGGTTCCCCGACACGCCTTTGATAGTCACTGGCGCCAAATTTAGCCCGATAATCATCACAATCGCACCGGTTACCACAGGCGGCATGAGTTTCTCAATCCAGCCAACCCCTGTTTTCATCACCAGTAATCCGACCATGCCATAAAAAATACCACAGACAAAAATACCACCGAGCGCCACGGATAAATTACCGTTAAAGCCTGAACCTGTATAAGCCGTCGCGGTAATCACGGGCGCGATAAACGCAAAACTTGACCCTAAATAACTGGGTACTCGCCCACCCGTCAAAAAGAAAAACAGCACCGTACTGAGCCCCGCCATCAAAATCGCAAGGTTGGCATCAAATCCCATCAATAGCGGCGCAAGCACAGTTGCCCCAAACATCGCAAACGCATGTTGCAGCCCAAGTAACAGACTTTTATCAGCAGGTAAATACTCATGAATACGCACAGGATGATGATCTAAATGCCCATCGTAAGGCTGCCATTTTGGGAACCAGCCGCTATCATTGCCGGTATTTTGATGGGTGGGTTGTCTTTGCGAATTTGCCATAATTTTGCTCTCATCTGTCAACTGCGCGAATTTTACACGTTATTTTTGTTTTGTCAAAAAACCCTGCGCTTTGAGCCAATCTTCTGCAGCAGCGACATACGGTTGACTGTAGTAATCGGCAAATTTTTGACGGTATGGCTTACGCTCACGCGCTTCATTAAAGGCCAAAATGGTTTGCTCATAATCGGCGAGCATTTGTGGTAACGCGTCAACTTGATACTGATTGTCAAAATACACCGCAGATTTTGGTAAACGCGGTTTTAGGCGCATTTCCACGCTAGGTTTACCAATACATAAGCCGAAAATTGGATAGGTATATTTTGGTAGCTGAAGCAGTTCGATTAAGTCATTGGCAATCATACGCAAACCGCCAATCGGACAGGTGGCATAACCCAAACTCTCTGCCGCCACTGTGGCATTTTGCGCCGCCAATGCCGTATCGGTAGCGAGGGTAATCAATGTATCACTATCCTTAAACCCCTCAAAGCTGCCGTCATACGCTTGACTGCTCAAATAGGAGCGATAGCCATCCATCACAAATACCAAAAACACACTACATTGGGCTATTTGTGGGTTACGCGGTTGCAAATCGACGATTTTTTGACGTAACGCTTTATCACTGATGTTGATAATGCTGTAGTGCTGTCCGTTTTGCCAACTTGGCGCTTGCTGGGCGCATTTGATGATGTCATTTAATTGCGAATCTGGCACACTCGCGCTACTGTCAAATTCTCGATACACCCGATGATTTTGTAAAAGCTCAATGGTTTGATTACTCACAGTTTGATTACTCGTAGCTTGGTTATTCATGGTTGCCCCGTTAAAAGTGATTTAAACATGATTTGATGATTGTTGATGTTGATACGGTCGCCAAAGTAGCGCCACCCCAATAAGCAAAACAATAGCTGAGACGGGTAACAACGCAAGCCAAATATTTTTGCCTGTTGCAACTAGCGCGGTTAAGGGTCCGATAAGCTGCCCAAACGCAAAACTTGCCGTCATCAGCGCACTTAGATTGTATTTAGGGTAGTGCGTGACTTGGCTTGCTGCCACTTGCAGCCCTGCCATCGTCACCACCATAAAGGTGCCGCCCACCATCAGCGCTGACAACATCAAACCTGCCAACGACTGCCAAAGCGCAGGCAATAACGTGCCAACCGCCATGATGATTTGCGACACTCGCCAAACACCGAGCAAAGAAAAGTTGTGATAACGGCGCTGTAATCCCTGCGACAACACCACCGACAAAGCCGCCGCCAACCCAAAAAACGGCCAAATCAGCAAATAACTTTGCCCCGATAACCATTGCTTGGCGATTTGTGGCAAAAAAGTCGCAGGTAAAATATAGCCAAACCCGAATAAACCATAGGCGGTTAATACATTCGCTAATTTTAGCTTGGCAGGTGTTATGCTAGCGGTAGGATTGGTATGGCTGGCGTTGGTATGAGCAGCTTTGCTAGGGTGGGCTTTGGCAGCGGCTGTTGTGGCAGCAGCTGTTGAGGCAAACTGTGAGTTGATTTTCGCCAGCAAAAAGGTGACAACCAAGGTGGCGAGCAGTGCAATCACGCCTAAATACTGCCATAATCGACTCGATAATGGACTGAATGATGACTGGGCCGCGATAGTCGCCGTCGCTGATTGAAAAATAAAATAGCTACAAATCAATCCTGTAAGGGTGATACCGATACCCACACCCGTATAAATCAAGCCGCTAGTGACTACCCGTCTTGATTTCAACCAATTGATTGCAAACGCACTGATAGATACCAGCACCCAAGCGCTTGCCACACCCGCCAAAAAGCGTAACACCAGCAACCAGCCAAAGCTGCTTAGCGAAGCCAGCCAAGTGGTAAGCGTGACTAAGGTAAGACCTAACACGACAAAAAGCGGATGTCGGTTATTTTTAAGCAGTGACAGCGCCCCGACCAAATAGCCAATATAGTTGCTACTTGATAACCACGCCGTTTGCGCAAGATGCACCGTGCCTTCTTGTATCATTAAAGGCAAAATCGGTGTAAAAGCAAATCGCCCGATTCCCATTGCCACCGCAAGCGCGGTACTCGCTAGGATAAAGCAAAATATAATCTGTTGTCGGTCAGATTGTGACATTTTGCATTACCCCTTGATTTTATTGATACGGCTTGTCAGCGTTTAAGCTTGCATTTTAAAGATTATTGAGCATACTTTGCAAGGTTTCCTTCACATTTTTGGACGACATATTAGCTTGGCTTAATATCAAAGCCTGTTTAACCATTGACTTTTTGTCTGCTACCAAGGCATTCCAATTTGATAACCCTTGTATCAAACGCGACGCCAACAGTGGGTTACGTTTATCCAAATCTTGCATCATACTCAAATACTGATCAACGCCCTGCTGGGTCCAAATTTTGGTAGGCTGCGCGAGCAATCCGCCGAGCACCGCACGCACCCGATTTGGGGTATTGATGTCAAAGTCTTGATGGTTTGTTAACGCAAAAATATCAGCAACGCTCGCCTGGCTGTCATTGGCTTGGACACCAAACCATAAATCCATCACCAATGCATCATGGTGAAAGCGTTGGTAAAAATCGGCAAGCCATTCGGCTTTTTGGGGTAGACCATGCTCCACCGCCGCATTTAACGCGCCTAAACGCTCAGTCATACAAGACGCTTGTTGGTATTGGGTAATCGCCCAGTGTTTGGCATCACTCACGCCCGCCAATAACGCCATATCCAGCACCACATTTCGCCATGCCCGCACGCCCATGGCTTCTGCTGTATCTTCATACGCGGTAATTGGCAGTTTGGCATACGCACTTTGCCAAATGTCTTTAAGCGCTGCCGCCACGGCTTTTTTGACCGCTTGATGACGGGCACGAACTTGGCTAGGGTCATAGTCGGTCTGAATCGCACTGCCCAGCTCTCGCTCGCTTGGCATATCTAGTAACCGCGCCGCTAGCATAGGATCGGTTTCTGATAGCGCTGGCAGACTGGCTTTTAATGCCGTGATATAGGCATTGGTATCGGCATTTTGCAATAAAATACGATTGACCAACAACTGTGCCGCTTGCCAACGGTTAAAACCATTGGTCTCATACTGCATCAAAAACGCCAAATCATCATTGCTATACTCAAAATTGAGCTGAACAGGCGCGGAAAAATCACGAAGCAATGACACCACAGGGTCAAAATCCGCTGTGGTAAACAAACCGTCAAAGTTAAACGTCTGACGGTCATCGCGCAGTAATACCAAATCTTCGTGTACCAGTTGCCCAGTGGCACGGTTAAAAATCGCCATTTTGATAGGAATTGGCAAAGGTTTTGGCGCAGGATAACCTGCCACTTGGCGCGTGTGTTGGCTTAGCGTCAAGATAAGCTTGTCAGCTGTTTTTTCAAAATACCCTGATAAGGTTGGCGTGCCTGGCTGGGTGTACCAATCAATAAATGTTTCAATACTTGGGTCTGCAACGCTCAGTGCAGATAACAAGTCTTCTACCGTGACCGCTTGCCCGTCATAACGGCGAAAATATTCGTCCGTGCCTTGGCGGAATTTTTCTTTGCCAAGCGTATTGGCAATCATGCGTACGATTTCTGCGCCTTTCTCGTACACTGTGGCGGTATAGAAATTATTAATCTCGACAAAATGGTCAGGGCGCGGTGGGTGCGCCAATGGGCTGGCATCTTCAGGAAACTGCGCCGCTCGCAATGTTGCCACATCATCAATCCGCTGTACCGCAGGGGAATGCAGACTTTCGGAAAAAGACTGGTCACGAAACACGGTAAAGCCTTCTTTTAGGCACAGCTGAAACCAGTCGCGGCAGGTGATACGGTTGCCCGTCCAGTTATGGAAGTATTCATGGGCAATCACCGCTTTGACATTAAAATTACGGCGATCGGTGGTAGTCTCTGGGCTAGATAGGACGCAAGCGGTATTAAAGATATTTAATCCCTTGTTTTCCATCGCGCCCATATTAAACTGGCTAACCGCCACAATCATATAGCGGTCAAGGTCATACGCCCGTCCGTAGTTGTCTTCATCCCATTTCATTGAGTCTTTTAACGCTTGCATGCCGACATGGCACTGCTCAATGTTCTCATGCTTGGCGTATAATTCAAGCAGCACCTCACGCCCTTCACTGGTGACATACTGATCGGTCAATACGTCCAAATCTGCCATCACGCAAGCGAATAGATAACTCGGTTTTTTGGTCGGGTCTTGCCACACCGCAAAATGACGGTCGCCTGCAAGCTCGCCTTGGTCGATTAAATTACCATTGGCAAGCAGCGTTGGGTAAGTTTTATCGGCTTCAATGCGTGTGGTGAAGGTAGCAAGCACATCGGGACGGTCCGGATAAAAGGTAATTTTACGAAACCCTTCTGGCTCGCATTGGGTACAGAACATTTTGTCCGCCCCTTCCCCGGCTTGGTATAAACCTTCAAGACTGGTATTGGTTTGCGGCACGATGGTGACAACGGTAGTAATCTGACAAGTGTCTGGCGCGTTAACAATCGTTAGGCTTTCTTGGTCCAGTTGGTAGTCGCTTTCGCTTAAAGTTTTGCCGTTTAAGGTAATTGATTCAAGTTGTAATTCTCGCCCAAAGAGTACCAAATCGCCTGCCGTGTTTCTTGCCATGTCAAGATTGGCGGTGACGGTTGCCTGCTTTTTATCGGCGCCGTCAAACAACTCAATTTTTAAGTCAATGTGATTGACACTAAAGACCGGCGGCGTGTAGTCTTTTAGATAGATTTTTTGCGGCTGGTTAGTATTTAATTGGTGACTATTTAAACTGGGGTCTGGTGTGGGTATATTAGCGGGTACATCGGGCATTTCGGTGTTTAATAGCTGGGGATTTTCGGTTTGGTTGGTTTCGGTGACGTTGGTCATATATTTCTTTAGCTCGCAATGTGTTGTTAAAAATTATTCTCATTCAATGTGGCTATTATGCCATAATTAATGACGTTTTTTGGTCACAAACCATAATGACTTTGTTATTACATTTTCATGCTATTTCTTTTTATTATACCAAGTAAAATTTTAACTCTTTTTGACTCGCTTGTTGGTGACATGATGGATAATTTTGTAGGTAATTTATTTGATTTAGATTGGAAATTGATGGTAGTTCACATGTTTCAAATGGTGATAGCGTTTGTGTTAGTATTACCTGTAGGATACAATCGTGAGAACAGTCGACAAAACATTGGGCTGCGCACTTTTCCGCTTGTAAGCCTAGCAAGCTGTAGTTTTGCGCTGCTTGGGTTTGAAGTGCAAGGCGATGACCCCAGTGCAATGGGGCGCATCGTAAGCGGCGTGGTAACGGGGATTGGCTTTATCGGCGGTGGGGCAATTCTCAAAAAAGATGGCATGATTGAAGGGACGTCGACAGCGGCGGCGATTTGGTCGGCAGGCTGTGTGGGTGTGGCCGTGGCGATGGGACGGCTAGAGATTGCGGTATTAATTAGTGTGTTTATGGTAGGGATTTTTTATTTTGTTAGTCCGTTAAAACAAAAACTTAGCAAGGATAATGATGATGTTTAATGTAAAAAGTTGGATGACAGCTTAAACTTGCCCCAAGAAAAGCTGTTACTCTTCTTGGGGTAAAACCGCTCATTTAACACCCATTGTCCATCATCATTGCAACACAAACTCTCTTAGGCTTACCACTTTATCGCGCACTTTTGCCGCTTCCTCAAACTTCAAATCACGCGACAAGGCTTTCATCTCTTTTTCTAACCGTGCAATCTCTTTGGCCAGCAAATCAGGCGAACGTAAAATCGAAATATCCACATCGGGGAACGCATGAGTGACCGCAATCGCTTGGTTATCATTCGGGGCTTCTGCCTCGCCTGTGTCGATTTTGTCGGTAATCTGACGGCGAGCGGATGTCGGCGTGATGCCATGTTCTTCGTTATACGCCATCTGTTTGGCACGGCGACGCTCAGTTTCTTCAATCGCCTTTTGCATACTTGGGGTAATGCTGTCAGCGTACAAAATCGCCTTACCATTGACATGACGCGCGGCACGACCGATGGTCTGAATGAGCGAACGCTCCGAGCGTAAAAAGCCTTCTTTATCCGCATCAAAAATCGCCACCAAGCTCACCTCAGGCATATCCAAGCCCTCACGCAACAGGTTGATACCGACCAGCACATCATGCACACCTGTGCGCAGTTCATGGATGATTTTCATCCGCTCCACCGTGTCGATATCCGAATGCAGATAAGCGACTTTGATGTTGTACTCTTTTAGATAACTGGTCAAGTCTTCTGCCATGCGTTTGGTGAGCGTGGTAATCAGCACTCGCTCATCTTTGGCTTTACGAATGTTGATTTCTGATAGCACATCATCAACTTGGGTCAAGACAGGGCGAATCTCAAGCTGAGGATCAACTAGACCGGTCGGACGTACCACTTGCTCAACGACCTGTTCGCTGTGCTCAAGCTCGTATTGGGCAGGGGTCGCCGACACAAAAATGGTAGAAGGGGTAATACGCTCCCATTCTTCAAACATCAGCGGGCGGTTATCCATCGCAGATGGCAGGCGAAAGCCGTAATTGACCAAGGTTTCTTTACGACTTCTATCGCCTTTATACATCGCGCCGACTTGTGGCACGGTTACATGGCTTTCATCAATAAATAACAAGGCATCGGGCGGAATATAGTCAAATAACGTCGGCGGTGCTTCACCCGCAGGACGTCCCGATAAGTGGCGCGAATAGTTCTCAATGCCGTTACAGTAGCCAAGCTGTTGAATCATTTCCAAATCATAAGTAGTGCGTTCTTTGATACGCTGCGCTTCAATCAGTTTGTCATGCGCTCGAAAATACTCAAGGCGTTGTTCAAGCTCAGCTTTGATAGTGCCACTGGCTCTTTCGAGCTTGTCTCGTGGGGTCACGTAGTGAGATTTTGGATAGATGGTAATGCGTGGCACACTGCGCACGTTCTTACCTGTCAACGGGTCAAACCAAGTGATTTTTTCCACTTCATCATCAAACATACTGATACGCACCGCAAGCTGTTCAGACTCAGCGGGGTAAATATCTAGCACTTCACCACGCAAACGGTAAGTACCTCGCCCAAAGTCAAGCTCGTTACGCGTATATTGCAGCTCCACCAAGCGTTTGAGCATGGCAGTGCGGTCGATTTTGTCACCCACCACGATATGGAGGAGCATTTTTAGGTAGCTTTCTGGGTCACCCAAACCATAGATACAAGACACCGATGCAATGATAATGGCGTCACGACGTTCGAGTAGCGCACGCGTGGCGGACAGTCGCATTTGGTCGATATGGTCGTTAATGGCGCTGTCTTTTTCGATAAAGGTATCGCTAGCAGGTACATACGCTTCAGGCTGATAATAGTCGTAATAACTGACAAAATACTCCACAGCATTGTGGGGAAAGAACGCCTTAAACTCGCCATATAGCTGGGCAGCAAGAGTTTTGTTGTGTGCCATGATAATGGTAGGACGCTGGCATTGGGCAATCACTTTTGCCATGGTGTAGGTTTTACCTGAGCCTGTCACCCCTAAGAGCAACTGACCGTGCATGCCTTTGTCGACACCGTCAACCAATTTGGCAATCGCTTGCGGTTGGTCGCCTGAGGGTTCAAATTCGGTCACCATCTCAAAAGGTTTACTTGAGATTTGGGTGCCACTGGCATTGACACCCGTGATTTGGGCATCATCTTGGATTTGGCGGGCAAGTTGGCTAAGTTCACGTTCGGAGCGGGAAGATTGAGGTGGTCGCATTTTATTGTCTTTATAGTAGTCACAGATGGGTAAATAATGGGGTTGATGGGTAAGAAGTTAAAGCAAAATAACGCGAAATATTGTATCAGTGACGGGTTATATCGAAAAAGACCACCCATTAACAAACCAGCCCTCATCAAATTTGTTAAAATTACCCCATTAGCCTATTCCAGTTAGGCATTTAAAAGCATTAGGTTAATTTGGCAAAATCCCTTATAATATCCCCTGACTTTTTCCACTGTAGCGGCAATGACTTGTATGAGTCATTTTGCTATTAGTCATATTAATCATTTTTTCGTTAATCATTTTGCAAACTTGCTCGTGCTGTATTGCAGTCCGTGACTTTCTATTTTTGCTTTGTTCTCGTTTTAAAATGTAAAATAGAGATAGGTTTGCAAAGCGATTAATTTTCTATCACCCTTAATGTAATGAGAAAATTAAATGCGTGAATATCAACTATTTACCTCTGAATCCGTCAGTGAAGGTCACCCAGACAAACTCGCTGACCAAATCTCTGATGCTATCCTTGACGCCATCCTTGAGCAAGACATCCATGCGCGTGTGGCGTGCGAAACCTTGACCAAAACAGGCGGCGTGGTGCTGGCGGGTGAAATCTCTACCACCGCCAATGTTGATTTTGAAAAAATCGTGCGTGATACCGTCCTGCGCGTTGGCTACAACAGCTCAGAATTGGGCTTTGATGGCGCCACCTGTGCGGTTATCAATATGCTTGGCAAACAATCTCCCGAAATCGCCCAAGGCGTTGACCGCTCGCGCCCTGAAGAGCAAGGTGCCGGTGACCAAGGTTTGATGTTTGGTTATGCTACCCATGAGACGGATGTGTTGATGCCTGCCCCTATTCAGTTTTCCCATCGTTTGATGGAAAAGCAAGCTCAATTGCGTAAAGACGGCACATTAGCTTGGCTGCGTCCCGATGCCAAAGCGCAAGTCACGGTACGCTATGATGGCGATAAACCTGCGTTTATTGATGCGCTGGTACTATCAACCCAACACGATCCAAGTATCTCGCAAAAAGACTTGCATGAAGCGGTGATGGAAGAAATCATCAAGCCTGTCATCCCAGCTGCCATGCTGCACAAGGACACGAAGTATCATATCAACCCAACCGGGTTATTTGTGATTGGTGGTCCTGTGGGGGATGCAGGTTTGACGGGTCGTAAAATTATCGTCGACACGTATGGCGGCATGGCGCGTCACGGCGGCGGTGCGTTCTCAGGTAAAGATCCGTCAAAAGTTGACCGCAGTGCAGCCTATGCAGGGCGGTATGTTGCCAAAAATATCGTAGCGGCAGGACTGGCGGAACGCTGTGAAATTCAAGTAAGTTATGCCATTGGGGTGGCAGAGCCAACCTCTATCTCTGTCAACACGTTTGGCACGGGCAAAATCAGCGATGACAAGATTGTCGATTTTATTCGCCAGCATTTTGATTTACGTCCGTATGGTATCACGCGTATGCTTAACCTACTCCAGCCCATGTATGAGCAAACAGCGAGCTATGGTCACTTTGGTCGCCAAGGCACTGAAACCGCTTTTACTTGGGAGCGTACCGACCGCGCGGCACTACTGAGAGCAGACGCGGGTTTATAATTTTATTGACGAAATACAAGATTTGTAGGGTGCGTTTTACGCACCTTTTTAACGTTTAATTGATGGTAGAAAATTGTAGAGAAAAATTATGAGCGAAAACACCAACCAAATCACCGAAGAAATGAATGCGTTTTATGAGCGCGCTGATGAGTTTATCCAGCTTGCCAATACCCTTCGCACCGATGATATACACGCAGGTAAAATCAATGCCTCAATGCTGTATGCAGTCGCGCGTTTTAGCGCATGGACAGCGGCAACGGGCTTTGTCAAAGGCAGTGACTACGCCAAAGAAAAACAAGACATTATTGAGCACTTTACCAAGAATTTTGAGCGTATGCTGTCGGATAATATCGATGATTATGCCGAAAACTTCCAAAAATATATGCAAATTGGCAATTGATTGCAGTCCAACAACACGAGCATTTCATTAAAAAAGCGTATTGAATTGTCATACGCTTTTTTTATTGCAGTGCTTATCATCTAAACCCGCAATTATTTGAACAATTAATTATTTAAATAATCGATAAAACAACCAACCTATTATCAGGATGACCAATATAATCACACTCACGCGTTTCACCCATCTTGGCAATAACGGTAGGGTGATATTTTCTTGTTTGAGATGATTATCAAGCCCTTGTGTCAATGTGCTAAAGCCTTGCTCTTTAGTCTCTACTGATGGCGCAGGATGGGCAGTAGGCGGTGTTTGACTGTTTGCTGCTAACGCTTGGTTTTCATACGCATCAATTTGTTGTTTTGCCTCATCTAAGCTAATCCCCTGTTCTTGTGCATGGGTTTTGATGGCGATGACGTAGTTTTTTTTATCGACCAGTTGCTTAATATGACTCGGTAACGTTGATTGTGCCATAAGTAATTCCTCAAATTTTAACCCGTATATCATGCCTAGTTTGCTAAACTTATTTTAGAAGAATGTAGCAACGAGCACCTGTTTATTGTAAATAAATGTAAACAAACAATCGACATTTTGAGCAAAATATTCACCTTTTAAAAGTTAGAGCGGCTAATTATGTAAAAATAGAAGTTTACTATTCATTTTTAGCATACTGTTATTTTTACTTAATTTAGTTTTTAAAAATCGCGTACTGACAGAGAATTTTTTTGTGCGTATACTTATGGATATACTAAGGCAAAGCAGCAAATAACCTAACCTAAACCTAAATCAGGGCTGATTAACACTAACTTTGCTATTTTCCCCTTCAATCATGTAAAAAGGAAGCAACATGGCACCTATCTCTGCAGGTCGCAAATTTCGTGACGCCATCGAGTCTGAAAAAGCCGAAGGTCGTCCCCTTCAAATCGTTGGCACTATCAATGCTTACACTGCCATGATGGCAAGCCAAGTCGGTCATAAAGCGATTTATCTCTCAGGTGGCGGTGTTGCTAACGCCTCATTCGGTTTGCCTGACCTCGGTATGACGAGCCTTAACGATGTATTGACCGATGCCACCCGTATCACCAATGCGGTTGACACGCCATTATTGGTTGACATCGATACGGGTTGGGGCGGCGCATTTAATATCGCCCAAACCATCAAACAAATGGAAAAAGCAGGTGTTGCCGCGGTCCATATCGAAGACCAAGTGGCGCAAAAACGCTGTGGTCATCGCCCAAACAAAGAAATCGTTTCAACCGCTGAAATGGTTGACCGCCTAAAAGCTGCGCTGGATGCCAAAGTTGACCCAGATTTTGTGGTGATGGCACGAACCGATGCGCTGTCAGTGGAAGGTTTGGATGCTGCGGTTGAACGTGCGGTGGCGTTTCAAGAAGCAGGCGCGGACATGATTTTTGCTGAAGCATTGACCGATATCGCCATGTACCGCAAATTTACCGACGTGTTAGACATTCCTGTCCTTGCCAATATGACTGAGTTTGGTCAAACCGACCTTTACAGCACCAAAGAGCTGTTTGACGTGGGCGTTGACATGGTACTTTATCCATTATCTGCGTTTCGTGCGATGAATAAAGCCGCCCTCAATGTCTACCAAGCGTTAAAAGATGAAGGCGTACAAACTTCCGTGGTCGACACCATGCAAACCCGCATGGAATTGTATGATTTCTTAAATTACCATTCATACGAGCAAAAATTGGACGCATTATTTAAATCAAAAAAATAATTGGCGAACTATGCTCAACACTTAATGCCAAACATTTAATAAAGCTAAAAAGGAGTTTTACCATGTCAAAAGACACCCCAGTGACAGACGCTAGCGACAACAAACCAAAACCTAAAAAAAGCGTTGCCCTATCAGGGGTACCAGCCGGTAACACTGCCCTATGTACCGTAGGGCGTACAGGCAATGACTTAAGCTATCGTGGCTATGATATTTTGGATTTGGCAAAGGACAGCGAGTTTGAAGAGGTGGCACACTTACTGATTCATGGTCATTTGCCAAACCGTCATGAGCTAGCGGCGTACAAGAAAAAACTCAAAACCCTGCGTAACTTGCCGGTCAATGTACTGGCGGTGTTAGAAGCCTTGCCTGCCCACGCCCACCCGATGGATGTGATGCGTACCGGCGTATCGGCACTGGGCTGCACCTTGCCTGAGCGTGAAAGCCAACCTACCTCAGAAGCCCGTGATATCGCTGACAAGCTTATCGCCTCATTAGGCTCAATGCTACTATACTGGTACCACTACAGCCACAATGGCAAAGTCATCAGCCTTGAGAGTGACCAAGACAGCATTGGTGGTCACTTTCTTGAGCTACTACAGGGTGAAGCACCCAGTGAATCGCATATCAAAGCCATGCACATCTCGCTCATCTTATACGCTGAGCATGAGTTCAATGCATCAACCTTTACCAGCCGCGTGATCACAGGGACTGGCTCGGATATGTACTCCGCCATCTCAGGCGCAATCGGTGCATTAAAAGGTCCAAAACATGGCGGCGCCAATGAAGTGGCGTATGACATCCAAAAACGTTATCGCACGGCTGACGAAGCAGAAACAGACATCCTTGATCGCTTAGCGAAGAAAGAAGTCATCATCGGCTTTGGTCACCCAGTTTACACGGTAAGCGATCCACGTAACGTTGTAATTAAAGAAGTTGCGCGTAATTTATCCAAAGAAACGGGCGACATGACCTTATTTGATGTGGCAGAACGCCTAGAAACCGTGATGTGGGACAACAAAAAAATGTTCCCGAACTTGGACTGGTTCTCAGCGGTAAGCTACAACAAAATGGGCGTACCAACTGCGATGTTTACCCCATTATTCGTAATCGCTCGTACCACAGGTTGGGCAGCACACGTCATGGAACAACGTGCTGACGGCAAAATCATCCGTCCATCAGCCAACTACACTGGTCCAGACGATCAAAAATTTGTACCGCTGGATGAGCGCCAATAATTAGCGTTTTAATCGTATAAAAAGCCTTTCAGGTCAGCTCACCCATTGATTTGAAGGGCTTTTTTTCTAATGGATTATTAATTTTAAGGTTAAGCCAAATGACAAGCCAATACCGCAAGCCCTTACCCAATTCTGATTTGGAATACTTTGATACCCGCCAAGCGGTGAATGACATCACCCCAGACGCGTATGACAAACTCCCCTACACCTCGCGTATTTTAGCCGAGCAACTGGTGCGTAAAGTCAGCGACCCAAATGAACTGACCGCTGCGCTCAAACAGCTCATCAACCGTGAGCGTACGTTAGACTTTCCTTGGTACCCTGCGCGTGTGGTGTGTCATGACATCTTGGGTCAAACTGCCCTTGTGGACTTGGCAGGCTTGCGTGATGCTATCGCCGAGCAAGGCGGCGACCCAAGCAAGGTCAACCCTGTGGTGCAAACTCAGCTGATTGTTGACCACTCGCTCGCTGTGGAATGTGGGGGTTATGACCCAGATGCATTTGAAAAAAACCGCGCCATCGAAGACCGCCGCAACGAAGACCGTTTTCACTTTATCAACTGGACAAAGACTGCCTTTGAAAACGTCGATGTGATTCCCGCAGGCAACGGCATCATGCACCAAATCAATCTGGAGAAAATGTCACCTGTTATCCAAGTCCAAAACGGCATCGCCTACCCAGATACTTGCGTGGGCACAGACAGCCACACCCCGCACGTGGATGCGCTGGGCGTGATTTCGGTGGGTGTCGGTGGACTGGAAGCAGAAACCGTGATGCTCGGTCACCCATCGATGATGCGCCTGCCTGATATCGTAGGTGTACACCTCAAAGGCAAACGCCAAGCAGGCATCACCGCCACCGATATCGTACTTGCACTCACTGAGTTTTTGCGTAAAGAGCGCGTGGTCGGTGCGTATGTGGAATTCTTCGGTGAAGGCGCAGATAGCCTATCCATCGGTGACCGTGCCACCATCGCCAACATGACCCCAGAATATGGTGCAACCGCAGGGTTATTTTATATTGATGGGCAAACCATCGACTATTTACGCCTCACAGGGCGTGAAGACAAACAAGTCGAACTGGTGGAAAACTATGCCAAAACTGCAGGGCTTTGGTCATCTGATCTCGTCAATGCCGACTATGAGCGTGTACTTGAGTTTGATTTGTCACTCGTGACCCGTAACATGGCAGGTCCTTCAAATCCCCATGCGCGTGTATCAACCGATGAGCTTGCCGCCAAAGGTATCGCTCACGCAGAGGGCGAAGCTGTACCACAATCAGAAAACGGCTTAATGCCAGACGGCGCCGTGATTATCGCAGCGATTACCTCTTGTACCAATACCTCTAACCCTCGTAACGTGGTGGCAGCGGCATTACTTGCCAAAAAAGCCAACGAACTTGGCTTAACCCGTAAACCTTGGGTGAAATCATCCTTCGCCCCTGGCTCAAAAGTGGCTGAACTGTACTTGCAAGACGCTAACCTATTGCCAGAACTGGAAAAACTGGGCTTTGGTATCGTGGCATTTGCCTGTACCACCTGTAACGGTATGTCGGGTGCGTTAGATCCAGCAATTCAGCAAGAAATCATCGACCGTGACCTGTATGCCACGGCGGTGTTGTCAGGCAACCGTAACTTTGACGGACGTATTCATCCATATGCCAAACAAGCCTTCTTGGCAAGCCCGCCGTTAGTCGTCGCGTATGCGATTGCAGGGACGATTCGTTTTGACATCGAAAAAGACGTGCTTGGCGTGGTTAATGGTAAAGAGATTCGCCTTATCGACATTTGGCCATCGGATGAAGAGATTGACGCGATTGTGGCAAAACACGTCAAACCTGAGCAATTCCGTCAAATCTATATCCCGATGTTCAATCTTGACCGCAGCGAAAAAGCCGACAGCCCACTATATAACTGGCGACCCATGTCAACCTATATCCGCCGTCCACCCTACTGGGAAGGCGCGCTAGCGGGCGAACGCACCCTCAAAGGTATGCGTCCATTGGCGATTTTACCTGACAATATCACCACCGACCACTTGTCACCGTCCAATGCGATTTTGGCAAGCTCGGCAGCAGGCGAATACTTGGCAAAAATGGGCTTACCCGAAGAAGATTTTAACAGCTATGCCACCCACCGCGGCGACCATTTAACCGCGCAACGTGCGACCTTTGCCAATCCAAAACTGTTCAATGAAATGGTGAAAAATGATGATGGCAGTACCAAACAAGGTTCACTGGCTCGCGTTGAGCCTGAAGGTCAAGTGATGCGGATGTGGGAAGCGATTGAGACTTATATGAATCGCAAGCAACCGCTGATTATCATCGCCGGAGCGGACTATGGTCAAGGCTCTAGCCGTGACTGGGCTGCCAAAGGTGTACGCCTAGCTGGGGTGGAAGCGATTGTGGCGGAAGGCTTTGAGCGGATTCACCGTACCAACCTTATCGGTATGGGTGTGCTGCCGCTTGAATTTAAAGCTGGGACGACGCGTATCACGCTAGGGCTAGATGGTACTGAGACGTATGATGTGATTGGTGACATTTCGCCACGCTGTGATTTGACGCTGGTGATTAATAAAGAAGGCTCGCAGCCGCTTGAAGTGCCTGTGACCTGCCGTCTTGATACCCAAGCGGAAGTGGATACCTATAAAGCAGGTGGCGTATTGCAGAAATTCGCGCAAGACTTCTTAAAGGGTGAAGTGGCGTAATTATTTTTTTAAATCAAAAAAGCCGAGTAATATAATAATTGCTCGGCTTTTAACTATTGATTAAGTTTATGCAATTTTACTTATAGCAAATTTTAAGATTAAATCAGAACGCTTTTCTATGAAATTTTCAAAATCATCAGATAAAAAAGAACTTTCTTCAATAAAACTTGACTCAAAAATTTCACGACTATCCTCAGGCATTAGCGCTCTATACTCAGAAGGCTTTTTATCGCTAATTTGTTTATTATCACTACGTGAAAGAAAACAAAAATTTGCTAAGCAATTTATTTCTTTATCGTTTTTATTCAATTTTTTTAGATAATTTTTTGGATAAATATGATGAAATTCTTTTCTATTATAATCTTTTAACACTTTCTCAAGTGTTATTGTACTGCCTGTTATAAAACTTAAAGGATTTACTGCAGCTAAGAGCAATATTAGAGTCTTTGTGTTTACAGTTCCCATGGTGAATTTATTTTCTTTAAAAAATTCTTTCGTTAAAGTTACGTTGATATTTGATAAATTATTTGCTTCATTATTTTTGAGTTTAATAATTTCAGTTATATCTTCAAAAAGTTTAGCATTTGTACCCGCACTGTATCTATTACTGAATGCTGTTTTCCAAAACCAATTGAGTAGAACTTCCCTTTGAGTACTATTATAATTAAAATGTTTATTACCTTTATTTGAAAAGAAAACTGATAAAGGAATTAATTGATGCTCATAAGGCAAGTACTTAATGTTTGCTACTTTTAATTCGTTTTTTATAAAATCTATTGCTCCCTCAATACCATTTATAATCTCATCAAATCTATCTCTAACTTCATTCCCATTCATCTCAATTAGACTTTCTGAAGTTGGCTTCCCCGTCAAGACAGCAGAACCAATTTTAAGTATTAAGTCTACATTTTCACCTAAACTACCGAACCCAAAAGGTTCAAGCGTTTCTTTTAATTCTTCAAATTTGTCTTGTAAATCGAAATTTTCACTCCAAGTCCAAGCTGTTAACAATTGTAAAGTATCAAGTGGAACACCTTGTCTATTAATTCTTTCAAAAACAATTGCAACTTTTGATTTATCATCCGTGGCTAAAGTTTGATAGGGAATTTTCGCCTCTTTGAAAATTTCTTGTAACTTATCAACTTTTTGAATTAAAGTTTTATTTTTTATTTTTTCAGTTTCTAATCTATATTCAATTGAATCAAACAGACAATTCAACGGGAAATACCTATCGTGTTCACTTTCAGAATTATCTAAAAATACAAACTGACTATCTTGAGAACCTTCATTCGCTAATAGGTCGAAATAAATTTTAAAAGGATTTTCTTCGCCTTCCGAAGGCATAAGGTTATTTTGGAAAACACCAAATATTGAAGTAATTCTTTGCTGACCATCTAGAATGTAATCAATTGGATATTCTTCATCTCTTTCAAATAATTGAAAAGGTCCAAATTTTTTTTCAGAAATTAATTTCTCTTTTGTTCGCCACAATTGAATATTACCGAATGGATATCCTTTATAAATACTATCCATTAGAAATGCCACTGCTTCAGCATCCCACACAAAACCTCTTTGAAAAGCTGGTATTCTTAAATTTCCTTTATCTATCTGTGTTAAAATATCTCTTATTGAAAAATCAGTCATAAATTATCCTTATTCTTACAAAGCAATTACGTTAGTTTAACTACCAAAAAAAATTATCTTATAATATTAAACCTAGTAGTATAAACTAGCAAAGAGTCCTCGACTAAAACTGTAATTTAAAATTATTCAATTACTTAGATGATAACCAACATCACTTTCGACTTTTTGTAGTTTATTAATTTTAATATGCTAAAAATTTAATAACTTTATAACCAGAAGTTATCAGCCTAGTGTCTATTGGGCTTTGGAAAAAAGAGCTGAGATTCGGATAATAACAGCCAGTCAAGCAACTGGCTGTTTTTTCAATTTTATCACTAACCAATCACATCAACGCCCATATACGGACGTAACACTTCAGGCACCGTAATCGTACCATCCGCATTTTGGTAGTTTTCCATGATGGCAAGCAGAGTACGACCCACCGCAAGACCTGAGCCATTTAGGGTATGTACCAGCTCGGTTTTTTTGCCATCTTTGACACGCGCTTGCATACGGCGCGCTTGGAAATCGCCACAGTTTGAGCAGCTAGAGATTTCGCGGTAGGTAGTCTGAGACGGTAGCCACACCTCGATATCATAGGTCTTAACCGCGCCAAAACCCATATCACCGCCACACAGCACAATCACCCGATACGGCAAACCAAGCTGCTGCAAGATATATTCCGCTTGTCCTGTCATGTCCTCTAAGGCTTGCATTGACTGCGCTGGATGGGTGATTTGTACCATTTCCACTTTTTCAAACTGGTGCTGACGAATCAAGCCACGGGTATCTCGTCCTGCGCTGCCCGCTTCACTACGAAAACAGGGGGTATGGGCAGTGACTTTTATTGGCAACGCTTCGGGGTCTAGAATTTTGTCACGCACGCTGTTGGTAAGCGGCACCTCTGAAGTAGGAATTAAGTAATACTCTTTTTCACCGCGCAATTTGAACAAATCTTCTTCAAACTTTGGTAGCTGCCCTGTACCCAGTAGGCTGTCGGCATTGACCATGTACGGTACATACATTTCAGTATAGCCGTATTTGTCGGTATGGGTAGTAAGCATAAAGGCAATCAAGGCGCGGTTGAGTTTGGCGAGTTGACCTTTTAGCACGCTAAACCGTGAGCCAGTCAGTTTGGCTGCCATTTCAAAGTCAAGTAGCCCCAAGTCTTCGCCCAAGTCGCTATGGTCTTTGACCTCAAAATCAAATTGGCGCGGCTCACCCCATCGACGCATTTCGACATTGTCGTTTTCATCCTTACCTGCCGGCACGCTGTCATCAGGCAAGTTTGGGATGGTTAAAGCTGCCGCCTGAATTTTATCTTGCAAGGCTTTGAGCGCGTCTTCCGCTTGTTTCATCTCGCTACTGATGGTCGCCATTTCTGCCATTAAGGCGTCAGTATTTTCGCCATTACGTTTCATCAAGCCGACTTGTTTGGCGCCCGCATTTTTTTTAGCTTGTAATTCTTCGGTTTTGACTTGAATGGATTTGCGCTGTTCTTCGACTTGCTGCCAAAATGCTTTATCAAGCTCATAGCCGCGTTTGGCAAGTTTTTCGGCGACCGTGTCTAGTTCTGTACGCAGTAATTTTGGGTCGATCATGGCGATAAGTTCCTTAAATTGTTCAAACTTGAGTTAAAGCAGCAAAATGGCTGTTGATATCAGCATGTATGATACCAAGATTGCAGCGATTTTTCACGGTAGCGACTAGAAATACACGGCAAATTGACGATTTATCGGTATGTGCTTATCGGCGTTCGCCCTTCGCTGCATTGGGGTAAAACAAAAATTTATCAAAAAGTGCGTTGTTAGGTTTATTTTTGGGTCAAGGTTGGGTAAGATAAGCCTTCTTTTATCGTTTTGTAACTATCGTTTGATAGTGAGTGAATTGTTTATGGCTCTGTACCCTTACACCCTACAACCTGTGGATTTGAATCTGACCGAGGACGAGTTTCGTCAAGCACAGCTACAGCTGTTTGATGCCAACAACCAAACTTTGACCAAAATCACCCCAAAAACTTGGGCAATTTTGGCAGTCATTGTGGTGCTAGCGATTTTGGGTCTGATTTTTGTGCACGGTTATTCCACCATTATTTTTTGGTTGATGCTCGTGGGTGTGGTGATTTATTTGCTAGCGCGTACCTACGGTCTAAAATGGTATGTCAAACGAGAATTTGAAAAACAAATGGCAAGCCAAAGCATGCCGCCAGAGATGCAACAAATCAAGCTTGGCGTACAGCAGCACGGGGTAGTGATGTCCATGCCTGCACCCAACATGCCCGCCATGCCACGCGGCTACAATCAGCCTTTGGTACGTAGTAGCGGTATGCAGCAAGCGGTCATCAAATGGGACAATGTCACCAACTGGCAAGAAACGCCTGACTATATCTTTATGATGTTTGATGTCAAAAATCCAAAAACGGGTGAAAGCCAACAAGGCAGCCAAATCGTGCCCAAACGCCTTGCCAACCAAAAATTCCCGATTGATACCCTACGTCATCATTTACAGCAAAACATCGGACAACCAGGTTTTGATTTAACCGACAAACCGACTGATAAATATTTTCCAGAAAACAATTAAGACAACGATTAAGATTAAGACAACAACTAATTATCGATGATCACAAAAACTGCAGCCAAGAAACTGCAGTTTTTTTATGGCAGCAAGCAAAACTATTTACCAAATTTGCACACAGCTGTGCCAAATGTTTGATATTATTTTTAGGGTAATACCGTACATTTTAATTGATAAAATTAAACGTACTGATAAAAACGATTAATTTTAATAACAGATTGTTTAGGCTTACAATTAAGTCCTAAACAAATAAAAATCATCATTTTAGGAGATAACAACATGGCAAAACAAGCCACTACAAAACAATCAGCAACCAAACAAGACTCAGAACAATTAGACAATACCGATAAATCAGGTGAAAAAGTGACTCCCTCCAAATCTACTGCTTCCAAATCTGCCTCAAGTAAAACACGTGATATCAGCTTAGCCGCTGCAGACATGAGCGCCATTGTTGAGCAATTAAATACCTTATTAGCCAACTATCATGTGTTCTATACCAATGTGCGTGGCTATCACTGGAACGTGCGTGGCTCAGATTTCTTTACCCTCCATGTGAAGTTTGAAGAGTTATATACTGCGCTGCAAGTCCAGATTGATGAAATTGCTGAACGCATTTTGACCTTACAAGGTACACCACTACATGCTTATAGCGATTTCTTAAAAATCTCAAGCATCAAAGAAGACAAAAACGTCTCTGACGGTGTGGCATGTGTGAAAGGTATTTTAACGGGTCTGACTATGACCATCGCTAAAGAACGCGAAATCATTGACTTAGCGGATGAAGATGACGATCAAGGCACTGCCGACCAATTGACTGCGTACGTGCAAGAACAAGAAAAATTGGTGTGGATGTACAATGCCTATCTTGGCTAATCGTCCCATCTGACCAAAAAGACGGCTTTAATAGTCGTCTTTTTTATTGCGTGGTAAAATAAAAACACAATATATAGATTTTCAAATGTCAATAAATTTAATTAGTTATTTTTTTGATATACAAATAGTTATATATTTCAATATGTTATAAATTTTATCCTTAGAAATCAAGTCCTTGGGTGGATTGCAATTTCTATATGTTGTTATCTATAATAGCCAAGCATACTAGCCAGTTGATGCATTTGTTAGCTGATTTACTTGTTAACTGATACTGCTACGCCACTTGTCTTGAACTTTGATTGAAGAAGATTCACCGCTATGTCATATTCCATCTTTTGCCAAACCAAAAATGACCCATTGCTTGAGCCGATGTTTTTTGGTCAGCCTGTCAATGTGGCACGTTACGACCAACAAAAATTCCCTGTTTTCGAGCAGTTGATTGAAAAGCAATTGTCGTTTTTTTGGCGTCCAGAAGAAATTGACGTTTCCAAAGACCGCTTGGATTTTAGCAACTTGTCAGTGCATGAACAGCATATCTTCTTAAGCAACCTAAAGTACCAAACCTTGCTTGATTCGATTCAAGGTCGTAGCCCCAATGCCGTGCTACTGCCGCTGGTATCGATTCCTGAATTAGAAACCTGGATTGAAACATGGTCATTTTCTGAGACCATCCATTCTCGCAGCTATACCCACATTATTCGTAACGTGGTCAATGACCCAAGCAAAGTATTCGACGATATCGTTGACAATCCTTTTATCCTAGAGCGCGCGACAGGGATTGCCAAGTTTTATGACGAGCTGTATCAACTATCTCAGCTATATAACCTATACGGGGAAGGTCGCCATGTCATCGATGGCAAGCCCGTCGAGGTTAATTTACGCCTGCTTAAAACCAAATTGTATTTATGTTTGGTGGCTATCAATGTGCTAGAAGCGATTCGTTTTTATGTGTCGTTTGCTTGTTCATTTGCCTTTGCTGAGCGCAAACTGATGGAAGGTAATGCCAAAATTATCAAAATGATTGCCCGTGACGAAGCGCTTCATCTAAACGGCACCCAGCATATGATTAATTTGCTGCAATCGGGTAAAGATGACCCTGACATGGTTGAAATCGCCCAAGATTGCCAACAGCAAGCCATTGAAATTTTCAAAGACGCGGCTGAACAAGAAAAAGCTTGGGCAAAATATTTGTTTAAAGATGGCTCAATGATTGGCTTGAATGAAAATATCTTGGTGCAATACGTCGAGTACATTACCAATCTACGTATGGATGCGATTGGCTTACCGCCGATTTTTGCGGCGATTAAAAACAACCCAATTCCATGGATTAATGCTTGGCTGTCCTCAGACAACGTGCAAGTCGCGCCCCAAGAGTCAGAAATCACCTCTTACTTAGTCGGTCAAATTGATGCAGAGCTGAGTGATGATGCGTTTGATGATTTTGAATTGTAATTCGTCATACGCTTATTTTATTTAGGCAAGATAATCGATTATGGCATGGATTTTTACCAACAATACGCAGTTTTATCTGCATGACGCCGAGACGTTGCTACAAGGCATGCTTCGCTCAAAAATCCCTGCCAATCACCAATGCCTTGAAGGTTATTGCGGTACTTGTAAGCTCAAATACCGCCGTCGCCACCATGACACCCGTATCGACTATATTCACCCGCCGCTCGTGATGTTAGACGATGACGAAATCCTACCCTGCTGTTGTCAAGTTAGAGGGGCAATCGAGCTTGATATTGATTGATTTACCAAGATAACCCGCCAAAAACTGCGCGAAATGCCGCATAAAGCGAAAACTTACCCGCTTTGCCTTTAATTTTCTCCCCGCGAACCTCATATAATCCGTTATAATAATAGGTTGACTACCGCTTTTTAATCATACTAAATCTTTATTTAGTCCTCGACTGTCATTTGCAGGGTGTATCCCTTGATAAAAATGAAGAAATACAGTCATTAGCTTATTTGTCGTGCTATTACATTATTTATTTTTTTAACCAATATCAAAGCGAGCCCTCATGAGCGAACATTCAACTTCTCAATTAGCCACGCTGATTCAATTAGGTAAAGAGCAAGGTTATCTCACCTATGCTGAGATCAATGACCAACTCCCCGAATCAGTAACTGAAAGTGACCAGATTGATGATATTATTCAAATGCTCACAGACGTTGGCATCAAGATTTTTGAGACCGCGCCTGATGAAGACGACATTATGCTTAGCGATGATGCGGATGATGACGAAATTGCTGTCGATGAAGCCGCCGCGGTACTTGCCTCAGTAGAATCTGAGCCAGGTCGCACCACTGACCCTGTGCGTATGTATATGCGTGAGATGGGTACGGTTGACCTACTCACCCGTGAAGGTGAGATTGCGATTGCTAAGCGTATCGAAGATGGTATCCGAGATGTACAACATGCCATGACCTTTTGGCCAGGTACCGTGGCTATGCTCATTAATGAATACCACCAAACCTTTGAAGGTGAAAAGAAAGTCTCGGATATTATTACAGGTTTTCTTGACCCTGAAGCCGCTGATGTGATTCCCCTTGCCGATGACGAAGAGGTGGAAATCGCGTTACCGATTATCAAACCCAAAGTCAAAGACGACAAAGCCGAGGATGAACTCGACGATGAAGCTGAAAACGCCGATGAAATCGAAGAGGCTGATGGCGACGTCAGCGAAGATGCCGATACCGAAGAAGCGAGCGGTCTTGACCCTGAAGAAGTGCGTCTGCGCTTTGAAGAATTAGAGCAATTGTTCACCAAGGTCAAAGATTTATTAGCCACTCATGACCGTGATAGCGACGTCGTCAAAGCGGCGATGAATGAGCTTGCCAACTGCTTTATGCTATTTAAGCTCAATAGCCGCGTCTCTGACAATATCATGGATATGATGCGCGAGGTGTATGAAGACGTGCGTAAAAACGAACGTCACATCATGAAACTGGTGATTCGCCGCGGTAAAATGCCAAAAGATGAGTTTCGCAAGACCTTTCCGCATAATGAAACCAACCTTGACTGGCTCCCTAACCGTATCGCAGGCAAACCTGCCTTTGCCGACACGTTAGAGCGGGTACTTGACGAAGTGTTACAGTATCAAGGGCGTATCCAGCAGCATGAGCAAAATCTTGGCATGAGCATCGACCAAATGAAAGTGGTCGCCCGTAACATGTCTGTGGGTGAAGCCAAAGCCCGCCGCGCCAAAAAAGAAATGGTTGAGGCGAACTTACGTCTGGTCATCTCGATTGCTAAAAAGTACACCAACCGCGGTTTGCAGTTCCTTGATTTGATTCAAGAAGGTAACATTGGCTTGATGAAAGCGGTAGATAAATTTGAATATCGCCGTGGTTATAAATTCTCCACTTATGCCACATGGTGGATTCGCCAAGCCATCACCCGTTCGATTGCTGACCAAGCACGTACCATCCGTATCCCTGTGCACATGATTGAAACCATCAATAAAATCAACCGTGTATCGCGCCAGCTATTACAAGAAATGGGACGTGAGCCGACTCCTGAGGAATTGGGCGAACGCTTAGAGATGGACGAAGTCAAAGTCCGTAAAGTACTCAAAATCGCCAAAGAACCCATCTCAATGGAAACCCCAATTGGGGACGATGAAGACAGTCACTTGGGTGATTTTATTGAGGACTCGAGCATCTCAAGCCCAGTGGATGAAGCAACGGCACAAGGGTTAAAAGAAGCTACCCGTGAAGTGTTGGCCAACCTCACCGAACGTGAAGCCAAAGTGCTTAAAATGCGTTTTGGTATTGATATGTCTACCGACCATACCTTAGAAGAAGTGGGTAAACAATTTGATGTCACCCGTGAGCGTATTCGTCAGATTGAAGCCAAAGCGCTGCGTAAACTGCGCCACCCTTCTCGCTCTGAACATCTACGTTCATTCCTAGAGAATGATTAATTTAAAATTTAAATAAAAAAGCGTTAGGATTATATCTAACGCTTTGTAACTAGACCATTAGTACTTTAAAAAACTAAAATACCCTTCTGCCTGTTTCATTGCCACTTTTAGCGGTAGGGAAGCATTCAATTTAAAGTTTTTTCGTATTTCATCTAGATCAGTTCGCGAAGCAAGTCGTATATTTTTTTTAGCTAGTTCAATTTTAGTAACATCGCTTAGGCCGTGCCTTTTCATTAGTCCTGCAAAAAAATGATCACCAGCCATAATATCAAAATCAAATTTAGCAAGATAATCTGCTATTACTAAAATAAATTCATCAGGAATAATAATTGTTTGCGGTAAATAAATTATATCGGAAATTCTGTTATTAGAAATATAATTCTTACCAGTATCGTTCTTAGCGTTAATTTCAATCAACCATTCAGGATGTTCTTTTGCTACTTCTGTTAAAATATCAAAAAAATTTTGATAATCCGTTACAAAATCTTCTAAGAAAAATTCTATGTTGGGCATACGGTAAGGGCTATATTTTGAAGTAGACAATAAATTTTGATTTTCTGAGATAATATGCGCACACAGAGGGTTAATATTTGGATTATAAGCTAATGCCATATGCACCTCTTTATCTGGGTGTAAAACTAACGCCAACTGAACTTTATCGAGCAATTTTTCACTTTTAGCAAGCTGACAGCAGTCTTCAATACTACCATGGAATACTGTACTTAATTGCTCATGGGACTTATCTACTGTAGTTGATTGGTTATCAATTTGACTCATGCGTATATCCTTATGTTTGTTGATGTGTCAAAACCACATATCAACAAGAAATGATTAATTAAAAACAACTCTATTAATTATTGGGTTAGTAAGGCAACAAAATGGGCAAAGTTGTCATTACGTCTTTGCTCAAGGCTAGTATTTTCTAAGTAGTTCGGAATAGGTGCATGAGCTTTTTTGTGAATATTGGGGTTTGTAAAGTCATAGCCATTATCGTTACCCACATAAAGATGAATAGTGTTATTATCATCGAACTCAAAAAAGGCAACACTTGGTAAGCTATATCCTTGAGTATTAAAACTTGGATGCTCGTTTACAATAATAAATGGCTCTAAAAAATGAATGATGTGTCGGTTATCATGATTAATAAGTTTTAAACGGTCAGATGTGCAACCACAATAGGTAGTCAAATGATATAAGATATCTTGCAAATAATCATATTGTGACTTTGGGAATAATGAAGAAGAATCAGTTAATGATGTATTACTGATATTTGTTTGGTTGTTTAGAGGGGGCATAAAAGATCCGATTTTTAAAAAATAAACAAATATAAAATATATCATATTTGTGATATTTTGTCAGTTTGTTAGTAAAAATAAAATACTAAAAAAATATTGAATTAAAACCATTTACCGCCATGATCTAGATGTCATTCTACGCTTAGAAAGCAATATTTATTTAACTTTTCAAATTAATGAAAATCTGACAAAAGAACAATTTATCTTGACCACTTTTCATAAAGATTAGTCAAGCAGCGCTTATTGATAGTAAACAAAACCCTTAACCGCCGGTTGAAATTTTTATAAAAACCCTTATGAAAACTACAATCAAAAATAACGGAACAAGTTATGAACAACAAAAAAACTAACATCAGCAACCTTGCCACCACCGCTACCGAACAAAAAATCCAAAGCAAAAAAACCGATATCCAGCACCCAGAATTGTGGAATTTTCCCATGGATTATCCGCTTAGCATCATCGGTCATGAGGGTCACAAAGAGACACTACTCGATGAAGTAAAATTAATTTTGGGTAGCTTATTTCCTGAATTTGATTTAGCAAGTTTGACTATTAATCCATCGCGTACCGGTCGTTTCCACTCCGTACGTGCCAATGTATATTTGACAGAAGCCGAGCAAGTCAATAACTTATATAAAATGCTGGATGAAGCGGCAAGTATTCGTACCGTATTATAAACCTGTCATGGTTAAAATGGCACGATTGATTGACGTACAAAAAAGCGGGATACATCAGTTATCCCGCTTTTTTTATCTGTTTTATATGGGTCATTAGCAGTTGATGCTTCGTTTGCCCGATTATTGACTCAAAAGTAACAACTGATAGGCAGCCTTGTAGGCATCATAATCAAAATCATAGCTCGCCTCAAAATGAGGTTTGAGTTTTTCAATTAACTCATCATCTTCATCAGATAGGCTGATATGCTTGGCTTGGGTCTGCATGTCTTCGATAGCGATTTCGCCCAGTAATTGATTAAACTTATCGCGCGCCTGCTTTTGCTTGGCAATATCGGCAGCCGTCATGCGGACGGGTGCAGTATCAGCGTAGCTAGATTGCTGGCTCGCTGCCTGTTCCTGGGCGGTGGCTGTGTCGATTTTTTCACAGATTTTAGCAAGGCGGGTGCGTGATGTTTTATCAAGTTTATCTGTGTCCAACAATAGCGAACAAGCTTGTTGTTCTTCGCTTTCCTCAACAACGTCTACTGCAGCTTCCGCCGCCACTGCATCTGCGCTTTCCACATCGCTGGGTTTGTCACTGATAGTTTGATACAACTGGCTAAATATCTGGGCGTCAGATTTGCCTTGCGCTTTAAGTCTAGCAATCTGTTGCAAGTATTGTTGATTGCGATAGGTTTTATCAACAATCCCTGCGATATGTTCAGCAAGTTCCTCATCGACATACGCATCAACGTCTGTAACCGCCTTTTGCTGACGGCTATCAGTATTTATGACCGCATAATTATCGGCTTGTATTTTTGCAAGTTTGGTTGCAGCGGCGTTCAGCGCTGCCATATCTATTTCATTGAGGCTTGCTTCATCTTTTTGCAACACAAACTGGTAGGTATAAAGGGTGACAAAGGTCTCGACAAACCCTTTGTTTTGTTTGAGCAGGCTATAGGACAAGGCTTCTAAATTTTTATCACTGTCAAAGGTTTTGGATTGTTTTGTCGCCGCCCATAGATTATTATCTTTTGATGCTTGTTGCCAAGTGATTGCCTTGTTGAAGATATCAGGATTGACGCGGGCTTTGCCATAATCATAAAAGTTAACCACTGTGCGCATTTGGGTCTTGGGCTGATTGGTTGTCGGCGTGGTTTTTTCAAATGATGGCAAATCACTCACTGCCACCATATTGAGTAGTTGATTTTGGCGGTTGAGTCCATAGCTGATGCGGATGTCGTCATCCATTGACATAAAGCTGCTGTTTGCCTCTTTGCTTATCTCAGCTTGCAGCGCTTTAAACGCTTGCGGATTGGCGTCGATGATTTTTGCCAGTGCAGCGGCACTGACCAATTTGTCTGATTGGTATTTGTCAAAGGCTGCTAAGGCTTTTGCAGTTTGGCCCAATTCGTCACTGGTCGACTCATCAGTGGTTGGCTCGTCAGTGGCTGTTTGGGTTTCTAAACTGTCCATTGCCTCTGTAGCATCGGCACTGGCTGGGTTAGCAGCGCTGTCATCTGATTGTGCCCGCATTTTGTCAATGGCTTCATACAGGCGCATGGCAGATTCATACGCTTTTTCCTCAACGCTTGCCAACTCATTGCTGTCAAAGGCTTTTTTCATCAGATACCGTGGGCTAACGACAAGGCTACTAAGCTGCTTTAGCTCATCATCTTTGACAAAATCGGCTGGATTGATGAATGATTTTAGGTAGCGCTCATTGACGTGGAAGAACAGCAAATACTCTGCTAGCATTTGATTGTAGCCAATGCGGTAGCCAATGCGCTGGCTCACACCTTTGGCTTTATCTTCAGTAGTCAAAGCCAATGTCTGATAATCGCTTTCTTTGGCAAGGGTGGCATTTAGCAGTGACATCTGTTCAAATACCTTGAATAAGGCTCTTTTATCTATCTTTTTATCTTTTAGCAGTTTGCTATAGTCATATTCAATGTAGCGTCCATCATATTGCGGGTCGGTAGCAAACTCAGAGAGTCCCGATAAGTCAGCATATACTTTTGAGCGCGCGAAATCAGCCGCTAGTGGCACTTTGATAAACGCCCCCGCATTGTTCTGCACGTAGCGAAATTCAGGCACGATTGACATTTGCCCTCGGCGAAGATCTACCACACCTGTGGAGGCAAACTCAAAGCGCTTGGTTAAAATATCCATCACTTGCCCCACTTCGCTTTGTTCACGGGTTTGGTGATTGACCCCCTCTGTAACCAAGGCTTGTTGGCGAGCATCAAGGTGCTGTGCTGTGCTCAGCTGCCCGATAAGTTTTAAACGATTAGGGCTTGCAGCTAACGCTTGTGCGCTACGTAAGTGCGGGCGCACCACATTGACTCGATAGTCATAAGCATAACTTTGGCGACTGAGCAAATTTTGGTTGGCCTGCAACACACGTTGAGACAGCGGCTGACTCGCGCTAGGCTGCGTGGCACAGCCGTGAATCCCCAGCATGACAATAGCAAAAGTGAGAGGTTTGATACTAAAGGCGATGGCTTGTTGCGCATTCATTGATCTTCCTTAACAAATTTTATCATAAATCCTATCTTTATAACTGAATTGATTTTTTTTGTAAACAAAAAGCCAGTGTTATGCTGCAATGTTTACAAAGATAATGGGTAATCTAACGGAGTTTTGCTATCATACGAACTAAATACCGCAAAATTGCTTAAAAACCACTCATTTAAAAACCACTAATTTAAAAACTAACCACTTAAAAACCATTCAGAAGAACCCTTGTATGTCGCAACTTAGTCTACTCGCTAACCTTAGTTTACCCGCTCATTTAGAACACTTACTCACCCAATTTTTACAGGCGCAGCTGCCCAAGCCCATACAACTTGACCCAAGCGTGCTTGCCTACCGCTGGCAATCCAATAGCCGCACAGGCAGCGGTGAACTGGTGCCTTTAACCGTAGATTTGCGATTGACGTTGGATGATTTGCTTGGCATTGAGGTGCAAAAAAATAAACTGATTCAAAACACGCGCCAATATTTAGCAGGCTTACCTGCCAATCATGTACTCATGACAGGCACCCGTGGCGCAGGAAAATCGTCGCTCATTCGGGCATTGCTCAATCAATATAAAGCGGATGGTCTTCGTATTATCGAAGTGTCACGAGATGATTTGGTAATGTTAGAGCCGATTCGCCAAGCGGTACGAGACCTTCATAAAGCCCAGCCCAATCATGGCTGTCATTATGTGGTGTACTGTGATGACTTAGCGTTCAATGGGCAAGATGAGAATTATCGCACACTCAAAAGCGTGCTCGATGGCGCGCTAGATAGCGAGCAAGACAAACTACTGGTCTACGCGACCAGTAATCGCCGTCATCTACTACCGCAACTGATGAAAGACAATGTGAGCATTTATAATGGGCAAACCGATGAAGTCAATCCGTATGAGACAATTGATGAAACCGTGTCGTTGTCTGACCGCTTTGGGCTGTGGCTGTCGTTTCATCCCATGACCCAGCCTGTGTATTTAGATATTTGTGCGCATTATTTGGCCCAAGCAAGTTTGCCCTTTGATGAGGAAGCAAAAGCCGCTGCCTTGCGCTTTGCCAGTGAACGGGGTGGACGCTCTGGGCGCGTGGCTTATCAGTTTAGTCGGTATTTTATTGGCATGAAAGGGTTGGAAAATTAACATGTACGCGAATCAAGACCAACTGACCGAACTAGTGCGCAGGCTAGAAGAAAAACAGCATATTTTTGCCGCTGACCCTATCCTTATCACGGAAAAACTGCAACATGAGTCGGGCGAACCGCTGACCAAATTGCGCCGCCGTGCCACACGCATTGATAATGATGGCAAACTTGCGCAGTTGCTCACTATCATTGACACCCGCGTCAATGGCGTGATTTGGGGATTGACCGTACTGTGGTTTATTCTAGGCTTTGTCGCGTTATTTGGCTTGATGCAAGCGCAGGTGGTGAACTTTTTTTATGTGCTAGCCAGTTTATTAGGGTTTAATACCATTATCTTGCTGGTTTGGCTCGGTTGGATGCTGTTCTCACCGCGTAACAAACCCAGTTTTTTTGGTGCTTTTTTTACCCCGGCAACCCTAGTGCGTGGCAAAGATGTTGTCACCCAAACAGCGGTCGAGCTATATCAAGACCAGCTCAATCACGCTGGCACCAAATGGTACGTCAGTCGTATCAGCCACCAGTTTTGGTTAGCCAGCCTATCGGGGATGTTGGTCTCATTAATTCTATTGTTATTGGTGAAAAATTATAATTTTGTGTGGGAATCAACCCTACTACAAGACAGCAACGTGGTGGAAGTGGTCAAGCTGATGTCTTGGCTCCCCCATTGGGTAGGCTTTCCTACGCCAACGGCACAAGATATTATCACCGCGCAAATGAATCCTGAAACCACGCCACAGATGATTTCGTTTCGCTGGGCGATGTTATTAATCGGCAGCCTACTGATGTACGGTATCGTGCCGCGTTTGCTCGCATGGCTATGTTGTCTGGTGATGGTACGCTCAAGTCGTATGAAACTTGATATCAAACAGCCGTACTATCAAAAAATTATCGATTTTTGGCAGCGCAAAGTGATTGACCCCGATGACAGCCCTACGGAGCAAAAACCTATCGCACCCACTGCCCAAATCAGCCTAGCCAACAAACTTGCCGTGTTGCTCGAATACCCGCAAGCCAACCCGCAATGGTATGCCAAAACCGTTGGTATGGCGGCGCAAGACTTTGGTCGTATCGATGATCGTGATGACTTGGAAAAACTGATTGCCTACCTTCAAAGCAACCCTGTTCAAGTGCTCGTCGGTATCTCCAATCTCGCACTTCCCGACCGTGGCACCCTGCGAAAACTCGATAATATCGCAAGCGCGGCAAAAGGTGGCATGATTGTGCAACTGCTCGATGCCAATCAAGGCTACCTGCCGAGTCCGAGCGAAATTGAAACCATCAAAACCCGTCAACTACAATGGGAAACCGCGTTGGCAGAACGCCAAATTGCCCTAGTAAGAGAAAATTAACCATGAATGCCACAATCAGCTATGCCGATGTAATTGATAGCATTGCCCAGACTGCTGCACAGCTTACGCTCGCAGCGCAAAGCGCTTTTGTGCAAAATCTACTGCGTCAATTTGTGCAAAATTTACCAGCCGATTGGCTTGACAATGAACTCGACAGTGAAAAACCCTACTATCAAGCCCTGTTTGACGCCATAAATACTCAGACTTGGCAACCCGATAGCATCGAACAGGCGCTAAATGCGCTCGATGACATCATGTTTGCTATGGGCGATAGCTATCCACACAGCACCAGTGACGCGATTTTACTGATGCTTGATATGCTTGGGGTTTATCTATCTTTGACAGCCATGGAAGAAAAATCCGAAGTAAGTGATGGTTGGGTGATTTTAACTGCGGAAGGCTATTTGGATTATTATGACCAATTGGCAGAAGATAGTAGCGAAAACACCGACGATGTTGCCCATAGTTTTGATGATTGGCTGGCACATCCACTGGCCCAAACTGCCTTCAATCATGTCAACCATGCCCTAGAACTTGCCAAAAGAACTTGCCAAAAATAGCTCGCGCTGAATATATAAAGGTTAACAAAATAATGGATAACAGAGACATAACCACCCAAGAAAAATTGACAATTGATTTAACCAAAGATTATTTGCCAGCGACGGCTACTGACAGCGCGACCCATCCAAGCACTGATATCGCTACGCAGCCAACCAATCATCCATTAGCCCAAGCTGAACAAAACCCCTATCCAAGCCGCAAAATCAGCATTGGCGAAAATGAAGCGTTAAAATTGGCGATCGTGGGTCATACCAATACCGGTAAAACTTCGCTACTACGCACCTTGTTGCGTGATATGTACTTTGGCGAAGTCAAAAATGCGCCTGCCACTACCCGTCATGTGGAAAAAGCCATGATCAATGACAGCCAAACGGGTCAAGGCTTGGTGGCACTGTATGACACGCCCGGTCTAGAAGATGCGTCAGGGCTACTTGATTGGTTAGAAGACAATACCGCCGCCCGCCGTGACGGTGTGGAGCGGTTACAGCAATTTTTGGCAAGTGCACCTGCACAAGACGAGTTTAGCCAAGAAGCCAAGGTCATTCGTCAGCTGATTGCCAGTGATATGGCCGTCTATGTGATTGATGCGCGTGAGCCTGTGCTCGGCAAATATAAAGATGAGTTAACTGTGCTGTCATGGTCAGCCATCCCCGTCATGCCCGTATTTAACTTTACTAAGGGTCAAGATAGCAATATCAATGAATGGCAGCAGATGCTCGCGCGCCGCAACTTGCATGTATCTACGCGGTTTGACTCAGTGGCGTTTGAGTTTGATGATGAAATCAAACTGTGGCAAAACTTAGAAACCATGCTGATACAACCTGAAATTATCAAACAACTGATTGAGCGTCGTAAAGCCGACTGGGATGATTTGTACGATGATGCCAATATTATCATTGCGCATTTTTTATTAAACGTTGCCGCCTTTGTTGAAACCATTCACGAGGAGGATGATCCGCTGCCTACCTTACAAAAAATGCAAGAAAAAGTACGCCAAGCTGAACGCAGTATGCAAGACGAACTATTAAACCTGTATAAATTTTATGACAATACCGTCACCACCACACCGCTTGAGCTGACTGAATATCGCCGCGATCCGTTTGATAAAGACGTACTAGCCAGTTATGGGATTCGTACCACAGGCGGTGCGGCGGCAGGCGCGCTGATTGGACTGGGTATTGATGTCGCCACCCTTGGCACGTCACTGGGACTGGGTACGGCGCTCGGTGGTTTGGCAGGTGGCTTACTGTCAAATACCAGCGCGATTGCCGACAAAATCAGTGGCGTCAAACGGCTGCACATAGACCCTGCTACCCTGACCTTACTGGCGACTCGAGCGATGGATTTGCTGACTGCGCTACGCCATCGCGGTCATGCGGCGACTGATAGCATCATGGCGAACCAATCGCTCGCGCCTTGGTCAGTTGATAGATTGCCAAGTTTGCTCAAAAAAGCGCGTGGTAAGCCCGAATGGTCATCGCTTAACACAGGTAGACAAGCCACTGTGTCTGCCAAGCAGTCACATGCGCTGCGCGATGAGGCAGCTTGGCAATTATCACGCCAACTAAGACGCTGACTTATCAACCTACAATCATAATAAAAAACTTGGCTAAAAACTATCTAGCCTTGTTAAGGCTATTATTTGTTAAGCACATTATAAGAATTTATTAAGCCAGTTTTGTTATGTTTACCTTTTACTCTATCTTTTAATTTATGTCAATTTTTTTGTTTTTGAGGGCAAGACCATGTATTCAGCACATCATGAACCGCATTTTAGTAATCGCAACAACTGGCTACGCGCAACCGTGCTCGGCGCCAACGATGGTTTGATTTCCACTGCCAGTATATTGATGGGGGTTGCGGCAGCGCGAGTGGACAGTCACACCTTGCTGTTGACAGGGGTGGCATCGCTGATTGCTGGCGCAATTAGTATGGCAGCGGGTGAATATGTCTCTGTCTCTTCGCAAGCCGACACCGAAAAAGCAGACTTGGCAAAAGAAGCCTATGAACTTGAGCACAATTCAGACCGCGAGCTAAAAGAACTGACGCATATTTATGTTCAGCGCGGCTTAACGCCTGTTATGGCACATGATGTTGCGGTAGCACTCACTGCTCACAATGCCCTAGAAGCGCACGCACGCGATGAAATTGGACTTACCGATACCGCATCCGCCAATCCCCTACAGGCAGCCGTGGCATCGGCTTTATCTTTTATCACAGGGGCGCTGTTACCGGTGCTATGTATTTGGCTGTTACCAAAACAATATTTGGTTGGCGGTTTGGGCACAGTGACCTTGATAGGATTGGCAGTTTTGGGGTGGTTATCGGCGTATTTAGGGGGTGCCAAAATTTTCCCTGCCATTGTGCGGGTGGTCATTTGGGGCGTTGTCGCGTTAGTTACTACCAACCTTATCGGTGAAATGTTTGGGGTAAAAACAGGTTAGTCAATCACTTTTTATCGCATTATTTATCGCCAATTTTTATCATTACCATTTGCAAAACCAATTTTTTCTTATAAGATAAGGAAACTGTAATAATTCAGCAAGTTTATAGAAACTATTATTGGGTGATAGATTATCGTTTCTATAAATTAAACAGTTGGCAAATAGTCAAAAATCCTATGGGATTTTAGCTTTCTACGGTAGTGGGAGATAAGGTTATGCAAGATTTTGTCAATGCGATTAATGATTGGGTATGGAGTCCCGCATTAATCTATCTATGTTTATTGGTTGGTTTATATTTTTCAATTCGTGGTCGTTTTTTACAAGTGCGCCATTTTGGTCGCATGATTCGATTACTGATGGACGGCAAAAGCACGGATCAGGGTGTGTCCTCATTCCAAGCACTTGCTATGTCACTCGCAGGTCGTGTGGGTACAGGCAATATTGCCGGTGTGGCAACGGCGATTACGTTTGGTGGTCCTGGTGCATTATTTTGGATGTGGATGGTTGCATTCTTGGGTGCAAGTACCGCATTCGTTGAATCAACGCTTGCGCAGATTTATAAAGAACGTGATGATAAAGGCTTCTTTATCGGTGGTCCCGCCTATTATTTTGAAAAAGCGCTAGGGCAAAAATGGTACGCGGTATTATTTGCGATATCGGCAATCGCCGCTTGTGGTTTATTGTTACCAGGCGTACAGGCCAATTCGATTGCTGAAGCGATGAACAATTCACTGGGTGTCGCACCTAGCGTTTCAGCCGCGATAATTGCGGCACTACTTGGCTTTATCATCTTTGGTGGTGTCAAACGTATTGCCTCCTCGGCTGAGTTAATTGTACCTTTTATGGCACTTGCCTACATCATCGTGGCGATTGTTATCATCATCATGCATATTGGTCAGTTACCTGAAGTGCTAGCGTTGATTTTCCGCTCTGCGTTTGGTATGGATTCTACGTTTGGTGCTGTGTTGGGTCTTGCCATCCAATGGGGTGTGAAACGTGGCGTTTACTCAAATGAAGCAGGTCAAGGTACAGGTCCTCACCCATCGGCAGCCGCTGAGGTGTCACACCCAGCCAAACAAGGCTTAGTACAAGCGTTTTCAGTGTATGTCGATACGCTATTTGTTTGTTCGGCGACAGGTTTCATGCTAATCATTACTGGCATGTACAACGTACAAGACCCTGCCAACAAAGAAGCCTTCTTGTATCAAGGGGTTAAAGGTGTTGCCGCAGGTCCAGGTTACGTTCAAACTGCGATGGAGAACATCATGCCAGGTTTTGGCTCAGTGTTTGTAGCGATTGCGCTATTCTTCTTTGCCTTCACTACCATCATGGCTTACTACTATATTGCAGAAACCAATATCCGTTATCTCAATCGTAGCATGAAGCTAAATTGGGCAATCCCTGTACTCAAAGTAGTGATTTTATTTGTGGTAATTTATAGCTGCTTAAAAACCGCCGACTTGGCATGGGCACTGGGTGACTTGGGTGTTGGTTTGATGGCATGGCTCAACATCATTGGTATCTTATTCTTGCAAAAACCTGCGTTTGCCGCACTGCGCGATTATGAAGCACAGGTCAAACAAGGCAAAGATCCGATCTATGATGCGCGCGCCAATGGCGTACACAATGCGCCAATTTGGGATGAAATTTCAGCCAAATATCGTAAAGAATTTGGTGAACATCCCAACCATGATCGCTTTGTACCCTAATTTTAATATGTGACTGCTTTAATGCTTTCACTTAATAACCGTTAAAAAAATAAACCCCATTGATTGGGGTTTATTGTTGTGATGAATGATTATCTTTTGATTGGGATTTTAATTAACCCAAAAAACGCAATCAGTAAGGCGATGACTTGTACAGCCAGCAGCGTATAGACTGTATATAGCCATTTGCCTTGTGCATATGCCAGACCACACGCCCACGCACCGATACTACCACCGATGTAATACGCCATATAATATAAACCTGACGCCAGTGACCGCCCTTCTTTGACATTCACCGCGATATAAGTAATGGTCGCCGATTGGGTAATAAATACCCCAGTTGACATCACCGCAAGCGCCACAATGACCAAAGAGATAGGCGCAGCCAGTGTCATCAGCACGCCCATCATCGAAATCATCACTGCCACGCGCACCATACGGGCAGCGCCGTATTTGGCAATTAAACTACTTGCAATCGGTGTGACCACCACCCCAATCAAATACACAGCAAAAATGTTAGCAAGCCCAGCACTCGATAGATGATAGGGGGCATCTGCCAAGTGCAAATTGACATAGGTAAAACAGCCCACTAATGAAAACAACACGCACGCGCCAAGCAGTCCTGCGGTCACCACATAACGGTTGCGCACATGTTTACTTAGCATGTGCAGCGCCGATACAAAATTTGGATTGGCATGAAAATGACGTGAGCCGGGTAATAACCAAGCCACTAAGGCAGCGCCTAGCACCGTCAACATGCCCATGAACATAAAGCCTTTTTCCCAGCCGATAAGCTCTTCTAAATGCCCCAAGATAAAGCGCCCTAAAAATCCCCCAAATACCGTACCTGAGACATAGTAGGACATCATTTTTGCCATCTCTTTGCCGGCGTATTCTTCCCCGACATAGGCAATCGTCACCACTGTAATGCCAGGTACCGCCAACCCTTGCATAAATCGCCAAATAACGATACTGGAGAGTGAGTCAGACAGCCCAATCATCATCGTGGGTATTGCCATAAAGGCAATGGATGCCACAATGATATTTTTACGACCCACGGCATCAGACAACATCCCCATAAACGGTGACATCATGGCAATGGCAATCACCGTCGCCGCAACTGTCATGCCCACTTGCGTTTCGGTCGCTGAGAACGCTTGCATCATAATCGGCAAAATCGCTTGAATCGAATAAACCTGCAAAAATGCAAACGCGCCAATCATGCCAATCATGATTTTGACTATCAATGAGGGTGGCATTGTCGGTGGTTTGGCATTCGGTTGTTGAGAGGGCGGTTGTTGAGAAGGCGGTTGGTTTTGCGGTTGGCTATGGGTTGATTTGCGGCTAGTTAAGTTACTGGATATTAGTGTGTGAGTATTAGCATCAGTGGAATGATTGGAAGAATCCAAATGCCCAGTGGCATGTTGTGGTTGAGACGTCATAGGTGACCTTTTTACAGAGTAGTGCCAGTCATAAAAATGCCTATACTAGCACTAAAGCGCGGTATTTATTGTTAAAAGAAGTTTAACCTTAAGCTGTAATCTTCAAAACCAATCACGTGAATTAAAGGTATTTAAAAACCCTTAAATACCAAATTTGGCGCCCTAGCGTGTAATATTTTTAACACATGGCTGTTTGTCAAAACATCCGTATTTTTCAAAACATGACTATCCAGCTATGACAAAATTGCAGTAATATTTAGCACATTGTGGAAGTTAACCTTAAAATCAATAGGATTGAATTATGCCGGAGAATTTAAAACAGCCAATGCCCGCTGCCATGCAAGCGTATTTGACACAACTGCATCAAGTGATTGTTCCATATCTGTTAGCGCAAGGGGTTACGCCCAATGCCATCAACGCACGTGAGGCGTTAGCCAATTTGACAACCGCATTTGTCACTGACGCACCCAACATGGCAAAAATCATCGATACGGTGCTAGTGACGCCAAGCAATTTTCGTGGTTATAACGTACCACTTAGGCTATTTGTACCGAGCAACTGCCCGCTACCAAATGAACAAACAATGGCTGACGTGCCGGTAATGGTGTATTTTCATGGCGGTGGTGGCATGGCAGGTAGCGTCACTGTGTATGATAAACTCTATAAAAAATTGGCTGAAGCGACAGGCTGTGTGGTGGTAGCGCCCGAATATCGCCTTGCCCCAGAAAATCGTTACCCTGCGGCGATTGATGATGCCCACGCGATTTTAACGTATTTAACAACGACCCTACAGCAAGTCGGTTATGCCTGTAACGGCAAGCTTATCATAGCGGGTGATAGCGCTGGCGGGGCGATTACTGCCACCTTGGTGCAAGATTGGCTTGCCAACCGTGTGAGCACAGACTTGGCTATCACCCATCAAATTTTGATTTATGCCAGTCTAGACTACACCATGTCACAGCCCTCGATTGAGGAAAATGGCACGGGTTATTTACTAGAATCCAGCAAAATCCGCTGGTATTTTGACAATTATTTTTCAGCGTATGATGACCGTGAGCTGAGCTCACCGTTTTGGACCGATATGGCCACCCTACTACATCATTCGCCGTATCAAGCCCCAAAGACACTGCACCTAACGGCTGGTTATTGTCCGCTGCGTGATGAAGATATCGGCTATCATGACGTACTACAAGCCGCAGGCGCGTCATCCCAACTCATCCATTTTGCGGATATGCCGCACGCGTTTTTGAATATGGAAAATCTGTGCCCTGACCAATGCAAACAACTGTATCAAACCGTTGGCGAATTTTGCCAATAACATAACGCCCACAAACACTTGCACAGCCGGATAAAATTTGCCCAGTTTGATGACAAGCCAAAATAAGCTACCCAATAAAAAAGCACCCAGTTAGGTGCTTTTTTTAGATTTACGAAAACTTATAGCGGTTTGCCTGTGCTATTGCGACGGCTACGTTTTGGCGCATCCCAACCATCTTGTTTGCCAGCCGGTTTAGCGGATGGCTTGCTTGATGAGGCATAACGGTCAGACGATGACTTAAATCCTTCCGATCTTGATGATTTACCGGCAAATGGTTTATCTGATTTTCTGAAACCCTCAGATTTAAACCCGTTTGAGCGTGAATCACCTGCACGTTGACCATCTTTTGCCGGATACGGTCTGTCGCTACGTTTTTTAAGCGGTTGACCAAAGGTTTCTTCTACGATTGGACGCGGCTTTCGAGCGCGGTCATCGCCACGAAACTCGCTAGAGCGGTCGGTTTTTTTAGCAAAAGGTTTGTCACCAAAACGGTCATTTTTTTCAAAGCGGTTAGGACGCTCGCCATGACGCTCACTGGTGTTACGGTCAGTGTTGTAACGTGGTTTATCACCTTGATAGCCTTTAAAGCCATCTTTGTTAAAGCTACGGTTATCATCGCGGCGACGATCTGCATACTCACCTTGGCGTGGCTCACGATTGCCTTGGCGTGAATCACGGTCAAAATTTGGTTTATCCGATGATTTAGCGGCGCGGTGAAAATCGCCCTGACTGTTGCCATGACGGTTATCTGAATCACGATGACGACGCGGCGCACTCGCATCATCACGCCCATAACGACTATCGCTGTTGCCCTGGTGAGCTTTGTCAAAACGCTCGCGTTTTTCAAAACGTGCCGAACTATCGTTGCTCGCTGGTTTGCCATAGCGTTCTTGGTTGTCAAAACGTGGCTTGTCTGCAAAACGACGCTCGCTTGAAGGTCTGTCGCTTGAACCAGCAAAACGTTGTGAGCGACTGCCACGGTCATCACGACCGCCACGGCTATCATTGCCGCTGCGACCACGACCGCGACCATCACGACCATTAGGTTTACCACGACCTTCAAATTTTTCCACAAAACGCGGTTCTAAGCCTTCAACTTGCGCTTCATTGATATCACGTTTTAGGTAACGGGCAATATTGCCAAATTGACGACGGTCATCGCGGCTACATAGGTTGATGGCAATACCCGTACGACCGGCACGACCTGAGCGACCGATACGATGGACATAATCTTCTACTTGGCGCGGTAAATCATAGTTGAATACATGGGTAATGTTGGGTAAATCAAGACCACGAGCTGCCACGTCTGTTGCTACCACGATGTCAAATTTGCCACTGCGTAGATCTGAGACGATACGATTACGTTTGCTTTGTGGCAAGTCACCATGTAGATAACAGGCTTTGTGTTCCCATTGTTGTAGGCGCTCAGCGACTTCTTCACTACTGCGTTTGGTCGCGGTAAAGATAATCGCTTGACCACGCTCTGGGTCACAGATCAGCTGCTCTAATAATTTATTTTTGTGGTCAAAGTTGTCACAGAAGTACACTTTTTCATCGATGTGTGCGGTTTCAACTTTGATGTTGATACGCTCAGGATCTTTGGTAAAGCTTTCAGCGATTTTACCGACTGGACCATCCCATGTCGCAGATGACATGATGGTTTGGCGATGCGCCGGTGTGGCTTCCAAAATCGCATTGATGTCATCGGCAAAACCCATGTCTAGCATACGGTCTGCTTCATCAAGTACCAACATGGTCAAATCAGAAAGATTTACACGCTGGGCATTGATATGATCTAGCAAACGACCCGGCGTCGCCACGATGATTTGTACGCCTTTTTTTAGCGCGCGAATTTGACCACTGTATGCCGCACCACCCACAAGTGGCACACTGTACAAATCTTTCATGGCTGAGCCATAACGACGGATACTGTCTTGTACTTGGTTAGCCAGCTCACGCGTTGGTGTCAAAATCAACGCTTGTACGACTTTTGGCTGTTGGCGACCACGTTTGCCACTTGCGGTTTTTTCTGCCGCTTTTTCTTTGGCTTGTAGTTCACTTAATTGATGCAAAATTGGTAATACAAACGCAGCAGTTTTACCACTACCTGTTTGTGCTGATAATAGCAAATCACGGCCCGCTAATGCAGCAGGAATCGCGCGCGCTTGGATAGGCGTTGGTGTGGTATAACCCGTTGCCACAATACTTTTTAGTAATGAACCTGAAAGACCTAGTGCAGTAAAACCATTTTCGCTAGGGTTAGCACCATCAGACGTTGGCGCATCCGTTGCTACAGTATCAGTCGCTACAACATCCGTTGTCGCAGTTGCTTCTGTGTCATCAACTGGGGTGTTGTCAGTAGGCTCATTGCTGTTGGCTTGGCTATGGCTATGGGTATGGCTAAAAAAATTATCGATTGAGTTATCAGCAAAATCTGTGGTTGAATTAAAATCAGTCATGTAAGTCCTTAAAAAATAAGTTAATCAAAGTGTCGGTGGTAACCTTGATTGAAAACACGCAACAAGCAAAAGCCCTCAAGCTGACTGCACTTTCAAAATGGATAAGCAAAATGAATAGGCAAATTATCAGCTATCATTAATCACAAATATCGTGTTAATCGCTTTAAAGCATTGTAATCGTGTCTGTAAAACTTATTTTCGCTATAAAAATAGCGACAAAACCTACTGTCAGACTTATCAAAACTTTTGAAACAGTAAAACCATCAAAAAGTTCGTATCGCGGCATTCACAAGAATGCTTAAAAAAATACAATGCTAAATATTAGGTTATCATCGGAAGATTATCAGCGCTTACAATGGCGCGCTTGATATATAGGCAGATGGATAAGCTAGATTAATTGGAAAATTGACGTTGCTCTTAGCGTTTAGGTAGCGTATATGAGTCATTATTGGTCAGTTTTCTTTCGCAATTAAAAAACTTACCAAGTGAAATAGGCATCAAAAACACCTACTTAAAAAAGTGATAACCCCACTAGCACATCTTCGGCACACTGGCTGGCTGCTACCGTTGCTACCTTCCGGTCCTGGCGGGGTTCACAGCAGCTAGTTGCGAAGCTACCAATGGGGTTACCGAAGCGGTATTCTAGAGAATTTGGCGACCAAATGCAAATTGTTTTTATCATATACGCCAAATTTTTGTATTTACTTCACTTTTTCACACGCTAAACCATCAGCAAGCAACATTTGGGTAAATTTTTGTCGAATTTCTTACCCTTTTTCTACAATTCTTGCGCTACAAATGTTACAAAATATTTTATAATGCCGATTCAACAACATATTGAATGAGCTAAATAGCAGTTTAATCAGCAATAGATTCATGTCAACCCATATAAAGAAGCACTAGAAAAAACTAGGAAAAAAACAATAGGAAACACTATGACACACTTAAGCACCGCGACTAATAGCTATGCCAATCATACAGTGACCAAACGTATTGCAGCCAGCTTGCTTGCTATGGCGACGCTATTACCTTTTACCAGTGTTTCAGCCGCTACCTACCCTGTAAACCCATCCCCTGCGAACTCATCAATGACCAATACTTTAAACTATGGCTTGCTTAACTTTGCTGCCTCTGCAAGTAAAAAAGTCAGCAATGACCAAATCAATGCTACCCTTAGCAAAACTGTGCAAAACAAATCAAGCAGTGAGGTGGCTAATCAAATCGCTACCACGTTGAACCAAGCGGTAGCTATTGCCAAAAAATACCCACAAGTGCAAGTGAGTACGGGCAATCAAGCGACCTATCCGCAATATGATAAAAACCAAAAAATCATTGGTTGGACGGGGAGTGCAAGCTTGAATTTAAAAAGCACTGACACAGTTGCCGCTAGCAAATTGATTGCCGAATTGCAAAGTTTTATGACGGTTGATGGATTAGACTTTAGCGTGTCTGATGCCGCGCGCAAAGCCACTGAGCAAGAATTGATGATGGAAGCTTCCAAAAACTTCCAGCGCCAAGCGCAAACGCTGCTACCTGTGTGGGGCGCAAAAGGCTATCAATTAGTCTCGTTGGATTTTAGTCAAGGGGGCGATTATCGTGCACCGCGCGCGTATGGCAGTGTAATGATGCTAGAAGCCAGCAGTGCCAAAGTCGCTGACCAAAACTTCCAAGCGGGCGATAGCACCATTACGGTCACTGCCAATGGTACCGTTCAACTGGTCAAATAAACCGATTTTAACCACAAAAAAACCTGTTGAATCAACAGGTTTTTTTGTCTTTTACTCACTAAGAAATGCTTAGTAACAAATACTTAGTAGATAATACTTAGTAAGAAATTTCTGCACGGCGGTTTTTTGCCCATGCTGATTCGTCATGACCGGGATCGGCAGGTTGGTCTTCACCGTAGCTGATGGCTTCCATACGTGAAGCTGATACCCCTGACGTAGCTAAGTAGGCTTGGGCGGCTTGGGCACGGCGCTCACCCAATGCCAGATTGTATTCACGGCTACCACGCTCATCGGTGTGACCCGCAATAGCGACACGGGCACTTGGGTTGGCTTGTAAGAATTGCGCTTGTTGATTTAACACGGCTTGACCTTGAGCGTCGATTTCACTGCTATCAAAGCCGAAATACACGGTATTTGGGTTAGCACCCGCGGCAGTGATGACTGACGTCGAGTTTGTTACCACAGCGCCACCGTTATAGTAGCCTACGCCACCGGGTACGCCCATCGGCGCAACCACCACTTCAGACGTGCCAGTACGTTTGGCAGAACACCCTGTTAAGGCGATGGTTGCCATCATCGCAGCAGCGCTTACTACTTTTAGTATCGTTAATTTCATAGTCTTTCCTCAAAAATTATTATTTAACGCGTTTACCTATTTTGTTTGTTACTTTTCGATAGAGTAAATCAATCTCGCGCTTTTTGTAAACAGTATTACTGTAAATTTAGCCAACTTTTCCTCGAAATTCTCAAAGTAGTTTAATTTTTGGATTAAACGAATAGCTGAAGAAATCACCTTTTATAAGATAAGTGATAAAAAAACAAACTGTCTAAAGTTGTGTCTACAACCGCTACCAACGAAATTTATTCCATAATTCAGGGTTTGCCCAAAACTTGCTATTAAACCAATCTGGCAAATGTTTATAGTCAAACAGATTAAATTGCCATACTTGGTAGCTGGTTGCATGGTGATCTTGGTCATTTTCCACAATCGGCTGCTCATGTAATCGGCTAAAGCCAAAGCTCACCATATCCACGCCTGTTGCCGGCTCGGATAAATTTTGCACCACCAAACAATGCTTGGCAAACAAGTCGCGACAGCGCTGAATAATTTGGGTATCGATAGCGCTATCGTTTGATAATATTATCACTGCCAACTCATAGCGTTTGGCAAACCGATGCGCGATAAACGCTTGATAATCAAACGCTTCCCAGCTCACGGCTTGACCAATAGCTTCATCAATGGCTTGAATTTGGCTAAAAACCGACTGCGTGTCATTACCAATAATCAGCCCAGTGAACGGTTGATTTGCTGAGGCGTTATTTTTATCTTTGCTTAAATCGTATTTGCTTGAATCATGTTTGCTTAGGCTATCTTTACTTAAAAATGCCAGACTTTGTCGGATGACATCCGTAATGCTTAAGGTGGGATTGGTCAAAATAAAATCCTTTTGATGAGTTTTTATTAGATACTGTTGATAGATACGGCTGAGTGATAGCTGTGATATAGCAATGATAAGGATGGCTAATATGCCATTCTTTAAAACCAATTATAACTATCTATCATGAGCCATGACTAGCCCTTTTGGTCGAGACAGAGTACACTAAGTGCTAAATTTATCACTTGTATTGACTGTTAGAAATAAGGAACAACCATGCCACAATATCGCTCAAAAACCTCCACGTCTGGCCGCAATATGGCGGGTGCACGCGCACTTTGGCGTGCAACCGGTATGACAGATGAGGATTTTAACAAACCGATTATCGCGATTGCCAACTCGTTTACCCAGTTTGTACCCGGTCACGTACACCTAAAAGACTTGGGTCAGCTGGTTGCCCGCGAGATTGAAGCGGCAGGTGGTGTTGCCAAAGAATTTAATACCATTGCGGTGGATGATGGTATCGCCATGGGTCACTTGGGTATGCTCTATAGCTTGCCAAGCCGTGATTTAATTGCCGATAGCGTGGAGTATATGGTCAATGCCCACTGCGCCGATGCGCTGGTTTGTATCTCCAACTGCGATAAAATCACCCCTGGTATGCTGATGGCAGCGATGCGCCTCAATATCCCAACGATTTTTGTGTCGGGCGGTCCAATGGAAGCGGGCAAAGTATTGGCATCCACGTTGGGCGATGGACATACCACCCATGAAACCGTGATGAATGAATTGGGTGAAAAAATTCGCAAACTTGACCTAGTCGACGCCATGATTGATGCGGCAGATGACTTGATTAGTGATGAAGATGTGGCACAAACCGAGCGCTCTGCTTGCCCAACTTGTGGCTCATGCTCAGGTATGTTCACTGCCAACTCGATGAACTGTTTGACCGAAGCCTTAGGCTTATCCCTGCCTGGTAATGGCTCGCTACTTGCCACTCACGCCAAACGTAAAGATTTATTCTTAGAAGCAGGTCGCCGTATCGTAACACTTGCCAAACGTTATTATGAGCAAGATGACGCCAGCGTATTGCCACGCTCAATTGCGACCAAAGCGGCATTTGAAAACGCCATGAGCCTTGATATCGCCATGGGTGGCTCAACCAACACGATTCTACATTTGCTTGCCGCTGCCCATGAAGCCCAAGTAGATTTTAAAATGGCGGATATTGACCGTCTAAGCCGGCGTGTGCCTTGTCTATCGAAAGTTGCCCCTGCGACACAAAAATACCATATGGAAGACGTGCACCGCGCTGGGGGTGTGATGGCAATTTTAGCCGAACTTGATCGCGCAAACCTGCTGCAAACCGATGTACCCACCGTTCATAGTGCTTCACTCAAAGCAGCGCTGAGCCAATGGGATATCATGAATCCTGATAATACCGAGGCACGTGAGCGTTACATTGCAGCCCCAGGTGGGGTACGCACCACGCAAGCCTTTAGCCAAAACAATGAATGGTCAAATCTTGATGTCAACCGCGAATCTGGCTGTATCCGCAGCAAAGAATTTGCCTACTCACAAGACGGTGGTTTGGCGGTACTGTTTGGTAATATCGCTGAACGTGGCTGTGTCGTTAAAACAGCGGGCGTGGATGACAGCATCCTAAAATTTACCGGTCGTGCCCGTGTGTTTGAGAGCCAAGACGATGCCGTGGCTGCCATTTTGGCAGACCAAATTGTCTCAGGTGATGTCGTGGTGATTCGCTATGAAGGTCCAAAAGGCGGTCCGGGTATGCAAGAGATGTTGTATCCGACCTCTTACCTAAAATCAAAAGGTCTAGGTAAAGCCTGTGCGCTACTTACCGATGGTCGTTTCTCAGGCGGTACGTCGGGTTTATCCATCGGTCACGTCAGCCCAGAAGCCGCTGAAGGTGGTACCATCGGTTTGGTCTATGAAGGCGATACCATCGAGATTGATATTCCTAATCGCTCGATTCATTTGGCGGTTGATTTTGCCGAACTGGAAAAACGCCGAGAAGCGATGGTGAACCGTGGCAACCAAGCTTGGAAACCTGTCAATCGTGAGCGCCAAGTGTCAGCCGCCTTGCGGGCGTATGCAGCGATGACTACTAGCGCGGATACAGGTGCGGTACGTGATGTCAGTCAAGTAGAGCGGTAATTTTTTACTCCAAACTACATTGCTATAAAAAATTGGCAAAAAAGAATTATCAAAAAAGACCGATGGTATCTATCGGTCTTTTTTTTATCCCCATGAAAAACGTTGCAAACCTCATACTTTTGCCCAAGTTTCTAGATTCAATGTGCATTTTATAAAAAGTGCGGTTGTTAAAAGGTGTGGTTTATAAAAGGTGCTATTTATAAAAGCATTATCCACATCGAATGAATTCTGCTAAAATACAATGTTTACATTTTTTTGATAATATATGCCAAATTTAATTTTGAAATATCTTAAGGAGCCGCTGTGAGCCGTCCGTTTTTTTCAGCCGATATACGTCAAGCTTTTATCAATTATTTTGCCGAAAATGGTCATACCCCAGTGGCATCATCGAGCCTAGTCCCACATAATGACCCTACCCTGCTATTCACCAATGCCGGTATGAACCAATTTAAAGATGTGTTCTTAGGGATAGACAAACGCGATTATAAACGTGCAGTATCGTCGCAAAAATGTGTGCGCGCAGGCGGTAAACACAATGACCTTGACAATGTCGGCTATACCGCGCGTCACCATACGTTTTTTGAGATGCTCGGCAACTTTTCGTTTGGCGATTATTTTAAACAACAAGCCATCCCATTTTGTTGGGAGTTTTTGACATCGGATGAGTGGCTTGGATTACCCAAAGATAAACTTTATGTGACGGTGTATCACACCGATGATGAAGCCTTTGATATTTGGCATAACGTAGTGGGCTTGCCTGCCGAACGCATCATCCGCATTGGTGATAATAAAGGGGGTCAATACCAATCGGATAACTTTTGGGCAATGGGTGATACAGGTCCTTGTGGTCCTTGTACCGAAGTATTTTATGACCACGGCGAGCATATTTGGGGCGGTCTGCCAGGTACACCTGAAGAAGACGGCGACCGTTTTGTCGAGATTTGGAACAACGTCTTTATGCAGTTTAACCGCCAAAAAGACGGTACACTTGAAAAACTGCCTGCGCCAAGTGTCGATACGGGAATGGGGCTTGAGCGTATTAGTGCCATCATGCAAGGCGTGCATAGCAACTATGAAATCGATATATTTACCCATCTCATGCAGCACGCGGCGCAAGTGATTGGCTTGCCAAACGATATCGATTTACAGTCTGAGCCATCACTCAAAGTGCTTGCCGACCATATCCGCTCCGTTTCCTTTTTAATTGCAGACGGCGTATTGCCAAGCAATGAAGGCCGTGGTTATGTGCTGCGTCGTATCATCCGCCGCGCGGTTCGTCATGGCAACAAATTAGGCGCTAATGACAACTTCTTTTATAAGCTCGTCGCGCCACTTACCCAAATCATGGGCGACGCCTACCCACAGCTTCGGCAACAGCAAGCCAACATTGAGCAAGCCATCTTAAAAGAAGAAGAGCAATTTGCCAAAACCTTATCGCAAGGTCTCAAACTACTATCCCAAGAATTAGATAGCTTAAAATCTGGCGATACGTTGTCGGGTGCAACCGTGTTTAAACTGTATGACACTTACGGTTTCCCTGCCGATTTGACAGCCGACATCGTGCGCGAACGCGACATCAGCATTGATGAAGCCGGTTTTGAACAAGGCATGGCGCAGCAACGCGCCCGCGCCCGTGAAGCAGGTAAATTTGGCGTTGATTATAACCAATTGATTCAAGTTGACAGTGCCACTGAATTTTTGGGGTATGACAAAGCAGAGCACAGCAGCACTATCACCCATTTATACCTTGAGGGCAAATCGGCTGAGCAATTGCAGGAGGGCGATGAAGGCGTCATCGTATTATCGGCAACGCCTTTTTATGCTGAAGGCGGTGGTCAAGCCGGTGAATTAGGTGATATCCAAACCGAGACCGGCGTATTTGAAGTCCAAGACACCAAAAAATCTGGTCAAGCCATCATCCATCATGGCGTAGTCAAAATGGGCAGTATCCGCCAGGGTCAGTCAAGCGAAGCACGCGTCGCAAGCCAAGTACGCGCCATGAGTGCCAAAAACCACTCCGCCACTCACCTACTGCACGCCGCCCTTCGTGAGCATCTTGGCACAGGCGTCACCCAAAAAGGGTCATTGGTCAATAGTGAGGTGTTGCGTTTTGACTTCTCGTATGACAAAGCCTTGACTGAGCAAGACATCATCACCATTGAAAACATCGTTAACCAACAAATCCTTGCCAACCAACCTGCCACTGTAGAAATGCTCAGCATGACGCAAGCACAAGACAAAGGCGCGATGGCACTGTTTGGTGAAAAATATGGTGACACGGTTCGCGTATTGTCGATGGGTACGGTAGATAAAGACGGCAAGCCTTTCTCCATCGAACTATGTGGTGGTCTGCATGTACAACGTACGGGTGATATCGGCTTATTCAAAATCGTCAGTGAGCAAGGTATCGCGGCAGGCATTCGCCGTATCGAAGCAGTGACAGGCATGGGCGCAGTCAAATATGTGCAGCAAGGTGAAAAGCAGCTCAATCAACTTGCCAGTCAGCTTAAAGCGAAGCGCGACGAAATCGCCGACCGTGTCAATCAAATGACCGACAAAACACGCGACTTTGAAAAACAGCTTGAGCGTTTGCAGCAAAAATTGGCCAGCAGCCAAGCCAAAGACTTAATCAACAACGTGCAAGATATCAATGGACAAAAAGTGCTGATTGCAAGCTTACCAGGCATGGATGGTAAAGCATTACGCACGATTGCCGATGACATGAAGTCAAAATTGCATGATGGCATCGTGGTGCTCGCGGGCGTGGCTGACGATAAAATTGCGCTGACTGCCAGTGTCGGCAAAGAATTAACCAGCAAAATCAAAGCCGGCGATATCATCAAACACTTAAGCGAGCAATTGGGTGGTAAAGGGGGCGGTAAACCTGACTTTGCCCAAGGCGGCGCAACTGACGTGGCAGGCTTGCCAACCGTATTAGCAGCGCTACCAAATTGGTTGGCTGAGCGACTTTCCTAAATAAAACTACACCTAAAAAAAACGCTGGATGACTTATTCGGCTTTTTTTATGGGTTATTTTTTATGCGGCTATATTTATGTGGCTATATAAGGCATGCGTTTAATCAGGCTTAATCAAAGCGCCATTTACTTTAGCCAAACATTCGGTATCATAAAGCCTAAAGCACATTGTGTATAATCTTCTCTATAATCACATCTAGCATCTTATCAACCAACGAAGCTTTAAATCACGCCTAGCGCTTTAAAACGCTCATAATCTACAAGGAAAAATCATGGACAATCATTACCAGCCCCCAAAAATTTGGACAAATGATAGCCAAAACGGTGGCAAATTTGCCAGTACTAACCGCCCTACCGCAGGAGCGACCCATGAGCAACACTTACCGATTGGTAAAAATCCTTTGCAGCTTTACAGCCTTAACACCCCAAACGGTATCAAAATCAATTTGTTACTTGAAGAATTGGCAGAGCTCGGTATTGAAGGCGCACAGTATGACGCCTACAAAATCGACATCATGAATGGCGACCAATTTGGCTCAGATTTTGTTGCCATCAATCCCAATTCTAAAATCCCTGCACTGGTGGATAACAGCGTTAATCCACCGATTAAACTGTTTGAATCAGGGGCTATTTTGCTATATCTTGCCGAAAAGTTTGGGCAGTTTATCCCAGCAGACGCCGCCAAACGTGCCGAATGTTTGTCATGGTTGTTTTGGCAAATGGGCGCTGCGCCGTATGTCGGTGGCGGCTTTGGGCATTTTTATGCGTATGCGCCAGAGAAGTTTGAATATGCCATCAATCGCTTTACCATGGAAACCAAACGCCAATTGGATTTACTCGACCAACATTTAGCGACTCACACGTTTATGGTAGGTAATGACTACAGTATCGCGGATATCGCGATTTGGGCATGGTATGGTCAGTTGGCACTGGACAAATTGTATAACGCTGCTGAGTTTTTACAAGTACAAAACTACACCCACCTGCAACGCTGGGCAAAAAACCTGCATGACCGTCCTGCCCTGCAACGCGCTATAACCCTACCTCTACAACCGATTGCCTAAACTGATAACTTTTGGTTCATAATACCCATCCAATTTTCAGCCAGTCATTTGGGGGTTTTTGGCAATTTTGCCTTGCCCCAAAATTGGGAAATATGGTATAAAGTACCGTTTAATTTACGTTTCGTGACATTGTAAACAATCTGCTAAGCAATCCATTAGGACTTGGTATGGCAAGTCTTGGATAGCGATGGCAAACAATGTGCGCGATATTATAGGGTGTATTGACAATGGCTTTAATCGTACAAAAATACGGTGGTACGTCGATGGGTAGTGTCGAACGTATCAAAAATGTGGCACAGCGCGTCAAACGTTGGCATGACAATGGTCATCAAGTGGTGGTTGTCGTCTCTGCCATGAGTGGCGAGACCAATCGCTTGATTGATTTGGCACGTCAAATCAGTAAAGAACCGAACGCTCGTGAATACGACCAAATGGTGTCAACCGGCGAGCAAGTTTCGATTTCTTTACTTGCTATGGCATTAAATGAAATCGGTGTGAGCGCCAAGTCAATGACGGGTGGACAAGTGGCGATTCGTACCGATGACAGTCATACCAAAGCCCGTATTCAACATATCGATGATAGTCAGCTTCGCGCCGCACTCGATGCTGGCATGGTCGTTGTGGTGGCGGGTTTCCAAGGGGTGGATGAAAAAGGTGACATCAACACCTTAGGTCGTGGTGGCTCAGATACCACAGGCGTTGCACTAGCTGCTGCCCTATCTGCCGATGAATGTCAAATCTATACCGATGTCGACGGCGTGTACACTACGGACCCACGTGTGACACCAAAAGCCAAAAAATTATCCAAAATCACCTTTGAAGAAATGCTAGAAATGGCAAGCCTTGGCTCAAAAGTGTTGCAAATTCGCTCGGTTGAATTTGCCGGAAAATACCAAGTACCACTGCGTGTTTTATCCAGTTTTGATGAAAACGCCGATGGTCAATTCGATGATGATTTTAAAAAGAATGTAGGTACATTAATTACCACCGATGAGGGAGACAGCATGGAACAACCAATTATTTCGGGCATCGCCTTTAACCGTGACGAAGCTAAAGTATCTATTTTAGCAGTGCCTGATCGTCCTGGTATTGCATCATCGATTTTAAGCCCAATCAGTGCTGCCAATATCGAAATCGATATGATTATCCAAAACATCGCAGAAAACGGATTGACCGACTTTACCTTTACCGTTAACCGTGGTGATTTTGATAAAACCCTAGCGATTTTGGGTGACAATCTTGCTGAGATTGGTGGCAAAGAAATCGTGAGCAATAACAAAGTGGTTAAAGTATCACTGGTGGGTGTTGGAATGCGTTCACATGCAGGCGTGGCAAGCAAAATGTTTGAAACCCTCGCAGAAAATAACATCAATATCCAAATGATTTCTACCAGCGAAATCAAAATCTCGGTACTGATTCAAGAAGAACAACTGGAAAAAGCGGTTAAAGCGTTACATACTGCTTTTGGTCTTGACCGTGAAGACGGTGAAAGCAAGGTTGCTGGATTATAAGAAATTTGTAATTCTCCACAAAAACAAGGTTAATATCCGCGTTTTGCGGGTGTTAACCTTTTTTTTACTTCAGCATTTCGTTTATAATGGCATCTCGTTTATTGGGCACAAACGCAACTGACCCCTCAATGCCTATTTTGACTGTTGGCAAATAGCCGCCAAGCATGATGAGTTCGCTTAAATTATGCCCTTGCAGTCTGTCTTTAACGTATCATTGGGCAATGATACATGATAATATATTTGACGAATTTAGCTAATTTATCGTTGAATCATCATAGGACATTGATGGTACTTGTTGCGACATAAGGAGTGTGACGCATGTTAATTTTGACTCGCCGTGTTGGCGAAACGTTAATGATAGGTGACGAAGTGAGTGTCACCGTACTGGGTGTAAAAGGTAACCAAGTCAGACTGGGCGTCAATGCGCCAAAAGACATTGCCGTACACCGTGAAGAGATTTATCAAAGAATTCTGCATGAACGGACTGGGCATGAACGCATGGGTTATGATAATCACCCAGTCGATTTTGCCGCCCATGATAGAATGGGTCAAGACCGCAGTGGTTTTGGGGCAGCCAGTCATGAGGCCTTTCCCCAAGGGCGCAGCAAACCCTCTCAACCGCGCAACAGCGGTCAGCAAATGGGTCATTTAGAAAACCGTGTGGAAAACCGCGGTTTTGGTCAGACCAACAGTAATTTTAACCCAGCTTTTGATCCGTTTGAGGACGATTATTTTAATCGTTAATGACGGTTGCTATTTTGACTTTTGGAGTAACTATGAGCGCTATTGATAAGCTAGAACTATCAAAACTATTAGCTAAATTAGAAAACAAATCGCTAGATTTTGCTTCCGTACTGGCTATTATCGATAGTTACTATGACTATCGCCCAACTGAGTTTGTCAATGGCGAAGTACATAATGCGGCTGGCGAAAATGAAGGCAGTGCGAAAGTATTCGGCTTTGCGCTACTCAACCATTTGACCCAACAAGATACGCTAAAACTGTTTGCTGAGCACTATGACAGTGTTAAAGCAGAGCCAAAAGGTACAAACCATGCCAATATCCGTAACTTTAGCTTTTTTGGCTGGCAAGGCTTTTTGATGCAGCGTAACTGTTTAACGCCAAAAGCGTCATGACATTCTCTAAAATACTTTAGTCTAAAAATCTAACTGTTTTTTGCGTCAAACAAGGCAGCCGATGGGTTGCCTTTTTTTATGCAATGTTTTTTATTTTAAAGAATAGTTTTGATTTTAAAGAATAGTTTTGAGAGACTTATTGGTTATTGGTTATTGGTTATTGGTTTGCCCTTAACTGCTCGCGCATTTGTTTTTTTTGCTCACGGCGATGGCGAAAAAAATCCTGCAACAACGCGCGACTTTGCTCTGCCATCACGCCTTGTTTTACGGTCAAAAAATGATTATAAAACGCCACTTGGCTAAAATCCTGTTGGCTGACAATCATGCCTGCTTTCGGCTCTGTCGCTGCAAACACCAAGCGCGACACTCTGGCGTGAATAATCGCTCCTAGACACATGGTGCAAGGCTCAAGCGTGACAAACAGTTCACAATCCGCTGGCAGACGGTAATTGTCAAAATATTGACATGCCTGCCTTATTGCCACTATTTCGGCGTGGGCCGTGGCATCATGACTTAAAATCGGTTGATTGTAGCCTTTGGCGATGATGGTGCCTTGATGCACAATCACCGCACCCACTGGCACTTCGCCCCTCTCTCCGCCCTCGGCTGCAACGTCAAGCGCCGCTTGCATAAAGGCGTCATCGCTGTCATAAAAGCCTGTGTCACAAAATTCTTTTTCATAAAAGCTGCTTTCACAACAGTTATGTTCACTTGCATTCATTTATGATACCACCCAAACTACTGTGGCAACTGCCAATCTATTGGGCTTTTGCCGTGCGCTATCAGATAATCATTGGCTTTGGAAAAAGGACGGGTACCAAAAAAACCACCCCGATTGGCACCAAGCGGTGACGGATGCGTGCCTGTAATGATTAAATGCTTAGAGGTATCGATAAAACGGCCTTTTTTCTGCGCGTAACTGCCCCATAGGATAAAGACACAGTGCTCACAGTGCTGATTGACAGCCTCAATCACTGCATCAGTGAATGTTTCCCAGCCAATACGTTGATGGCTGCCTGCCTGCCCTGCTTCTACAGATAGCATACTGTTGAGTAGCAGCACCCCTTGGGTTGCCCAATGGGTCAAATCGCCATGTTTTGACGGGGCGATACCCAAATCGGCGGCGAGCTCTCGTAAAATATTTTGTAGACTCGGGGGTTTGGGGATGGCTTTGGGCACAGAAAAAGATAACCCCATCGCTTGTCCCGCGCCATGGTACGGGTCTTGACCCAAAATCACTACTTTAACCTGCGACAAAGGCGTCAAATTAAACGCATTGAACATCTGACTACCCGAGGGATAAATCACTTTTTGCGCATGATATTGATCTCGCAAAAATTGGCGAATCTTATCCATATTGCTGCTCGTTAGCTCTGTCGCCAAGGCGTGCTTCCAATCGTCCGGCATTTTGACATTGGCTAAAATTTGTTGTTGTTGGGGCGTTAATGTTTTCATGGGTTATCTGCTATCAAAAAATTATAAAAAAGCCAAAGAATTTCTTGGCTTTATTGTAGCAAATAATTGTCGTCAATAAGTGCAACACTTCAATGCTGTCTATTTTATACCGACTGATTATTCTGAAAAAGTTTGACGTAGGGTAAAATCGTCTAATTTGACCGCTTCACGGCTGGTTTTTTCAGTGGGGGGAATTACTTGTGCTTCGCCTGTCACTACCGCTTTACCGTCTTGATTGGTCACTTGGCAATCTAACACCACCCATTTTTTGCTATCGTCTTTACTTTTCACCGTCAAGGTCGCGGTTAAGGTATCATCGATATGTACAGGACGACGGAACGACAAACTTTGGTTCAGATAAATTGTCCCCAAGCCTGGAAATTTGGTGCCAATCAAGGCTGATAATAGACCGGCTGTCCACATACCATGCGCAATCACGCCTTTAAACTGGCTTTGCTCTGCATACTCATTATCGAGATGCGCAGGGTTGTAGTCATGGGTAACAAGCGCAAATGCTTTGACATCATCTGCGGTCACTTGGCGGGTCATGCTGGCAGTTTGCCCGATAGTTAATTCCTCATAGGTAAAATTACTAAAGGTTGTCATTGTCCGTCCTTTTGTTTTTGTGGATCAATTTCATAAAAACCACGATTGCAAAATCGTTTTGATGGTTTGACTATAAGTTTGACTATAGCATAAATTTTGCAAATTTTTATGACAATGACTACGCGTTCATGAACCCATCTGATTTTAATAATTACAAATTTTTTATCTTTTTGCTTGACTTGATGAACTGCTAATAAAATCAAGCGTCTAGGATTTTTGCAGAAAAATAGGCAAAAAATTGAAAAAAATACAAGCTAGAATTACAATTTTTTTTACGCTATATTGTGCGAAATAATAAAACAACCCCTAGATATAGTAGTTTTTTGCAAAACCTTGCAATAATACGGCAATGACTTTGCAATGCTACATAAGTGATGTGGCTTTGGCTCAAAAGCGGTCGTTAAAAGCGGCCCACACACTCACTATACTTTCGGTTAGCTGTTTTACTTTGCATTTTTATCTCACCCCCTCTCACTCAGCGCCTTTTTAATACATACAGATATGACGTTGATAAACAGGTAAAAAAAGGAACGTATTATGACTCGTACTGAAGACATCCTCGTACAAAAACGCGACGGGCGTTTGGAAAAAATTGATTTGGATAAGATTCACCGAGTCATCGAGTGGGCAGCAGAAGGGCTTGATAATGTGTCTGTCTCACAAGTAGAAATCAGCTCACATATCCAGTTTTATGACAAAATCACTACCAAAAGCATCCATGAAACCATCATTAAATCAGCCGCGGATTTGATTTCTGCAACAACGCCTGATTATCAGTATTTAGCTGCGCGATTGGCAATTTTTCATTTACGCAAAATCGCGTTTGGTCAGTTTGAACCGCCGCATTTATTTGACCATGTCACCAAACTGACCCAAGAAGGTCGTTACGATGCCCATATTTTGCAAGACTTTAGCAAAGAAGAATTTGATATACTCAATGACTATATTGACCACAACCGTGATTTAAGCTTTGCGTATGCCGCCGTAAAACAAATGGAAGGCAAATATTTGGTGCAAGACCGCGTGACCAAACAAGTCTTTGAAAGCCCACAATTTTTGTATATGCTCGTCGGCATGTGTCTGTTTGCCAGTTACGACAAGCAATATGATAAGGCGGCGCGATTAGATTATATCAAGCGCTTTTATGACACGACTTCTACTTTCAAAATCTCACTGCCAACGCCAATCATGTCGGGCGTGCGTACCCCATCGCGTCAATTCAGCTCATGTGTACTCATTGAATGTGATGATAGCTTAGACAGTATCAATGCCACCACCAGTGCCATCGTGCGGTATGTGTCACAGCGTGCCGGTATTGGTGTCAATGCGGGTCGTATTCGCGCATTAGGTAGCCCAATTCGTGGCGGTGAAGCGCAGCACACTGGCTGTATTCCTTTTTACAAACTATTCCAAACTGCGGTCAAATGCTGCTCACAAGGTGGCGTGCGCGGTGGTGCAGCGACCTTGTTCTACCCGATTTGGCATTTGGAAGTGGAAAATCTGCTAGTGCTCAAAAACAACCGCGGCGTGGAAGACAACCGTGTTCGCCACATGGATTACGGCGTGCAAATCAATAAAACCATCTATCAACGTTTGATTAAAAATCAAAACGTGACCCTGTTTTCACCATCGGATGTGCCAGGTTTATATGATGCTTTTTTTGCCGATCAAGCCGAGTTTGAGCGTTTGTATGAGCAATATGAGCAAGATGAATCCATTCGCAAACGCAGTGTGCCCGCGCAAGAGTTGTTTAGCTTGATGATGCAAGAGCGTGCCAGCACGGGTCGTATCTATGTGCAAAACGTGGACCATTGCAACACCCACAGTCCGTTTGACCCAACTGTCGCGCCAATTCGCCAATCGAATCTGTGTATGGAAATCGCGCTACCGACCCAACCCCTTGACAACATCAATGATGAAAGCGGTGAAATCGCCCTTTGTACGTTATCAGGCATTAACTTGGGTGAAATCAACCAATTAGAAGACATCAAAGAGCCAGCGGAACTCATCGTACGCGCGCTAGATGCCTTGCTTGACTACCAAGACTACCCGGTCATCGCTGCTAAAAATGGCTCTATGAAACGTCGCACGCTGGGTATTGGTGTCATCAACTACGCCTATTATCTTGCCAAAAATGGTACCAAATATTCAGATCCTACGGCGCTCGGTTTAACCCATCGCACTTTTGAAGCCTTACAGTATTATCTGTTGGTGGCGTCAAATAAACTGGCTAAAGAGCAAGGCGCGTGTCCTGCATTTGGCGATACCACGTATTCACAAGGTATTTTACCGATTGATACGTATAAAGCAGATATTGACGCGATTTGTAATGAGCCGCTACAACTCGACTGGGAAGCACTGCGTCACGATATCAAAACCCACGGACTTCGCAACTCAACCTTGACCGCCTTGATGCCATCAGAAACCTCTAGTCAAATTGCTAACGCAACTAATGGCATTGAGCCACCTCGTGGTCTGGTATCTGTGAAAGCGTCAAAAGACGGTATTTTAAAACAAGTGGTGCCTGAGATTGATAAGCTCAAAGATCAATACGAGCTATTATGGCAAATGCCAAATAACAAGGGTTATTTGAGTCTTGTGGCGATTATGCAAAAATTCATTGATCAAAGTATCTCAGCGAATACCAACTACGACCCAACCAAGTTTGAAGATAGCCGTGTACCGATGAAGGTGATGATTCAAGACTTGTTGATGGCGTATAAATTGGGCGTTAAGACGCTGTACTATCATAACACCCGTGACGGTGCAAATGATGCCCAAGACGACCTTGAAAATGGCTGTGCTGGCGGTGCTTGTACTTTATAAGAGAGTATTTAGGGATAATACTGATGGATTATCCCTAGTTTTTTATTCAGTGATTTATCTTTTGTAAATACAAATAAAAATGGCATAACCCATTAAATTGATTACTTAAATTATTTCGATGTAACATCTAGGCTTTTATGATTAAAAGCCTAGAAATTTTCATTGCATGGATTTTTATTACATAGGATGTTTGAACTTGAAAAACCCATTAATTGTTTATGCCATTTTAGTGATGAACCTTACCTCGTGTGCTTCTTTGCCGCAAACATACGACAGTCCGATTCCTGTCTATGTTGACTTGGGTGATGCCACACCTGCCACCACCCTGCCCAATTCAAATTCAAAAGCCAATGCCAAAACTATGAGTCACTAAGGCTGGGTATCAGGCTTATCCGATTGTGCCAGTTTTTCTGACGCCGCTACTTTATCTTTGACGGGTACAGTATTAGCAAAATTTGAATAGGTAATATCAATCGGTTTGCCCATCATCACACGGCTGGTCGGTAACGCATTTTTGAGTCCCACCTCTTTCATCATCTCCGCGATTTTTAAAATCATATCGGTTTGTTTTTGATTAAAATCCATCGCGCCTTTCACATTAAGATAGCATCGTACTTCAATGAGATACGCGTCTTGCTGAGTACCAGAGATACGCACTTGATTCCACACACTGTTAGTGTCCGGATGATTGGTGATATAAATTTGTGTTTGCTCCATAAATTCACGTAATTTATCGATGTCGCTATCGCGCGAGATATAGAACACTTGCGAAAAATGAAACATGTCGCGCTGCGAGACATTTTCAATACTCATCGATGAGAAGTTACCATTGGGAATCGTTACCACCGTGCGATCCGTGGTGCGCAGACGGGTGGAGCGGATACCAATGTCTTCAACCGTACCTTCTTGCGTGCCAAAGCGGCAGTAGTCGCCCACATTCACAGGCTGGTCAGCAACGACCGATACACTGCCGACTAAATTTTCAACCGTTTTTTGTGCACCCAAGGCCAACGCCACACCACCAATCCCCAATGCGGCAATACCTGTGGTTAAGTCGTAACCTAGATTACCCAAAATCACAATGGTCGCAATCGCAATCAAAATCAATTTTACCACTTTTCGCAGCAGATTTAGGACAGATAGCCGCTCTGGATGATGGTTATTACTCGCATAGTTTTCTGCACGTTTAAAAATCAAATCCAAAATTCGTAAAATCAACCATACCATGGATACCCAAGATAAAATATCGGCAAGGTTGGACGCCATATTACGCACAACCAAATTAATACCCACCAAAATCATCGCTTCTTTGATAATCAGCGCCGTCAGCACCATTGCGGCAGGTACGACCACGCGCCCATCAATCGGAAATTGCTTTTCTTTATCTGGGTGGGTCGCTAGATAAATTCGCGTGATAATCATATATAAGATTTGGCTAATCAATAGACAGGCGAGATAAGTCGCTATCATGAGCGCAATCACTGCCGCAATATGCCCAAGACTATAGCCTTTAATATCTTTCTCAATCCATTGTTTGGGAATGTACTTTTCTACCAGTGTCGGCTGGGTAACGAGTGATAACGACGCCACTTCTTGCAAGGTTTGTCGTGAAATCAGCCAAATATAGGTGCCGTTAGATTGTTTGACACGCTGCATTAAGATATCAATACTCTTTTTGTCAGCGTCGGGATTGTTGATTTCCCCTACCTTATCGAGATTGGGCGCTAGTTTGTCATCGAGATTGCCGGTAGGGTCATTGCTAATTTGTAGCTGCTCGTTGATGCGTCCGCCGCTATCGAGTGCTGATTTTAAAGATTCGAGCGTGCCACTGGGGTCTTTGTTAGAACTTAAATCCACATAACGGCTGGCGAGCATCCAATCACTTTTTGCCAAGGCTTGAATAAAGCCTTGCACGCTACCGCGCGGGGTGTCACGCCCAAAGGTGTCTTGTGGGGTGGCTGTGCCGCTGGCGCTACTGGCTGATTTGCTGCTATCAGCCGCCCATGCAGCGGTGGGTTTGACACTGGTGATAACCACGAGTAAAGCAAACAATGCCATCATAAAACAACGGCGGAATAAAGATGCTGCATCAGCATGACGCTGATATTGATTAAGAGACTTTGACAACTGCATAAACTTTCCAAAATTTGTAAAACGCTCAGACATAGTTAGGCTAAATAAACGGCCTTGATTTATGTTTTAAGAAATCCTAAATTGCAATGCGCTTATTCTGAATAAAGTATTTCGTCTTGTAGGTATAACTGCTAAAATACGCGCATTATTTGATTTTATCAGTTTTAAATTCCAAAAACACTTTTAAATGCATTGAGTTATTATGTTTAATTTACATCCACAACTAGCAAAAGATACTTTTTTGGTGGGCGAATTTCCGTTATCTACTTGCCGCTTGATGAACGACTGTCAATTTCCTTGGTTGATTCTAATTCCGCGTGTACCCGGTATCAAAGAATTATATGAACTGTCCGCCAGTGACCAAGCCCAGTTTTTACGTGAATCCAGCTGGCTATCAAGTCAGCTTGCCAAAACTTTTCAAGCCGACAAAATGAACATCGCCGCGCTTGGCAACCAAGTGCCGCAATTGCATTTTCATCATATCGTGCGCTACCAAAATGACATTGCTTGGCCCAATCCGGTATGGGGTAATCCTGCCATCCCTTATACCCCTGAAGTGCTCAGCCATATGCAGCAGACACTGATGATGGCACTGCGGGGTCATCGTGATATGCCATTTGATTGGCAAATGAACGTCTAAAAAAAATTTTACTACGAGGCACGAGGTAGACAAACTAAATTGCGTGAATCCATTCAAGGTCTTTCGACCAATCTAAAAAGTCCGAAATTCATTGAACTGGCGGCATTTTTTATTTTATTGCTTACCTTAACCTCTCTTGATGTGCCGCCTATTTATCATACGCTCAGTATTTTGCTGTTGGTAGCAGGCGTTATTGTCACTGCTTTGAGTGTTATCCGGCCCCATCACTATATTACTTCGGCCAGCGTATTAACCCTGATGGCGTTGGCAACGGGTATGTTGCAGTTTAACTATATCCCAAGCCTTGCGTTATGGTTGTTGATTTTAATTCGCTTGATTTTTTCCAATACCAAATACACCGTTTCGTTGGTATTATTAACCGTAGCAGTAGGTCTACTTAGTCTGATATTCGCGCATTTTTTATTACCTGCCATTAGTTTGTCGGCCAAGCAAGAAGACATTTTAAATTTCGCCATTGTATTTACCGATATCTTGATTGTTGGTTATCATATTTGGTCCATGGTAGTTCGCTTACGCCAAAAAAATCAAATGCTTGCGCAGCAGCAGGCACGGATTGATACCTTAGTCAAGGTAACCAATAAATTAACCCGTTTTTTGCCGCCCCAGATTTGGCAGCCCATTGTCAAAAATAACACCAAGGTTGAAGTCATTAATCAACGTCGCAAGCTCACTATTTTGTTTTCGGATATTGTTGGTTTTACTGATTTGTCAGATCATATTAGCCCCGACCATTTAGCCAATATTTTAAATACTTATCTTGACCGTATGACCCAAGTGAGCCAAAAATATGGGGCGACCCTCGATAAGTTTTTGGGTGATGGGTTATTGTGCTATTTTGGTGATATGGGTGGTAATGACCGTGATAACGCGATTGCTTGTGCCAGTATGGCCATTGAGATGCGCCGTGAGATGGAAGTGCTGCGCCACCAATGGCGATTGCTCGGTTTTGAAGGGCTGCATGTACGTATGGGTATCAATACTGGGTATTGTTATGTCGGTAATTTTGGCAGCCGCAATCGTATGACCTATACCGTGGTTGGAAAAGAAGCCAATTTTGCCTCTCGCCTTGAATCTGCCGCGCAAAACAATCAAATTTTGATCAGTGAAAGTACGTTTAATTTAATTGGTCATGTCCATCATTGCCAAGCCGTGGGGCAATTTAAATTTAAAGGCTTTGAAGATGCCATGAATGTGTGGGAATTGCTTGAACCCAAAAGCGAATCTATGCAACAAACTGATTGGGTGGACTTCAGTTTACCTGGGTTTAACCTGCATTTAAATTTTCATGATATTCGTAATTATGATAAGAATGATATTACTAACCAGCTAAAATCTGCATTGGCGCTAGTTGAAGAAAAGCAAAAATAATGATATTGACGGTTTTTGCTCAGCTATATTCTTAGCTTAGCTATGTTTAACCATTTACCGACACTAAAAACCAGACACTAAAAAAGCCGAAGCATTCAGCTTCGGCTTTTTTTATACTATTGAACTAGGCATCAAATGAAGCCAATGCTTGGTTAAATGTCGCACTTGGGCGCATCACTTGGCTTAGCTTTTGTTGGTCTGGTTGATAGTAACCGCCAATATCTGCACCTTGACCTTGAACATCATTTAATTCAGCCACGATTTTGTCTTCATTTTCTGACAACGCTTGAGCAAGTGGTGCAAACTTGGTTTTAAGCTCGCTATCTTGGTCTTGGTTCGCCAATTCTTCTGCCCAGTATTTGGCTAGATAATAATGGCTACCACGGTTGTCGAGCTCACCGGTACGGCGTGATGGTGATTTGTCGTTATCCAACAATTTACCCGTTGCCAAGTCTAGGGTTTTTGCCAGTAATTTTATCCGTGGGTTGTTTTCCTTAATCCCTAAGTCTTCTAAAGATACCGCAAGCGCGAGCATCTCGCCGAGTGAATCCCAGCGCAAGTGGTTTTCTTCAACCAACTGCTCGACATGTTTTGGGGCTGAACCACCTGCCCCTGTTTCGTAAAGACCACCGCCTTCCATCAATGGAACGATTGATAGCATTTTGGCTGACGTGCCTAATTCTAGGATTGGGAACAAGTCAGTTAAGTAGTCACGCAAGATGTTACCTGTGACTGAGATGGTGTCCAAACCACGCGCCACACGCTCAAGGGTATAACGCATCGCACGAACTTGAGACATGATTTGGATATCTAGACCTGCGGTATCATGCTCTTGTAAGTATTTTTTCACTTTTTTGATAAGTTCATTTTCATGTGGGCGGTATGGGTCAAGCCAGAAGATAGCTGGCATGCCTGAGTTACGTGCACGCGTCACTGCCAGTTTTACCCAGTCACGAATTGGCGCATCTTTGACTTGACACATACGCCAAATATCACCTTCTTCAACATTTTGTGACATCAATACTTCGCCTGTCTCAATGTCAGTGATATTGGCAACGCCTGCCTCTGGGATTTCAAAAGTTTTGTCGTGAGAACCGTATTCTTCCGCTTTTTGTGCCATTAAACCTACGTTTGGTACAGTACCCATGGTCGCTGGGTCAAAGTTGCCGTGCCATTTACAGAAGTTGATGACTTCTTGGTAAATACGGGCAAAGGTTGATTCTGGCATCACTGCTTTACAGTCGTAAGGCTTGCCATCGGCTGCCCACATTTTACCACCATTACGAATCATCGCTGGCATTGAGGCGTCTACAATGACGTCATTTGGCGAATAGAAGTTATCGATTCCCTTCGCTGAGTCCACCATCGCCAATGCGGGGCGATGTTCTTGACAGGCATGCAGGTCACGGACGATTTCTTCACGGATAGTAGTCGGTAAGGTTTCGATTTTTTCGTATAGTCCTGCCATACCGTTATTAACATTAATACCTAGTTCGTCAAAGGTTTTGTTCCATTTTTCGAAGGCATCTTTGTAATATACTCTCACGCAGTGACCAAATACGATAGGATGCGATACTTTCATCATCGTGGCTTTAACGTGTAGAGAAAACAGGATTTTACCTTCACGGCAATCTTCTAGCTCTTTTTCATAAAACTCGATTAAGGCTTTTTTGCTCATAAACATTGAGTCAATCACTTCACCGTCTTGTAGCGCAACTTCAGGTTTTAACACCAAAGCTTTGCCACTATTGGTGATGAGCTCCATTTTGACTTTACGCGCTTTATCAAGGGTCATTGATTTTTCACCATGGTAAAAGTCACCTTCTTCCATGTGAGAGACGTGGGTTTTTGACCATTGTTTCCATTCACCCATTGAATGTGGGTGTTTTTTGGCATAGTTTTTTACGGCAGCGGGGGCACGGCGATCGGAGTTACCTTCACGTAATACGGGATTTACCGCAGAACCTAAACATTTACCATAACGGGCTTTGATGGCTTTTTCTTCGTCTGTGGTTGGGTTTTCTGGGTAATTAGGAATGTTGTAGCCTTTGGCTTGTAACTCTTCAATACATTCTTGCAGCTGAGCCACTGAGGCACTGATATTAGGCAATTTGATAATATTGGTGTCTGGGTCTTGGGTCAACCGACCAAGCTCAGCAAGATTGTCGGTCACTTGTTGTTCTGGGGTCAGGTAGTCGGAGAACTCTGCCAATACACGCGCGGCAACGGAAATATCGGTTTTAGTGATTTCAACGCCAGCAGGCTTGGTAAATGTTTCAATAATAGGAAGTAGTGAATAAGTCGCCAGTAGCGGTGCTTCGTCAGTTAAAGTATAGATAATATTTGACTTTCCACTAGCCATAGAGAACCTCTTTTATATGAATGTTAATTGAGAGACTAGATAATGCATCTAGCAGCGTGAGAAATTTCACAGTAAGTATTACTAATTAGGGGATAAAATGTGATTGACCATTTTAAACGCAAAGTATACGGTTACCGCATAATGAGTCAATAATGTATCTAGGAATACCTATATTTAGGAGAAAAATAATGCAGATGCGATGTATCCCTATCGATTAAGACAATCCCTTTTTTTTCCTAGTGTACCACAGTATCACGGTGGCGAATATATCCAATCACTGACAGTCGCTATAGCAACGTCGTCAAATGTATAAATTTTTGGCTTTAAAATTGCTTCGTTATTTTACCTCTGAGAAACAATAAGTTTACACTACATCCCCCAATCATCTCGCCGTACGTACCAATTTTTCACTCACTTCTTTTTCAATTAGTGCCATCTTATTATTATCTAAAGGTTGATGCTCGGTATTATAGCGCCAGCTATCGGCAAAACGGGTAAGACTGGCAAACCATAAGGCCTTAGTATCAGTCGGCAGTTTGGTAAAAGCTAATTCACTAATCACATTACCTTCATCATCACTGAGCTGACAAGACGCTTCTTTCGCTTTGCTAAGCGCATAGCCGTGATAAGATGACACAATCATAACCACATGAAATACTTGGGGCGGAAGCTTACTTAAAAAAAGCACCATACTTTCTTGATTGAGGTTGGCATCATTGACCTTGGTGCTTTGATTGTTGTCAGCGTCTTCTTTGCGGTCATCGATAGCGCTAAATGGCTTTTTGCCCAATAATTCATCGCCTTGATGACGCACTGATTGCGCTTTATCACGGACATTTTTGAACCAGACAGTTTCGATTACCTCGCCATATCGGTTACAAAGCAAGCAGGATAAGTCTATATCCATGGCTTGCGTGCGTTTTTTAAATTTATTATAAAGCCCAGATTTTGGCATCTGCGTTTTCTGCCATTGCACGGTAAAATACCACTGCTTGAGTACCACATCCATATGCTCGACGGCTATACCTGAAGCTGTTTTATCATCTTCAAGCTGATCGTCTTGGGTGATTGCTAGCTGATGACTTTTTTGCAAAATCTTGTCATCAGTCATGGGGTTTATTGTTGGCGCTTTCTGTAGCGGCAAGGTGCCTGACACTACTGTCTCATTGGTGTTTTTATCGGTCAAATTGGGTGAGTTGACAGGCGCTATTATTTCAACCGCTGGGTCAGCAAACTGCGCCGAAATAATCTGGTAGGTCTCTGTGGTAGTGCTGGGTGTCAGATTGTCAGGCGATTTGGCAGATGTGATAGGTGAATCATCCGTCAAATCACTGTATAAAATCGTGGTTTTTAGCTTACTAGGCTGCTGTGTGTTGGTGTCGGTAGCAGTGGGTTCAAGGGTGTTATTATTAGCATGTTTCATAAGATTCTCGAAAAATTGGAAAAAGTAGTTAGCTTGTTTGGGCGTTTGTTAGTTATTCGTTTATTGTTTGGATGGTGGGTTGTTGATTAGGCGCTTGTTGGTTTGGAGTTTGGGTTTCAAAGACGGCGATTGATAAAATCTCAGGCTCGATTTTTCGCAGTCCTTTACCAAAACCACGTAGCCACCATACTAGCTGAGAGGTCATGTTTACTGTGGCTGTGATATGCAATCCTTCGTCATCTTCCCAGCTTTGCTGGTCGGTTGATAAGGGGCTTTCAAGTAAACTTGCCCCCGATAACGGATGAAACAATAAACGCACTTGCTGTATGGGCGGCTCGTGGTTGTTTTTTTCGCTTTCAGGCATGAGTTTTTGGAACAACGGATAATTAAACCCCATCGCGCCTGTATTGATGTAATTGTCTAAATTAAAATCTTTCGGGGTTTGCGCGTCGCTTGCGCTCACTTCCGCACTCTCAAAACGGTGCAAAGCAAATTGGCGCACATCGTCAGAGGCTCTGTCGGTTCGCGAGGCAATCAAGTAAATCACCACACCACGCTGCACAATGGCTAGCGGATTTAAGGTGTATTTTTGCGCTTCCTCTCGCCCGCGCGCTTTATAACAGGCGATGAGTTTTTTATTTTGAAACAATGCGTCATAGACAGCGTCTTTGGCGGCTGGATTGACCGATGGCGGGATGAGCGGTTGATTGGCGGACAGGATACGCACTCTATCAAGCCAAGTATTTGCCACTTTGCTTTCTTTGAGTTGCCGATTCGCTAGGTCAAACCAAGGAATCAATTCATCCAAAATAGCCGGGGGTAATAGCTGGGTCAAATTATGGCGCATCATACTAAACGCCACTGCTTGCGACAAATTCATGTGCGGCAAGCTTTGCATCGGTGCATCTTCACGCCAGCGCCAACCTTGTGGATTGGTGTTGTTTTTTTCAATCGGAAAACGCGTTGCCAAAGCGTTTAAATCTCGCTGAATGGTTCGCAAACTGATATCAAAACCCATCAAATCAAGCTGTTCTTTGATATGGGTGGTACCGAGCCAACGTTTGCGATCCAGCTGTGACAGGATTTGCCATTGCCGAGCCGTCGTTGCGGTTGCATTGTTGGCAAGCGATTTACTCATGGCAATTCTCCATACGCAGGTAAAAGACAGATAGTTAAAAGGCAAGCGGTTAATAATAAATAATAGCCAGCTAAGCGCCAAAGCTTTATCAAGCTTTAAAAAATTAACACCTTGATACCTGCATAATTTATCAAAATTTAGCGCAATATAGGTGATAAATTATATTAACATGTCATTTTATGTCGTTTATCATCTTTATTGGGTGTTATGGTTATCAGATTGTGTATGAATCAGCAAAAACGCTTGTCTAGAGGAGTACACCCTTTTTTACCCTTAGCTGCAATTTAGTTTGTCCATTAAATAAATTTTTCTCAAGCTCATAGAGTAAATGCACTTTTGACACACTGCGATTGATAGCAGACAAAGCTATCGCGTCAAAGTCAACATTAAACCAAATCGCTTCGATAGTAAAAGGCACATCGGGATACGACAACCATAATTTTAAATGACGCTCTTTTAACACCCGATAATCTTGCACCACAAACACCCCATCAAATATCGGTGCCACAAACCCATGTCCCCAAATAGCCAACGTCTGCAAGCTATCTATAAAATCAACCGTGAATTCACCGGCTGTCAATTCGCCATCGCTATATAACGTCTCTGCAAATACCTCATCAGCCACCGCTGCAATTACCTCATCAAACGCTTTACAAAATGGCTCAAAGTTTTTCCGTTTGATTGTCAGGCCTGCCGCCATCGCATGCCCACCAAAGTGGCTAATGAGTTCGGGGTAGGTTTGCGCGACTGATTCAATGGCATCACGGATATGAATGCCTTCAATAGAGCGTGCGGAACCTTTGATAGCATCGTCATCTTCAATCAATGCTGTATCAGCAGGGGCAAACACGATAGCGGGCACATGGTAGCTTTCTTTTAATCTGCCTGCGACGATACCGATCACCCCTTGATGCCACTCATCTTGATACAAAATAATACTGCGTTTGCGCTGCGTTACTTGATTTATAGCACTTTGCTCAGATGGATTATCAAGCGTCCTTAATACACTATCGGCTTGTTGTCGCATGCCCTGCTCGACTTGGCGGCGCTCTTGATTGAGTTTATCAAGCTGATGCGCAAGCCGCTGTGCCTCCCCCCAATCATCGGTGAGTAAGCAGTCAATGCCAATTCGCATACTATCCATACGACCTGCGGCGTTGATGCGGGGTCCTAAAATAAAACCAAAATCTTGAGCCGTGATGTCGGCTACCTGCCGACTCGCCTGCTCCAACAATGCCAAAATACCCTCACAGCAACGACCTTGCTTGATGGCTTGGATACCTTGGTGCACCAAAATACGATTATTTTGGTCTAATACGCCCACATCCGCCACCGTGCCGAGTGCCACCAAATCAATATAGCGACTCACTTGGGTGGTGGATTTGTTGGCTTGGCGTCTGACTTTGGCAAGATTGCCTAGCACATAAAATGCCACCCCAACCCCTACCAATGATTTACTAGCAAAATCACAGCCCAGCTGATTGGGATTGACCACGGCATCGGCGTTTGGTGTCGCCTGCGTCGTCAAGTGGTGATCGGTAATAATCACCGTTAGCCCTTCGGCTTTGGCAAGTTCGACCCCCGCATGGCTAGAGATACCATTATCAACCGTGACAATGACATCAGGATGATAGGTTTCAATACCTAGCGCAACAATTTCTGGCGTCAGTCCATAACCGTACTTAAAACGATCGGGCACCAAGAAATCAACCTGCGCACCCATTTCACGTAACACCCTTACCATCAGTGCCGTGCTAGTCGCGCCATCGCAGTCAAAATCACCCACAATCAGTATTTTTTGCTGCGTATCAATCGCCTTGTCAAGCAGCGCCACTGCCTTGGTAATGCCTGTAAGCGAATTTGCAGGTAACATCTTATTAAAGGCGGTGTCTAAATTAGCCACATCTTGCACGCCTCGCCCAGCCAAAATACGTGCTAATGTCATCGATGTCTGCGCCAAGGGCTGTAAATCGCGGGGAATCTCGTCAATATGGGTCGCACTAAAACGGGGAGTCACAGTCAACATAAATTTATCATGGTTGTCAAATAAAGTAGAGAGAACAAACTAGCATAATGAGACTGAATAGGCAAAATTACAACAGCGAAACGGTGAAAAACATCTCATCAGCTTCCGTAGCTATTTGTGCGTTTTGCATATCGTAATAATGCCACTACAAACCATTAGCATTTTTTTGCAAAAAGATGCTTATTGATACGTTTACACTCAGTTATAATCAAACCAAAGAGTCCTCACTTACCATTAATGAAACAGTATCAATGACCATTAATGAATAATCATCTCTTGTTGCAAGCGTTTTGCAATACTACCTTTACTATTGATAATTGAAATTTTTTAGAAGGAAAAATTATGTCAGCAGAAAATTTGACCAAAACCATTGACCCAAAACTTGACTTAGAAAAAATCAAACGCGAATGCGAGGCGATGATTAAAAGTAAAGCTAAAATGTCTGCCGTAGCAGCAGTTGTCCCAGTGCCGTTGCTAGACGTTGCGGTTGACGCAGGTCTATTATCAAAATTGCTACCTGAAATCTCCGCTAAATTTGGTTTAATTGAACCCGCCCAAGCAGCGGTAGATTTGAACAACGGCGCGCAAATCAACCAACTAAAAGATAAAGCGGTGGATTTTGCAGGACTAGTGGTGACACGCAGTATCGCCAAAAAAACTTTCCAAGGCTTTGGTAGCCGTATTATCGCCAAGCAAGTCACCAAATTTGTACCGTTTGGTGGTCAATTAGTGGCGGGTACCATCGGTTATTTGATGTTTAAAAAAATTGCTGAAAATCACATCAATGAATGCTACCAAAAAGCTAAAAAATTACAGCAGCAAGCAAGCTAATTGTTGATATAAAGGCTTGTATTAAAACCCCTTTAGTTACTAAAGGGGTTTTTTATTGAAAAATTCTCAAGCTTTAATGAGCAATGACCAAGCGAAAGTAATAGCTTATGTAACGATATTTTTCTACAATGTGTCTTTAAACTATTTTTTTGGGTCAAGTTATGCGTCATACCTGTCAGACATCACTACGTTTTATCAAAAGGCCATTTTTTAATATCCATCCAATCACGCAAAGCGTCTTGGTGATTATTGGCATGTCCATGACTGGTGTTAGCGCTCATGCAGCGACTAGCGAAGCTGCTATTGGCGAAGCTGAAACGACTTTGCCGAGCCTTACTTTTACCACCACGGCAACCAAAACGCCGACGCTTGTCAAGAATACCATCGCCCAAACCACTGTGATTGATGAAGAACAATTGCAACGTTATCGCGGTCAAAGCGTGATAGATGTACTTCGTGGACAAGGTGGCATATATGTTACTCAAAATGGTGGGGATGGTGCGAGCAGTGGTGTCAGATTGCGTGGTTACTCCAATAGTCAAGTCTTAGTATTAATCGATGGGATTCGTTACAGCTCTGCAACCGCAGGTGGAGCAGCATTATCGCTGTTACCAGTCGACCAAATCGATAGAATAGAAATAGTTTATGGTGCTTCTGGCTCAAGTCTTTATGGCTCAGATGCGATGGGCGGCGTGATTCAAGTCTTTACTAAAGGTCAAAACGCCCAACAGTCTAATGTCGCATTGACTGTTGGCGGCGGCACAGAAAACAGCTATAAAGGGCAAATTACAGGACAACTGGTTAATTCTGCAACGACTTTAAGCCTTTCTACGGGTTATGAAAAGACCAATGGCATTGACGCGACGAAACCTTACGCTCAGTTCGGCATACATCATGCTGACAAAGACGGTTTTGAGTCCAAAAACGCAAGTTTGGTCGCCAAGCATAAAGTCAATGACAATGTTGAAATTGGAGCAACAGGATTATTTGCAAAATCCACTACAGATATTGATAGTGGTTCAGAAGTGCCAAACGCGTATGCTGACCAAAAAAACGCGGCTGTCTCAGCTTTTGCCGATTATCAACAAGATAAACTGTCTGCAAATATTAAATATGGTCAAAGTTATGATAAATCTACCACGTATGATGGTGCAGATTGGCAAACAGGTCGCCTAGACGATGTAATCAATACGACTCAGAAACAAGTAACCATACAGCTTGGCTATCAGTTGCCACTCGGTAAGCTTATCGGTGGTTATGAGAATTTAAAACAAGAAGTTGATAGCTCTAATGATTATGACGTGACTCACCGCACTATCAACAGTGAGTTTTTGGGATATCAGCTCGCTCAAGATAAATATGATGTGCAATTAAATGTGCGTCACGATGATAACTCACAATTTGATAGCAAGACCACCTACAATGTGGGCGGTGCGTATCGTCTTAGCCCCAACACTCGCATTGGTGCATCATACGCAACCAATTTTCGTGCCCCCACATTCAACGATTTGTATTGGCCAGGCTCAGAAAATCCCAACTTAAAACCTGAAACCAGCAAAAATGCAGAAATCTTTATTGAAAACAGCAATCATCATCAACACACACGCGTAACAGCCTACCAATCTAAATTTACCGATAAATTAGCTTGGGTAACCACCGACCCACTTACTTATGCAGGTCAAATGCAAAATATAGATAAAGCGGATATTAACGGTATTTCGTTAACCAGTGACTGGCAGTTAAATAATACTTTATTTGGTCTAGGTTATGATTATCTAGATACTGAAGATAAAAAAACGGGCAAAGAATTAATTTATCAACCCAAAAACAAAGGTATTGTTTACCTAGGCTATCAACAGCCAAAATATGACATTCGAACGGAGCTACAATACGTCGGAGAGCGTTATCGTGATGCCAACAATTCACAAACTCTAGACAGCTACACCTTGTTGAACCTGACTGGGAATTATTATGTCAGTCCCAACCTAACCATTAGCAGTCGTCTTAATAATCTCACAGATAAAGATTATGAGACCGTTTATGGCTACCGCCAAAAAGGCATTAATTCATTCGTCTCACTAACCTACCAATGGTTCTAAATTTTTATAGCTACAGTACATCAAAGGGCATAGATTTTATGCCCTTTTTTTATATGTCTTTTTTTAGCAATTACGTTTTAAATTTTGCACTATTTTGGTTCAAAATATATCATACTACAATCAACACTTTGCTATAAATGAGTGATTTTTTTATATTCAATGACTGATTTGCTGCCCATCATTCTATTATTTATCTGTTGTGACAATGATCCAAATATTGTCCAATAAGTTGTTGGCATTTAAATTGCACTTTAACCATTGCTCAAATTTGTGGTAGTTATCCAATGACCCATCCTACTTTTTTAAATAGTCTTGAATCCAACCAGACCCTGTTTGATGATATGTTCAACAACCTATTATCGGGATTAATTGTCGCTGACAGCAACTATGAGTGCGTCTATATCAATGCGACGGCTGAGCAGATTTTGTCAGTTAGTCAGCACCATTTACTTCATAAAAATGTTATCGATATTTTAACCCCCGCAAACTATGAAAAATTACTAACACAAGCACCAGAGCAATCGCATACGGATGATGACCCGATAACCCATAAAAAAACCAAAGCACAAATCAAATTGGCGTTGCAAAACCAATTTGAACATACCAAAAAAATGTACCAAGCCTTCATCCATCATGATTGCACCATTTTGGGGCTAAGCACCCAAGGGATTGGTGCACCATTATTGGTCGATTATGGGGTTTCCCCGTTAGAAACCGAGGCGGGTTTTTTCTATTTAATTGAAATTTGGGCAAAAGATCGCGAAAGTCGTATTCAACAAGAACAGTATCAAAATCACCAACATTTGATAACCCGTCAAATGATTCGCAGTATGGCACACGAAGTCAAAAACCCTTTAGCCGGCATCCTTGGGGCAAGCCAACTGCTTGAGAAGAATTTTAATCAAATCATGAAATCTGATGGGATTGTGCGCTATATTAACGACACCCAGGCGCAAAAGGTCGCCAATTATCTCAGTATCATCATGGATGAGACCAGACGACTCAATAACTTGGTGACCCAATTGCTGGGCGCGCCAAATTTGCCCAACTGGCAAGTGATCAACGTGCATGAGCCCCTGCAGCATGTGCTAACGTTGGCAGAGATACAAAACCCCAATATTAGTCTAGTCAGAGACTTTGATTTATCGTTACCAGAAATCACCGCTGATAAAGACCAGCTCGTACAAGTATTTATGAATATCGTCAATAATGCGATACAAGCGCTCAATGAAAACGACATTGTGTCGCCTAGCATCACGGTAAAGACCCGTATTCAGCACCAACAAACCATTGGCGATATACGACATAAAAGCGTATTGCGGGTTGATTTTATTGATAATGGCTTGGGCATTGATAGTGAGTTGTTACCGCAAATTTTTTATCCTTTGGTCACAGGACGCGCCAATGGTACGGGTTTGGGGCTGGCACTTGCTCATGACATTATTCAGCGCCATCAAGGGCAAATCAGTGTGACCTCTCAGCCAGGTGAAACCCTATTTACGATTTTTTTACCTTGGCAAATTCGGCAAATAACCAAATGACCAATTGATAGTTTAACCCTGATACACCACAGCATCATGACTGATCGGCTATGAATTTTCCAATCAATAATGTTTAAACCAATACAGTTTCCCATATAGGGTTTTTATATGACTTATACCAATAATAAAACGCCAACCACCGAGCCTATTGTTTGGGTCATCGATGACGACCAAGCGCTACGCATGATTTTAGAAGATACACTGACAGATAGTGGGTTTCAAGTGCAAACCTTTGGCAATGCGCAATCGGCGTGGCGGCTGCTACAAGATAGCGGGCAAGACAGCCAACCGAAGAGTGACAATAGTGCCTCCTTACCAAGCGTTATCGTCACCGATATTCGAATGCCCATGATGAACGGCTTGGATTTTAGCAGTAAAATCAAACAAGCCTTTGCACAAATTCCTGTCATCATCATGACCGCGCATGCCGATGTGCAGTCTGCGGTGGATAGCTATCAATCAGGCGCATTTGATTACTTACCCAAGCCGTTTGAGTTGGATGATGCCATTGCCATGGTGAAAAAAGCTTGCCTGCAAAGCCAGTCAAACCAAACACAAAAGCGCAGTAAGTCTGAGAACTACAACGACTCTCTGATTCGTGATGCACAGCAGCCGCCAGCGCAAAAAGTAGCAGTCGCGCCAGAAAAAGCCCCCACCAACCCATCGGGCATCATCGGGCAATCGATTGCCATGCAAAAAGTATTTCGTGCGATTGGTCGCTTGTCGCATATGCCGATGACAGTACTCATCACAGGCGAATCGGGTACGGGTAAAGAGCTGATTGCCAGTGCCTTACACGAACATTCGCCACGCAAATCCAAACCATTTATCGCCCTCAATATGGCGGCGATTCCGCATGATTTGATTGAAGCTGAACTATTTGGTCATGAAAAAGGCGCATTTACGGGTGCGACTACCACGCGCCAAGGGCGTTTTGAGCAGGCGCATGGCGGCACTTTATTTTTGGATGAAATCGGCGATATGCCTTTACCGACCCAGACGCGTTTGCTGCGCGTCTTGGCAAATGGTGAGTTTTACCGTGTCGGTGGTCTCAAACCCATTAAAGTCGATGTACGTATTATCGCAGCGACCCATCAAAACTTAGAAACCCTTGTGCAGCAAGGCAAGTTTCGTGAAGATTTGTTTTATCGGCTCAATGTCATTCGACTGGCGCTACCTTCCCTACGTGAGCGCCGCGAAGACATTCCGCTGTTAATCGATTTTTTTATGCAAAATATCGCCAAAAGTATGCATACCCCCACCAAAACCATCACGCCGTCTGCCATGCATATTTTGCAAAGCTATCATTGGCAAGGTAACGTGCGTCAACTTGAAAATACCTGCCGCTGGCTCAGTGTGATGACAACAGGGCAAACCATTCAGCCCAGTGATTTGCCACCCGAGATTTTACAAGCGTTTGAATCGCAAGATAGTACGCCTATAACTACGCGTGAGCCCAATACACATACGACACATAACTATCAGCCTGACACTCAGTTTGAGGCACCTGCTAGCGAACATCCGTCATCTTTGCCAGCTCCGAGTAACAGCCCCAGTGCTAGTGCTAATCTGAATGTCCATTCGAGTGAGCTGCCAACGCCTTTATCCGCTACGACGGTCGTACCGACCTTGCACGCCTCACAAACTGGCGCGACCGCAGATTGGATCACGCCGCTGCAAGTTTGGGCACAACAAGCATTGGCTGAAGGACAGTATGACATATTGCAAACCGCTTATCCGATGTTTGAGAAATGTTTGCTTGAAGTGGCACTTGCCCATACTGCTCAACATAAAGGACAAGCGGCTGACCTACTGGGTTGGGGGCGCAATACCGTGACCCGAAAATACCAGCAGTTGATTGAAGGTAGACTCGTTAAGCCATCATGATTGAGACAAGGTCAACTCACAAAGTACTGGTTATCATAAAAAATGGCTGTCAGTCGCTCGTTACTGACTTACAGCCACTATCAGCTTCAAATCCACTCAACCATACCGAGCTTTGGTACGGGGTATGGCATTCAACTCACTCCCCGCCTACTGCCGTTGTCGTTAAACAATTACTACCTCACTTTAATGCAACCAATCTCGCCCATTTTGAGCAGGAAATTAACGCCCTTCATCATTGCCAAAGCCTAGCGATTGACAGCACCCATCATACAAGCGGTATTCCCACGCTGTATGCTTCAAACCTTCTACCTGATACCCTCATCTTTGACCAACAGCAGCCGCAGCAATCTGTTAGTCCGTGTCTAGTCATGTCGTATCATCCAGGCGAGACGTTAAAATCCTTGCTGTATGCGCATGCTAAATTGCCAATACTTAATCTTCCGCAAAAAATGACCATTTTTTTACATAGTTGCCAAGTGGTCAACCGTTTGCATCAATTTGGGCTGATGCATTTGGATCTCAAACCCGCCAACTTTATTGTAAAACCCAATCTTGAAGTGGTGTTAATTGATTTTGGTCTGAGTGATTTTAGTTTTAGTGATATTGGTCTTGGCGATGCTATGGGGAAAAATGCCTCACTGAACTGCAAAACTTACACCGCTGGTACGCCTGCCTATATGAGTCCTGAGCAATTCACAGGACAGACTGTTGACAAGTTTAGCGACTACTATAGTTTGGGGGTGATATGGTACGAATTATTGATGGGATGTCTGCCTTTTATGGCAGATGATTATCCTGGTTGGGCAATCGCGCATCGCCAACAGCCCGTGCCTTTTTTATGCCCAAATCATCAGTTATCAGAATTTGCTTGCCAAGCTTGCCAGCCTTTTATTGACAAGCTGCTGGCAAAACGCGTGGAAAACCGTATTAGTAACTTGGCAGATATTATCAATGCGCTAAAAATTTTACTTAACCAATAAAAAAATGCGTTTTTTTTAAAAAACCCCTTGCCAAAGCGAAAATTTTCTATATAATAGCCAACCACAAAGACACTGATACAAATATTGAGTCAACACTTTGAGGCAACTCATGGGGCTGTGGCGAAATTGGTAGACGCACTGGATTTAGGTTCCAGCGCCGCGAGGTGTAAGAGTTCGAGTCTCTTCAGCCCCACCACTCAAATCGGTATTAGTTAAATTAACCTGCCTCTTGCAGGTTTTTTTATGCCTAAAATTCCTGTCTATCTTATCTCACCATTGCTTACTGCCTTACTGTTAGCCAGTATGCTGCTCACTGTGTTGCTAAAAATTTTTTAACTAATTGCCAACTAGCTACTTTTTAGCTTGCATCTAGTATTAACTGCCCCATCTCTATAGTTAGCTTGTTTATTGCTAACTATGTTAATTTTTCTACTGCCTTTTATAAGCCTATATTCCTATGAAAATTTTACAATCGCCCTATTATCAGCCGCGAAAGCTGCTTAGCGCCTCCTCTGAGCCGCCCTATAGCGTTCAACTCATTGAAGATAACATCCAATACGCTAGCAAATATAACCCTTTTGAGTCGCTACTCGATGATATTTTCCCTGGGGTACATGTTGGCAACCATGATATGGTGATTCGCAAAGAACAGCTTAAAGATTTTGAGCGTTGTACCGATTTTACCACCGTCGCCTATTCGCATAAAAATAATACCTTGTATGAGCGTGAAGCTTGTTATTTTCATCCCAAATATGAAGTGTTCATGCTCACCAACGAAGATTTGTCCAATGACTATGACGAATATATCTTTGAATCAGGTCTGCTAAAAGTCGTCAGTATTTACTATATTTCGACCAATCCGCATTCGGCGGCGAGTGTCAAAAACGTGTTTGATGAGTACTTGCAAAAGTATGTGTCGCAAGAGGCTAAAGTATCTATTTTACTTAAAGAAGTCCATGGTTTTGTATTTAAAACCCATCGTATCAAGCCATTTCCCATCAATTTAGATACCATGTATCACGAGGATTTTCTGCCCGTGCATCAGCATATCAAAGAATCACTCAATCATGATGGTAAAGGCGTGGTACTGTTGCATGGCGTGGCGGGTTCAGGTAAAACTAACTATATCAAATGGCTAACCAGCCAAGTGCCTAATAAAAAATTCATCTTTGTGCCCACTACCATGATTGGGTATTTGACCAACCCTGAATTTATGTCACTATTGGTGGATAACAAAAACTCGGTATTAGTGCTTGAAGACTGTGAAAACTACATTGCCGAGCGTAGCATTGATAACGCCAATACCGATGTGGTATCGGCGATTTTGAACATTGCTGATGGTATGCTGTCGGATGTGTTGGAGTGTCAGTTTATCTGTACCTTTAACTCAGATATCTCGAAAATTGACCCCGCGCTGCTGCGTAAAGGTCGATTGATAGCTGAGTATAAATTCAAAGAACTGTCCGTTGAAAAATCCAACGCGTTTTTGGCATCGATTGATAAAGCTATCACCGTCAATAAACCGCACTCATTGGCAGAGTTAACCAACATGGATCATCTGTCCTATCGAGAGAAACCAGCAGAAAAACCCAAATTTGGTTTTGTATAACGTAAGCATCCGACCATTCCCTATTGTGGGGATTGCCAGACATGAGGTAGCAGCTC